>JAGOTL010000051.1 GCA_018061805.1 Candidatus Babeliales bacterium
GTCAATTGTGTCCAGCGCATGCTGATCAACGTGATACAGTTGCATCTATTATGTTTGATTGTCAAGATTGTATACAGCATGTGTTGTCATTCAGAAATGGTATACATGAAGAAGGTATACATGACTTAGACTTGATGGGATATTCAAGCCAGTTTTTACAAGATCTTTTGGAACAAGCTCAAGTTGCCGGCAAAAGATGTAAAGCGCATGCTGATTATTGTAACTCTTCGCCTTCAAATAATTCGCTTTTAGATGTTGAACAAATATTTGCAGATAAAGATGAACTATTATGTTCTAAGCTTGATGAAAGAAGAAAAATATCTACATCTGCAGATTTTTTACCTCAAAAGGATCGATCGTCATATCAGAAGCCGTACTCAGAATCAAAGCTTGGTTCAGGTTGCAGGTTAGAAAAATAAAATTAATTGCGCATTAAAAAAGGCTCACGAAATGGTGAGCCTTTTTTTTATTCTATCTGACGGAATGCTTGCACGCTTGTAGGCGTAAACTGTTTGTTGTATGTTGGCGAAGTTGTTTTAACGTTGAGCTAGGTATTGATCAAACTCTGCTCCTAGCTGAGCGCCACAATATCCTCCTGCGATCAGACATGTTGCAGCTGCTGCAACGTAAGCGGTGGTTTTTATTACGCTTTTTGTAGAACTTTGGCCATCACGAGGGCCGAATGCTCCAGGACCTGTACTCAGGTTCCATTGACTTAAACCTTTTACAAAACAATGGAGCGCTGGTTTTAACATGATACCAATCCCTGTGTATTCTCCTAAATAATAAAAGGTGTTTGGCGCTAAGAAACTTTTTGAAACTGTGTTTTTGTTGCAATGGCACTCGTAGTTAACATTTGTACGTTGATCCATAGATTGTAGTAGATGTGTACTGTTTGCTATTAAAGCGAGTAGTAATATTATTTTATTCATTATATATCCTTTTTTAGATGTACTATATTATGTAGATCTTACTATTAGAGCACTTTTTATTGTTACAATTATTGTTTGAACATGTCAAAGATTGTTAATAAAGAAAAATGCTGCTTGTTGCATCGTTGATATTTATGGTATTGCAATGCTCAATATCTATATTTACGTTGATTATGTAAAAAAGGCTCACGAATTCGTGAGCCTTTTTTTGTAGTTATTTTTGTAATAAGCTGTAGAGTTACTTATGATTTTTTGGTGATAAAATCTTTGATTTGTTGTGCGATGTTGGAAGCGCTGTCTTTTTCAGAGTTTACTTCTAAATCATATTTCAAATTCCAGTACACAGTATGGTAGTGACTGCGTGCGTGGCCTTGTGGTGATGTGGCACGAGCGGCTTCTCGTTGTTCTAAGGTTTCAAGTGGAATAGATACTTTGACCCAATATGTATTGATGCCTTTCAGTTTACTTTGCAAATCATCGATCCATTCTTTTTTATACGCAATGTAATCAACTATGATATTGCATCCATTTTGTGCATAAGCGGCAATGGCACTATTCATGCCGTATGCTACTTGGTCACCGTGTTCACCAATAAAAAGTGTGATGACTTGTTTTTCATCTGTATCGGTGTCCATAGTAACCCAGCGAATTTGGTTTTCTGTTTGCCAAAAAGCTACATTTTCTGGGGTAATGTTAGGCATTGGTGTATCAAATAACATATCAATGCCAAGTTTAATCCAAAGTTGAGGCATCATGAGATATTGAAATTCTTTTTGAATAGAACTTTTACCAGAAGCAGATGGCCCGTTGAGAATAATAACGGTGCCTGATTTTTGTTGTTTGGATGTGATATACAACGATTTTATCGTAACAGTTATTATGATAATTGTGGTAATAATAAAAATTATTTTGATATTTTCCATAAGTATCCTTAAGTATGCTTTGAAAATTGGGATGCTTTGATTGTAAGGCATCCCAATTTTATGTAATTACGCTATCAAGGTTTTGCTTGTTTTTTGTAAAACATCTGAATTTTTAATTCTATATTCCATATCAATCCAAAAAGGCATTGGCCCTGAAAGTTTAGTAAAACCAATATTTTGATACAAATTTAATGATTGTTCATTTGTAATACGAGTATGTAAAAATATTCTTGTAGTGTCAGGTATTAATTGAAATATTGCACTTAAAAGCAACGTTTCAATTCCTCGGTTATATTCTTCTACACCAAAAAAGGCTACTTTAGCTGTTCCATAATCAAACTGAGACGTAACTAAAAATTGAATTATGCCAAGTCGTGCATTTGTTTGAGAGTTGTAAACTGTAACAAATATTTGAATATCGTTGGGGTTACCGTATTGTGCGAAATCCGTAGTAGTTAAAAATTGATGTAAGTTAGTGTGAAGCTTTACTTGTGCTGCATTCCAGTCAACACTGTCTACTCCGTTTTCAAACATAGACGCTATTGGTTTTAAAAACATTTCAGAACTAACAGCCTCTGGGTGTTTTTTAGCAAATTGTAGTTCCATGTTCGTATAAGTTGAAGCCAAAATTTCACTTGATTCTGCAATCGCTTGATTTAGTCTTGGTGAAGCAGGGTCAATAAGTTCCCATTGTAACGTTATAGGATTTAGCAAACTGTCATATGTTTTAAAAACGCCTTTATTT
>JAGOTL010000008.1 GCA_018061805.1 Candidatus Babeliales bacterium
GTTTAATCATGCGAGAACCCATAGGCGTTACAGCCTTATCCATCAAAGAAAGAAGCGTATGTTGCCGACTACCATCAAAACTATTTTTAACTAAATCTAAATTTTTCTGCGTAGCACTATCAAGCATCAAAAAAGACTCTGGTTCATAAAACACAATCGACTTAACATGCTCTAAAGCTTTTTGCTGCGTTTTTTGAACATATTTTTTCCACATAATTGTTGCATACAATAACGCTGTGTGTTGCTGCAACGTAGCAAACGATTGCTGATCCAAATGAGATTGCAACCACTGCGTTTCTTGTTCTACTAATGTTTGATCAAAATCTAAATTGTATGTTGTGGTAAAAAAACTACGTTGCTTAAAAAATGATTCATACGATTGAATAGCTTTGTTTTGCAATAAAACGACTTCGTCAGGTAAAAAACGAAACAGTTCTGTTTCAAGTTGCTTATGAGCTCCAAAGGGCAATATCGTAGCATACAGTTGTGATGTTAAAAGTTCAGAAAATAATAATCCAAAACCAGACTTGGTTGGAAAAAAAGAAAAAAGATACGAACTTGACTTAGCATCAAGCAAATTATCAGCCACCAAAGTACCAGGAGTAAGAACGTTGGTAACCCCACGAGCGACCATCTTACCCGTCACAGCTGGCTCAAGCTGATCGCACAATGCTATTTTAAAACCACCCTTGACCAAGCGTGGCACATAATGATCAACAGCATGCAAAGGAAATCCACAGAGAGGAATTGGTACACCTTGATATTCCCCGCGCTTTGTAAGCGCAATTCCTAAAAACTCGGCGACCTTTTTGGCATCTTCAAAAAAAATTTCGTAAAAATCACCGACTTGAAATAGCACAATAGCATCAGCATATTCTCGCTTAACTTCAACGTATTGTTTCATTGCAGGAGTTAAACCCGTCAAATCGTACATGTCCTGCACTGCCGTATCCTTATTGAACGTATATTGCTACAAGATCCTGTTTACTATGTTTTTACTGTACAATATTTATGCAAAAAAGACAGCTGTTGCTTTAAAACATGTTCATATTCATACGTTAGTGTAAACATTCCACGGTTATTTTTACTTACCGTTTCTAAATCAGCTGCTGAAAGATTTAATTGTGTTTCAATATCGGTAATATAACGATTGTATACTGCAACAACATGTTGTATGCGCACATCTATTTGCTTATTATAGGTACCCATAAAAGCAAGGATTTTTGCAATATCTGCTGTTAATTTTTGGCATAACTCAACAATCTCTTTGCGACATGCTTGATCCCGCTCAAAAATATCTACGAGTTCACCATCTTGCTGCATACGTTTTTGACGAGCTAAGTGCGGCAATAGTTGCTCTTGAAGATCTTGGTATGTTTCAGCCTGACTCACATACTTATGCTTCAATTCATGAAGCAAATAATTGTAATACCCCAAATCTTGCTCACCATCAGTGCCATAAAGCTTCATGGCATGCATCATATCCTGCACAAAAGCTTTCATATTTACGGCTGCTTCCTGATTTAACACATGACCTGATAACAACGCACTATGCAAATCATATTCAATCATTCTATGCTTCAAATCTGCAAATAGCTGATCTATGCGTGTATGTTTTTCATAAAACCAAAGCACTGTTTCTGGAGCATACAATAACTCAAGATTTTTACGCACATGCTCATAGACAGCATTGGTAACAACACCTGCCACCAACATACTTGATGTATCGGCAAAAAATTTGGTCATATCCCAGCACATCAATTTACAATTTTGAACCGCTGCTTGCAGCATACCGGCCAAAGATGTTGCTTTAGGCAGTGATGCACCACTGGCATCATTTGACAACTGAGCATCCAGTAACCGTGACTTTGCAAGCGCAGCTTTGTCTATGGCCGTATAGCGAACGTATGATGCTGCATACAAAGCAGTAGCAATGGATGCTGAAACTGCTGCTGTGGTCGCATGTCGATACAACGTACGTTTTTTCTTCAAAACGATGTGCTTTTGAACCTGTTGCTCTGTTGGCATCTGTAACTTTTCAAGCTCTACAGTGCACATCGCGCTCACAGGCACCATGAGCAACAAAACAATATACAAAAATCTATTTTTAAGCGATATCATGTTCATAAACCTTATACAAATACTATTTCTAAACCAATGAGTATACTTCAACACCATTGTTTCAACAACGCTGTTTTAAATAGGTTGCAAGATAACGACCCGTATGACTTGCCGTTACACGCGCCACATCTTCAGGCGTTCCTTGTGCCACAATCATACCACCTTCAGATCCACCTTCAGGACCTAAATCAATGACATAATCTGCCACCTTTAAAACATCGAGGTTATGTTCTATCACAATGACCGAGTTGCCTTTTTCAATTAAACGATTAAGCACCGTCAGCAACTTAACAATATCATGCGTATGAAGTCCGGTCGTAGGTTCATCCAAGATGTACAGCGTACTTTGCCCACGCTTTGCAAGTTCATTGACCAATTTTATACGCTGCGCTTCTCCTCCTGATAATGTTGTTGCTGCTTGACCTAATTTCACATAATCCAAACCAACATCACACATCAGTTGCAATCGTTTAACCAAAGCACTATGAGCCTTGAAAAATTCTAACGCTTCAAGCGCTGTCATATCCAAAACATCGGCAATGTTTTTGCCCTTATATAAAATTTGCAATGTTTCAGCGCTGTATCGTTTCCCATGACATACTTTACACGTCATCACAACATCAGGTAAAAAGTGCATAGAAACAGTTATGATACCGTCTCCATGACATTTATAACAACGTCCTTTGTCCACATTAAAACTAAATTGGCCAACATCATAACCACGAATTTTGCTATCAGGAACAGCCGCAAAAATATCGCGTATGCCATTAAAAATACCTATGTACGTCGCAGGATTAGACCGAGATGTTCTACCAATCGGAGTTTGATCAATTTGTACCATGTTTTCGATATGTTCAATACCTGAAAGCTTCTTTGCATCAAACAACTTCCATTTTTGAAACGATTCAAGCTCTTTATGCACAGTTGGAACAAGTTCTTCAAAAATCAAACTACTCTTGCCAGAACCAGATACCCCCGAAACAGCACACATAACTTTTAATGGAAATGTAACACTGATATTTTTCAAGTTATTTTTGGTAGCATTATAAAGTGTTAAGAATTGATCTGTAGATCGACGTTTTTTAGGTACCGCAATACAAAGCTCTCCAGATAAATATTTACCCGTCAAAGAATTTGGATTTTTCATCAATTGTTTTGGCGTACCAACAGCCGTTACGGTTCCACCATGAATACCTGCTGCAGGACCCATATCAATCACATGATCTGCAATCATAATGGTATCTATATCATGCTCAACCACGACGACCGTGTTTCCCAATTTTTTTAACGAATGCAGTGTTTCAATTAATCGATCATTATCACGCTGATGCAGACCGATACTTGGCTCATCTAAAATATACAACACGCCACTGAGCGCACAACCAACCTGCTTTGCCAAGCGAATACGTTGTCCTTCTCCACCCGAAAGTGTTCGAGCAGTACGATTCATCGATAAATAGGTCAGACCAACGTTGACCAAAAATTGTAACCTTTGGCACGTTTCTTTCAAAACAGTCTGGGCAATTTCAGTTTCAAAGTCATCAAGCTTGAGTGCTTGTAAAAAATGAAGCGCATCTGTAATAGATAGATCACATATTTCAAAAATATTTTTACCACCAACCGTGACAGCCAGGGCTTGTTTGTGTAAACGACGACCTTGGCATTGATGACACAATCGTAACTCTTTTCCAAAGTACATCGCATACGCATCTTCTTTTTCAATGTACTCAACACCAAGCCCATCACACGCTGAGCAAGCACCAATAGGTGAATTGAATGAAAAAAAGCGAGGTTCAAGTTCCGGAAACCCAACCTGACACGTCAAGCACATACGCTTAGACGAATACAGCGTTGTAGCATTATCTACTGAAATTTTGCATAGCCCATCAGCAAAGTCAAAACTTTTTTGAACTGCTTCTTGAACACGCGCCAAACAATCTGCATCTGGCTCAATGGTTATACTATCAAGCAACACATCGATCGTATGCTTATAACTTTTTTTCAAATTCAATTTTTCAATATCAGTCACATGATTGATCTTATGCATTTGGCCATCAATCATAAATCGATAAAAGCCTTTCGCCATAAAATCAGCAAGTTCATTTTTAAATTCACCCTTTTTTTCATGAGCAATCGGAGCTGCTATCGTAACAACTTTATGTGCATGAGCTTCTATGACATATTGAGCTATCTGACTTGAGCTATGCGCCTTAATCGTAGATGAACACAATGAACAATGAGGCACCCCAATACGTGCAAATAAAATACGCAAATAATCATAAATTTCAGTGATCGTTCCTACCGTAGATCGAGGATTATGACCCACTGTTTTTTGCTCAATTGCTATCGACGGACATAGCCCATCAATGCGATCAAAATCTGGTTTTTTAGAAATTCCCAAAAATTGTCGCGCATATGAAGATAGTGATTCCATGTAACGTCGTTTACCTTCGACAAATAAAATATCCAAAGCTAAGGAACTTTTACCTGATCCTGAAGGACCTGTAATAACGACAAGTGAATCTTTTGGAATGGTTACTGATATGTTTTTTAGATTATGTTCACGAGCACCAACAATCTCAATATTTTTCATACTGTTTTCTTTCAGCTCAACTGTTTACTTGCAAAGCGCAAGGTACCGTGATTAAAAGCATTAGCTAGAAGTTTTGCCGGTATATATGTTTTTTTTAATTAATACTTCAGTATATCATGTTTTATGCTCAAAACATAGATAGCCCTATCTGGATGATACGAGATTTCAACCGATTCATCGAACATTTCAACAAAACTACCTAGATTTTTATATAAAAGCGACGTATACTAAATACTAATTCTGATATTTTGTGGTGAGCGTAGCTCAGTTGGTAGAGCACCAGGTTGTGGTTCTGGGGGTCGTGGGTTCAATCCCCACCGCTCACCCCATTTTTTTTGAGTTCTAATCTTTTTTCTAAGATTATATTTTTCAGTAATACATGCACATTAATCGGGGCGTGGCGCAATTGGTAGCGCACTCGCTTTGGGAGCGAGGGGTTGTGAGTTCGAGTCTCGCCGCCCCGACCATGCTTCGAACTTCGTACTACGCCTGGCACGGCCAGCACCAATAATGATACGAAAAACAAATAATATTGAAGTTTTGAAAAGAAGCCTGTCCGACAAAGTAAGCGGTTGGGCATAGCGTTTACACGAAGCCCAAGAGACACGACGCCTGGACGGCACAACTATTAACATCAACAACATTTTAATTTTATAAAAATCATGCATTACGTTTATTTACTTCGATCAATCAATTTTCCAAGTAAAACATATATTGGATTTACTGATAACATCTTAGAACGCCTCGATGCTCATAATCATGGAAGCTCTTTACATACCACAAGCAGCTTATCTCAAATCGCATTCAGGGCGCAGCTTTGCAAAAAAACGCCTATGGAAACAAATCTCATAAATTTTACAAAATGGTCGGCAAGCCGACTTCTTCAAAGTATTATTATTTGCGCCGTTGGCGCTGAAAGAACGCTATGTTAAACACAATGGAATTTTTTAAAATATTTACAACTAATCAAATCAGTAACGTATTTTAAAACAGAGGTTATTATGAAATTAATGAATATTTTTTTTAAAACTTTAACTTTTTCATGCATTACCTTAATTTTTGGCACTAGCTTTGCCAGCGAACCAAAGATACCAAATACAGAATTTTTCGAAGAAGAAGCAGCAAAGTTTATTAAAGAAACAGCAAAGTTTATTGAAGAACTTGTGCACATGCAATATGATAAATGGCAGCAAGTTATCGACAAAGAAGGACTGTTTCCTTTTGCTAGCAATCCCACCCTATCCTGGAATGAGTTTGAGAGTGATTTGCGAAAAGAATATGCTCATTTAAACATTCCACCAATCAAAGTTACAAACAAACCATTTGAAGGCCCGTCTTACCACCTTGATAGAAAAGCAATATATTGCAATCCTACATGTTTTTCATCCCCTGCACTTGCTGCATCTAATTTGCTACACGAAACAGGTCATGCTCATTATCCAGAGAATCTACGAAAACAAGACCAACAGAAAGCTCAAGCCAAAACAAGCATAATCGAGCAACGTATCGACCGACTATCTGCCGGCGCAACAAACATGCTCTACGGTCTTCAAGCAGGACTCACCGGTACAAATGCGTATAAATTATTACGTTATAAACCTCATACAGTACTGCTTCTTGCTCAAGGCGCTGTAATGGCTTTGACCAAAAATGAATCTGCTTTTATAAAAAAGATTACTGACAAGCTCAAAAATACTGCAAAAAATCATATTGATCAGTCTGTAGGAAAACGACCCGAAGAATATTGGGCTGATGATTTTTCCAATAAATATGCAACAAAAGAAGCATTACTTGCAGCACAAGAATCCTGGTCAAGACAAGGTGTTCTAAGGCTATATAAAGATGAAATAATCTCATTGCTAAAAAACGACGGTATAGCGCTTGATATAATTCCTGAGCCATGCATGAAACCGCTGGTTCACATAATCTATACTTTTTCTGGCTTACTTGATCCGACACATCCATCGTTTAAACAACGACATACTATCGCCACACAAGCACTAAAAAATCGCTTTGGCGTAACTGGCGTACAATAACCGTTCAAATATTTAGAATTGCTCTCTCTTTGGCAAAAACAACTATTCTTTGAGTAAATTACAAACGATTCCGATTGCAATAAATAGACAAAAAAAGCCTCAGAAAAACTGAGGCTTTTTGTAACATATTAAAATTCTATTACTTTTGATGATTAAAGATCTCTTTAATCGAAGACAAAGCTCCTGTAAGCGATGCAGCCTCATACGGCACAATAATCATCTTATTATCTTTACCCTTAGTCATTTCAGGTAACGCTTGAACATATTTAATTGCTGTCAAATATGACGTTACGTGAGTTTTATCGGGAAGTGCTGCTTTAATCAATTCGATAGCTTGAGCTTCAGCTTGCGCCAACTTCAAACGAGCTTCCGCTTCTGCCTGCGCTTCAATGATTTTTGCTTGGGCTTGACCTTGAGCTTCTAAAATCTCAGATTCTTTCACACCTTCAGCTTGCAAAATAGCAGAACGCTTTGAACCTTCTGCCTCTAAAATAATTGCGCGACGATCACGCTCTGCACGCATCTGCTTTTCCATCGCTATACGAATATCTTTTGGAGGATTAACCTCTTGTAATTCAACCCGATTAATCTTAACGCCCCATTTAATCGTTGCGTCATCTAAAATGATACGTAATTTTTCATTAATCTGATCACGCGAAATAAGCGTTTCATCCAAATCTAAAGAACCAATAACGTTACGAAGTGTCGTTTGAGTTATTTTTTCGATAGCTTCTGGTAAATTAGAAACCGCATAAATAGCAGCTTTTACATCGGTAATTTGATAATACAATAACGCATTAATTTCCATCATAACGTTATCTTTGGTAATCACACTTTGTTTAGGAAATTCATACACCGATTCACGGACATCGATACGCGAAATTGTTTTTGAATATGAAATATAATTATTCATCTGCTGATCAAAATAGGTAAACGTCCATGTTACATTACGCTGTTTATCCATAAATGGTACAATAAAATGCATCCCTGGATAGAGCACTTTTTGAAACTTACCAAGTCGCTCAACAATGATTGTTTCGGCTTGTCGCACAATCACGACACTGCTCCCAATCAAAACTAAGATCAAAAAACCTATCACCGCAAGTACTGCAACTGATTCTACTAAAAACATAGCAACCATCCTTATGATTATTAATGTTGCACTCTGTATAACTTCATCATAAGAATACCACAAAAACAGACAAAGTTCTTCTCTTCTTGTACAACAAAAAAAAGGCAACCTTATTTCAGGTTACCTTTTAATTTTTTCAGAAAATAATGCGCTTAATTTGATTGAGTTTCAAGAATTATAACAGCATCTGGATCATCTGTATGATATCTATATGCTCTTTTTATATCAGTATCTAGCTTTACAGACTTTTTACTTTGAAACACCTTGTAGCCGACATACGCTAATAAATACGTAATACCCGCTACAACAATTACCTTAGAAGACAAGGATAATAAAAAGCCATAACCAAGCGCAGATCCAGACAAATCAACACCCTTCAATAAATGCATCTCTGCCTTTACGCGAGGTTCAATAAAAACAGGACTAATACCTGCCATAACACTCATATGTTTTTCTATATCAACAAAACCCACAAAATGCCCTAACGATGGTTTTATATTACCACCAATAGTAAACCTGCCTAAGCTATAAGTTTTTAAATCTTCAACATTCTGAAATCTATTATTTTTTGCAGCAGAGCTATCCGCCTGAGCATTGAAAGCACAAAATACTACAGCTAAAAAAGCAATTTTTTTAAACATGGCTAAAAACCCCTAAAAATGTAATATTTATATCTAACAGTATACCAAACGAGAACCAAACCACAACTCCCAAAACCCTTTATTGGACTTCGCTGAATACTCCGACTTTTAAGCCAAAGAGCGCTCATTGGACAGCTTTAGCCTTGCGATTAGCACTGTCTAAAGCACGCATCATTTTAACATACTTCAACTTAGTGGTATATATATCTAACATCCACTGCGTTTCTAAAGAACTTCTTTGTCGTTTTTCATACCATGTTCTGCGGCTATTTTCTTTAGATTCTTTAAAAGACTCATATGCATTCCAAGATTGATTAGTACATAATTCTTTCATTTCTTGCAGCACCGCTATTTCACCTTCTAAAAAGGTTATTTTTTCATCCAAAGTCAACACCTTACACAGTTCATCTTCCAAATCCAAACTCACTTGTTCAAAAAAACCTTGCCGGTCAGCTGCAAAACATATTGAGCTTATCCCTAATCCAAACGCACAAAACATCATCATAGTATTCATAAGGCCCCTTCCTAATACAAAACAATAATACGCATACCGATAAACAAACTATATGATTATGTTGAAAATATCCAAAAAATCGCTAGATTATAGCTATCACACCTAAAATAGATCGGGGCGTGGCGCAATTGGTAGCGCACTCGCTTTGGGAGCGAGGGGTTGTGAGTTCGAGTCTCGCCGCCCCGACCATTCTTCGCCAAATAGATTCGTAAGAATCAACGCTACAGCTGGCACAGCCATTTTTAACTCTTTCAAACTTTCCTCTAAATTGCTATGCAAACACATCAGGCTTTATCGTCAAAAGTCGTAGAAAAACGCTAAACAAATTACTCCCTATTAACGTTAGCACAAAAACTTCAATCTGTTATACTTAACATAATACGTTTAACGATTTCTTTAGGGGAAATATTATGATACATATAATTTTTTTAAGCTTACTTTCACTCGCAAACTATACATATACAGCTGAATATGTACAATTACCCGATTTAAATGGATTAATGCAAATACATACAACACTCAACAATACTGACAACATAAGCGTTTTGGAACGTGCTGTTTTTATAGACATAGCAAACAAACAAATAAGCAGATCAAACTTTGAAAAATCTATTAATGAAATAATTGTAACTAATCAATATGCACTGTTAAAATACAATCTAATGTCGCATCCGGAATTTGCTACGCGAGCTAAAACAACACTATTATCTCTAAATAATAAAAGTTCTAAAAAATGGTTTGAGTGTTTTAGATCATTATTTAAAGCTCTCAAATCATAATCATTCTTCTACATAAAGTGAACACATTATGATACATCTACTCTTAAGCATTCTTTTAATTACACCGTGTTTACACGCAACGCAAACACCATACGTTATCAACACGGATACTCTTCCTCCTGCTCAACCTGCACCACGAGACATACAACTTCGCATACAAGCACACGAACAAGCACGTCAAAGAACTCTTGAAAATAGAGCCTCCTTCAACTTTCCTGACGCTCAAACACTACACGAAACACATATAAGCTTACACAATGAACCTGGTAGCCCGCTCAGCTTTCGATTTTTATATGCTTTTGCAAATATGCCTTTCAGCAGATCTAATTTTGACCAAAATTTTAATACTGCTGTTGCACGCTTTAGCAGACGATTTCAAAATTTAGGAAACGACACCGATAAAATACGTACAACGTTACTTCATCTTGCACAACAACATTAAAAAATGCATGTTGATCTATATCGTATTTTTTGTTTGTAATTTTTTAACCTGCTACGTGCAGGCTACCATAACCACAACACACGCTACAACCGCACATAGCCCAATTGCCCTTATTTCACAAACAACTTTTAACGAGCTTACAACAGCAACGTATTTAGAACTACTATCTGAATATTTCAAACAGCGCGATTATTTAGAGGCTATTACCAAGCAAGATAAAATGGCATTAAAAATGTTATATTTAGCTTCTAAGTTATCATTTGAAAACAAACAAGATTTAGAGCGATATATTTCTTGTATTACTCAAGTAACTGAACGCAAATATTTTTCACGTTTTGATCCTGCCGTTCAAAACATCATACATGATATTATAACTCAATCTGTTAAAACAGCTTAAAACAAGTTATACTAATGACCATCGTATCATAATTCGTCAATATCAATCCGCATAAAAAAGGAAGAGGATGTGCATGAAGATTCTTGTGGGTATTTTTATTGTGTGCATCATATCATATGCGAACACACATACTACTCATGATGATTTAAAAACAGCTCACATCAGACAACCACAAACAAAACAAGAACGCGTCTATACTGGCAACCTGCAAATGCATGCTAGTTTTCAATACGCAAAATTAAACCAACCTAAAAAAATCTTGGTCATGCCCAACAATAATACTATTGTAAAATCATGTTGTGTTATTACATCAGTTATATTACACCCTCAACCTAAAAAGGATCCTATATGTTCATAAAAAAAATAATCGTACTGTCTCTGGTTATTTCGTACAATATAGCGTATACAACACCAACTTCATGCGATATCAAGTCAAAACTCCCTCAGGGAAACAGTGCTTACATGGCACAACCCACACCTCGTAAAGCAAACTGTTTTAAACGAACAACAGAAGAACTTTATGAGATCGGCACCCAACTCATGCACGACAGTAAAAAAGAATTGCGCTGCAACACATCTACCGTATCAACGTACATACAACAAGCACACAAAACCCAACACGCAAATCGCAGAAGAACTTGGGTTATGGCAGAACCATATGGACGTAATAAAAGTAAATACACTCGTTCAAGGTCAAAACTATACGAAATTGGTACACAATATTTACGAAATTTATGCAACAAGAACAAACCAAAATAAAAAACAATAAGAAAGATTTCATGAAGACTTACACAAGCAAATTTATATTATTTCAGATTATTCTTTGCGCTACACAAATATCACAAAGCAGCGACATCGCAATATCAAACAGAAGCAATGTACCAACCACCAGAATTCGTTGGGTAACATCTTCTACACCTCAACCACAATGTCCCCCAAATTCACCAAATGTGCCGCATATCAACCCTGCTTGGAAAATAGCTGCATTAAAAACAGTCTACATTGATCCTTCCAGAATTACTCATGCTCCCATTTTAAAACCAGAACACACAGACAAACGAATAGCTTGTGACCAAAAAACACGTTACTCACTCGGCAACAAGCTCATGAGCGACGGCCAAAAATATAAACAACAACATTCT
This sequence comes from Candidatus Babeliales bacterium, assembly GCA_018061805.1. GTDB lineage: Bacteria > Babelota > Babeliae > Babelales > Chromulinivoraceae > JACPFN01. The sequence continues at coordinate 11,798 of JAGOTL010000008.1, forward strand.
CTTGTGATGCCTTCAGAAGAAGTCATACAACAAACTTTCATAAATATGTATGGCAATGATCATATCATAACAACATATCTCATGAACAACACAAAATTAGTAACAGATATCGCCCACAAACAAATGAGCAAGCAAGATATTGATAAACACGTCACAAGAATAACTCAAAAAATAACAACTCAATTTTGCTCACTTATAGCATATGAACAGCATGCCATACAACAAGAAGCACCTACCATCATCAAAATCTTGCAAAAAATACGTATACCTTTACAGCAATAAAACAAATTCTTTTATAAGATACAAAAAAAAGGCTCCCTCTAAAGGAGCCTTTTTTAAATACAATATTTAATTACTACCAGATGTACAATACCACATAACTTTAAGCATCAAGCTCATCATTAGAAGTTTTATGAAAATGCTTATATACATATGTGCCAACTGCCACAACAGCTATAGTTGATCCTACTATCAACGCTTGTTTACCATATTGGTCATATTTTAAAAGATTTGCTACTGATGATACACGCAAAGCAGCATTTTCATACATAGATTTTTTATTTTGCTCAACAGATTCTGACTGTTGCTCAACGAGTACATTGTCAACGAACAATTCTTCTTCAATTGGTTTTTGCACTAAAGCTTCAATCACTGATGCTATTGATTTTTGCTCTTGCGCAACTACATCCTGTACAACGCCAACATTATGCTTTGCAACGGTTGTTGGTTGAGCAGTTTCTAATTCACAGATAGTAACAGCGTTTGAATCATTAGATTGCTTGCTGCTTGCTGCGGCCTGTTCTACAACAGGTGCTGCCGGCTCATGAGTTTGTTCCTCAACCAATAGCACAATATTATCTTGAACAAAATTATCAGCAGCCTCTTTAATATGAGATACAACAGATGCAGCATGCTGACGAAGAGTTGCATCACATCCACTTAAACAGCTTTTTGCTTTCTGTAATGTCTGTGATGTAAACTGAGATGTATTTGATTTAAGTTGAACGACAGCTTTTGCAAAATTTTTACGAAGATCTGCATCGCGTGCATGAATATAATCTAATGACTTTTCAACATCTTTACTCACGCATTGTTGTAATTGCGCTAAATTTTCATGCATAAATTTTTGACAATCGTCCAATGTCATATCTTTCAACGTTGGATAATTATACCACGCTGCAAATAATGTTCCTGGAATAATTGCTTTACGGCAGCTTCGTTTAAAACCACAATAAAGATTGTGCCTAAACAGAGTTCTTGCATCTTTTTTCATACATTGTCTAATATATGCATACTTCTCTTGACTCTCTGCACAATATATTGAGCCAATATTCAACAATGCTACAACTAAAAATATTCTTTGAAACAACATAAATTCCTACAAAAAAATTAATCTAAATGTCTATACTAATAGAATACTACAGTCATCATATTTTTTCAAAAAAAACTCTATCTGTGCAAACAGGTCTCTCAGCATTATTTTTCATGCAACCGAACTCATGTTTTTATCAATTGCAGATATTCATAAAGATGATACCATACTTAACTGTATGAAAAACCCTTTAACTTTGATACGCCATGGAAAACCAGCACATTGTACAACATGCTCGACTAGCCCAAACAAAAGCACTTTGTAGCTACTCTCAATTTCCCGTAGGGGCTTGTGTACTATCTGATCACGATAACCTTAGCACAGGATTCAACATCGAATCAGCTTCATATGGACTTACTATGTGCGCGGAGCGAGTAGCGTTATATAATGCACTCAGCAAAGGCTATAGAAACCATACCTACATGGCACTTGTAACCAATACTGGATCATTCCCATGTGGTGCTTGCCGACAAGTTTTGTATGAATATTGCCCTAACCTAACCATTATTATTGCAACACCAACTGAAATCATTACCACAAGCACCATAGAAGCACTAATGCCTCATGGATTTGGAAACAAGGACGTGACCACTTTAACAAAAGGATTGTAATCTATGAAAGGCGCGGTTGCGATCATACTCATGTACTGCTTATGTATAAACTATATAACATATGCAGAATATGAACTATTAATCGAACAAAATGCACAAAACTGGCAAAACAACAATGCGCCATTTCTTAAAAACGAACACAATATAAACACAATGATTGATATATTGGTACTCAGCTATAAAATCACTTCAACAGCTTGCGCAATCATCATAGCAAAACTTACCGTACAAGAAGAAATCCTTAAATTTCAAACTCCATCATTAATTGAATCATGGCAAACTAACATGCAAATCATGCATAACGATACCGCAAGGCTCGATGCAGCACTTTTAACCATGAAAGACTCACACCTGCGTTTTACTCAATTGGTCGAAGAAATACGCAATCTAGGGCATCAAATTATGCATGTCAATCCACAGCCCACACAAACCATTATTTGTGAATTAAAAAAAGGGTTACTCTCTTGGGCAAAAAGCCAACAAGATATTTCTGAACAAATAGACCAAGTGCAAACAGAATTCTTAACCGCTATTCATAGTATTTCAGATATAAAAACCATGCTTGAAACAACAAGCCATAACAGCAATAATTACCTCAAAGAAACAGCTGGTTGCGTTTCTAAAACGTACAAAGATATCGAATCTGTGCTCAACCATGTAACGCACATACGAAAAGCAAGCATGTACAACATACACCAATTCTTTACCTACTTTTTTACAACATACTATCAAAAACTATGTCAACTGGCTCTCGATCAATCAATCAACGTAAAAATCATCGATCCTAATGCCTTTTGTAACAACTTTGTTATACTTTAAAATGACTATACAAACAGCCTAAAACAAGGGGTTTTATGATTAAAAAGATCAAAAATGTGTTATTTTTAACCATAACAGCACTATCATGCTTATCGCTTTTTTCAGCTGATTTCCCTTCGGCAAAACAAACATTTCAACAATTAAACCAAGATCCAAACAACCCTCTTGTTCTTAGTTTTGGGGTATCAGTCTCACAAATTAAAGAATCCAACAACACCTGTAACGTTCGATCAATTGCACAAAAACTCTATAAAATCGCTTGTAAACAATCAAACCCTGCTTCATGGCTCACACATCCGGACCGAATTGAATATTTCTTAAGCTCACTACCAAAAATTCACTGTCAAACGTGTCAAAAGGATATAGATCCTTCCAAGCTAGATCCTATCAAAGATAAATGTATCATTGATGCTTTAGCTGCAAACGCTACTGATTATAGATGTTTTCAATCACTCACATTATCAAAATGTCCAATATGCCATAATTCTAACATCGCACAAACTACAGCTCAACAAACACAACAATGGAACAATCAGCGAGATGTTTTAATAAAACAAATCGAATATCTCAACGTTCATAAACAACCTGGGTGCTTACAAGGTCTACCCAACTATCGAATTTCCATAGAATTATGTGACATTTTAAAAGATAACAGTATCGAAATCGATACAAAAAAATTAGAGGATCTCTCTAGATGGTTGCACAGCATGGGTAACCCACTTCTTTTTGTACACCATTATGCCAACCCTGATACAAAACCCCATTTATTTCAAAACGAAGAAGATAGTAATTGGTTCGCACATTGCTGCGCAGAAATTGTGAAACATAATCCTCAAATCACACACGTCTGTCCAATTAGTCAACCTATAGCTTTTTGTATGCGCGTAAAGCGAGCTACGTTACCCCCTTTTGATTACGAAATATCACAAGCAGAGTTTATCAAAAACATTGTTCAAGCACATGTAAAATCATATGACGCTATCAAAGCAATTAACCCAAACGTACAAGTACTTGCATGTCACCAATACAAACCTTTCTTGCCTAAACATAATGCGATAATGCCGCAATATTATATGGAGCACATGGTATGCCAAATAGCAGATACGATGTTTAACCAAGCGTTTATTAAAGCATTTAAGCAATACCAAGATAAATTTGACGGTCTTGCCCTAAGCGTTTATCCACCAATATATTTTAATCTATGGAAACCTGAAGGCAGCAACATTAGTGGTACAAACGATGCCCAAAACTCTTTGAAATGTATCACAAAAATGCATGAGGCTTTTCCTGACAAAAAAATAATCGTAGCAGAAACTGGCTGTAATCACCCTGATGAAAACGTACAAAAAAAACATCTGGACATGCTACTATCTATTGCTTTACAAGCACGAAAATTAGGTATAGACCTAAGCGGTATTTATCTATGGGGACACTTCGATGAAGGATATTCTGAGTGGAACACCAAACCAAACAGTTCTCATTTTGGACTTTTTAAATCACTTGATAACGTAGACGATATCAAACCCCTTGGTCAATACGTTAAAGATATTATTAATCAAAAATAACCACTCTCGGCCCATACAAAAACTGTACAAAATAATGAGTTGTCGTATACTCACATTGATTATAACAATCTAAAACAACGATCTAAAGCTCATGCTCAACAAACGCTATTTATGTTACTTTGACTGGATTAGTTTAGGTATTGTCATACTTCTTTCACTCACCAGTCTATGTTTTGTTTTCAGTACCACCTGCAAAGATGGTATGATGTCGCTTTATTTCAAAAAACAATTATTTGGTATCATCAGCGGTATTGTTATTTATTTTGTTTGCAGCTTTATAGATTATCAAACAATCTGCCGAACAGGATACTGGCTCTACTGGTGCACTATTGCACTACTTATGTTTACCTTGATCAAAGGTTCTGTCGGAATGGGTGCCCAACGTTGGGTAAATTTAGGTTTTATAAAATTTCAATCATCTGATTTGGCAAAATTATTTTTTCCCATGTTCATTACCTACTATTTTTTACACGATACGCATCAAACAGAACCAAAACCTATCACCTACGGACTCCCTCTTGCGATCATACTTTTTAGTTTTCTTTTGATTTTAAAACAACCAGATTTAGGGACAGGACTTGTTGTTCTCATATCAGGTTGCGGTATGTTATGGTTTATGGGTCTGCCAACGCGATTCTTTGTATATTCTGGACTATTTTTCCTTATTACAACACCAATCTCTTGGCAAATACTCAAACCATATCAAAAGAAAAGAATCTTAGTATTTATGGGCCAAGGTGAACGCAACAAGGAACGATATCAAATAGAACAATCTAAAATTGCCGTAGGATCTGGCGGATTACAAGGTAAAGGTATCGGACAAGGTACGCAAAACAAATTATCATTCCTACCTGAAAGCAGAACTGATTTTATTTTTTCAGTGATCTGCGAAGAAGTTGGATTTACAGGCGCTATGCTCATCATTTTTTTATACATCATTCTTTTTTTACAAATATTGCGCCTTATTGGCACAATATCATCTGTGTTTTCACAACTCATGTGCCTCGGTCTTTTAATGCCTATACTTCTTTCGACCATGATTAATATTGGAATGGTTTTAGATCTACTTCCCGTTGTTGGAATACCACTACCATTTATGAGTTATGGCATCACCCATATCTGGACCGGCTTTGCAAGCTTAGGTTGCATCAACAGCGTTACATGTCAACGCTATGCACAAGATTTGACAACATAAACTTGATCTTATATATCAATAAATCTACAATAAAAATATTGCATACTATTTCATTACAAAGGCTTTATCATGTTAAAAAAATATATTTTCATGTCACTTGTTGTAATAAGTTCAACCGTAACAGCTAACGACGACTATGATCTACGTGATTATGTAGAAATAGCAGCAATCACAGCTCGTTGCGCTAAAGATATTCTTGCATCAATTCATTTAGCAAAAAATTTAACCGCTGAAGATATGCAAAACGCTATAGTATCAAGCAACGAAATATTTTGGGATATTATAGTTCCAGTATCTGTTGCTGCATATGCAACATCAAAATGCAACGTAGGTTCAAATACACCAACTCGAGTTACTGCAAAAACAGTTACTGCAATATCAACAGGCCTTATCGCCTATATTCTTGCTACATTACCAAAATCTGCAATCAAAGCTCTGGTTTTAAAATCAATGAACATTAGAAAATCATTAGAATTTAACACCGCTGAGCATGAATAAATATTCAGAACAAACACCCGTAGATTTTATTACGCCCACCGTAGATATTGAACAACAATATGATTTTGTACCACAAAACTTTGATGACTACATAGGTCAAAATTCATTAAAAGAAAAACTTCAGATCTACGTACAAGCGTGTAAATCTCGCAGCGAAGCGCTTGATCACATGTTGCTTTTCGGACCACCTGGTCTTGGTAAAACAACGCTGTGTCAAATCATGGCTCACATGATGAATGTTACAATAAAAATATGTAGTGGTCCCATGCTTGAACGCACCGGTGATTTGGTTGCTATTTTATCTGGCTTAAACAAGCATGATATTTTATTTATTGATGAAATCCATCGAACACCTAGTCATGTCGAAGAAGTTTTGTATTCAGCTATGGAACAATTCAAAGTCGATGTCATCATCGGACAAGGACCAGGTGCTCGTACAGTTAGCCTACCTTTGCAACCATTTACGCTTATTGGTGCTACGACACAAAGTGGTTCTATTTCTGCTCCACTGCGAAGCAGATTTGGCATCATAGAAGCGCTCGATTTTTATACGATCGAAGAACTCAGTCTTGTAATTATACAAAACGCACAACACCTGCAACTAACTATGCATCCAGATGCTGCACGGTTAATAGCGCAAAGATCACGAGGCACTCCTCGTATTGCTAAAAAATTACTCCGCAGAGTTCGCGATTTTGCACAGGTTAAAAATAACAATATCGCAACTGAGGAGTTGGTAACATACACCATGCAAACACTGGGAATCGATGAACATGGGTTAACAAGCATTGATCACCTTATCTTAAAAAAAATACTAATTGATTATCAAGGTGGCCCTGTGGGACTTGAAACAATTGCTGCTATCACAGGCCAAGATAGAGAAACTATTGAAACAGTCTATGAACCATATTTACTGCGCGAAGGCTTTCTGGAAAAAACATCAAAAGGCAGACAAATATCACATCATAAAATGCGATATTTACAGCATAAATTTTTAGGACAAAGCAGTATTTTATAAAAACAGATCACAACATGTTGCATCGATATCGACAAAAACGTTAAAAATAGATACTATTTAAAAAACTATCATCTTGAAAAATTGTTATAAATCAGGAGTTATTTCCCATGGCAGGACATTCCAAGTGGGCCAATATCAAGCACAAAAAAGCAAAAGAAGATGCAAAACGCGGTAAAGAATTTACAAAAATTGTCCGCGAAATAACTATTGCTGCAAAAAGTGGTGGTGATCCTGCTGGTAACCCTCGCTTACGGCACCTGATTGATAAAGCAAAAGATTTGAACATGCCACAAGATAACATTGTACGCGCTATCAAAAAAGGTACCGGTGAACTTCCTGGTGTCAGCTATGAAGCTATCACCTATGAAGGACACGGTCCTAACGGTACTGCAATCTTGATTGAAACATTAACTGATAATAAAAATCGTGTTGTAGCTGACTTACGTGCTATTTTTACACGTAACAATGGTCACCTAGGCGAAACTGGCGCAGTAAACTGGATGTTTGAAAAGTTAGGTATTGTTCGTGCACAAAACTCACAAAACATCACCGAAGATCAACTATTTGAACACTTAATCGATTTTGATATCAAAGATATCTCAATAACTGACAATATCATTACGATCAGTATGCCTGTTGCAAGCTTGCACGAAGTCACAGAAGCTGTAAAAAAAATGAACTTGAAAATTGATGAGTCACAAATAGAATGGGTTGCAAAAAACCTGATCGAACTCGACTCGGAATCAGAAGAAAAAGCATTTCAGCTTCTTGAAAAAATAGAAGAATATGATGACGTTCAAAATGTCTACACCAATATTGGATAAAAAATAGGTACCTGTATGACCCAAAGTATGACCGGTTTTGCATCATCAACTGCAGAAATAACGATATCAAAAACAGAAAAAATATCTTTGTCGTTAAATTTAAAAACATTAAATTCTCGTTATTTTGAAGTAACATGCAAATTACCTTATTTGCTTACTAATCTTGAAGTAGCACTTCAGCGCACTCTCAAGAAAAAATTAGATCGCGGTCATGTGTATCTGGTCATTAAAATTCAACAAAACGATACTTCACATGCCATTATTCCAGCTGTTAAAACAATACAAGAATATGTTAAAGCAATTCAAATCATCAAAAAAGAATGCGGCATCAAAGAAGAAATAAGTTTATCAACGCTGCTGCAATTACCAAATATTTTGCAAATCGAAGATGATATTTTAAATAGCGGCACAGAAGAAAAAATAGTTGAAGCTGTTAATCATATTGCTGACCAATTAATCAAAACAAGATTAACAGAAGGGCTCCATTTAGAACAAGATATTATTAAACAAACAAACTCTATCTTAGCTCATCTCAAAAATATTCAAAAAAGTTCTACCAAAGTTTGCACCAAACGCAAAAAAGATTTAGAAACTGTCTTGAAAAAACTCGATAAATACGATGCAACTGATACATCTGTAGATAAAATGGTTCTGGAACAGCAAAAAAACACATTGCTTGCTGAACTTGAAAAAATGGATATCAACGAAGAAATTGTACGTACAACGTCGCACATTCAAAGCATTCATGCGCTTTTTAAAGATAAAAATCTGAACAAAGGCAAAAAGCTTGATTTTACACTGCAAGAAATCAATCGTGAAATCAATACGATTGCTTCTAAATGCTGTGATAGTACCATCAGTTCTTTAACTATTGATGTTAAAACAGATATAGAAAAAGCTCGAGAACAAGCTCAAAACATTGTATAAAAAAGCTATTGTCCGACAATGCTTGTGTTACCAATAAATCATAAAGTATACTTTGTATAAATCACGATAACTTAGTGTGGGGTTTTTATTATGCAAAAGTATGTTGTATATATTTTCTTGTTATGTATCGCTTCAAACAATCATATACAAGCATCTCGCGCTAAGCCTAAAGATATACAAAATGAAATCATAGAAATGTTAAATCATTCTTCAAGTACAGAAAGCAGTCTTAATGTTTTGGATAAAATAGCTGCATACTATACTTTTTTATTACTCAAAGCACATCCCGACAACCTTGCCATCATTAAACAAAGGATGGATAGCTTTTTACCTCAATCATATCATTCAGACATATTAGACCTTCACACATACAAAAAAAGACGTGATGATTTTTTTAATGTTACATTACCTAATTTATTACAACAAAAAAACAATTTAAAACCCGACATTATGTATTCTATTGAACAATCTGTAAAAACACGCGCTTTAAAAACTCAAAATTTTTTAAACTTACCTGAAAACCGTGCGCTTAAACTACCAAATTTTTTGCCAGATCGTACAGAATCTCGACCACTTGCATATAATGAGTATATCTTTTTACCATCTACCCCAACCACTACGGCTCCAAAGACATCTCAAAACAGTCGTGGGATGGCTCAAAACGCTATCATGCAGCAAGAAATAGAAGCTGCTATAACAAACTCTAAACAAGGTTTTGATACACTCGAACAAATAGCTACTTATTTAGCATTTGTTGAACACGCAAAACATCCTAATAAAGGGGTTGATCAAATCATACAATCAGTAAATTCAAAAATGTCTAATAAATATCTTGCTCGGGAACAATATAATACGGTAATCAAAAATGTTTTTGAAGTTTTAACAACACAACATATAACTTTATTTTCAAAGCATGGTCTAGAATTATACATCAAAGATTTTATGTCTCAATATACATACCCAAATAATAGTGATCAAACTCCGATTATAGCTTCATGGCCTGAATATTTTCCAAGCCCTAACCTAACAGATCAAGACCGTTTACTGCAACAACAGATCAAAACTGTTTTAAATAATGAAAAAACAACAAAAGCTAAAAAACAACTTTTAACAAAAATAATGACCTATTTAGCGTTACTTGAGCTACAACAAAATCCTCATTTAGATATTGCATCAATTATTGAATCCATTGATCGAAAAATACCAAGCGAACATCAAGAAAATGAAACCTATACAAAGATACTATTAAGTATACAACAAGATATCCCTACAATGAATTATAAAGCTGCTGTAGAAGATGCAGTAAAAATGTGTATGAAAAAAAATCTGAAGAATATACAAGGTTTTGAAACAAACCCTACAGATCAAGAAACAGTCCTAACTTCACCTACAAGACATTTTTATTACCCGATGCTACTGCTTGAAAATGTGCCGGTTCAAACAACAAACGAAGAACTTACCGCTTTCTTTAAGCCTTATGGCATACCAACCCAAATCCAAAATATTTCAGAAAATTATAAAGACCTTACTAAAAAAATCTTAATAACATTTTACAATGATGATGCGTTACACAAAATCAAAATAAAATTTTTAAAGCCAAATACTCAAAATAGTGTAGAAATTCCAATTTCCCATGCAATGCTTGCCAAAACCCAAAATGCTGAATTTATAACAATCAGCGAAAAACCTATTCAAACAACCAAAGACAAAACAAAAAAACCTGATAAATCTCAACAGTTTATAACACCAATCATCGGTACATTCGTAACTCAAAATGAAATACAACAATTTCAAAACCCTAAAAAAACACTGGTTTCTTTGCAACCAAAGGCATTTAGAAGTGGTACATCACGCCCAATCAAAAGACCGTTATTTGAGCAAGATACAGCCCTATTAGATGAAATATTTAACACTGTTGTCAAAAAACAATTAGAAAAAGAACAAGAAAATGCTAATCCTGCTTTCTTTTTTAGACTCATAAAAGAACAATTTTTTAATACAGCAAAACAATTATACCCTGACATCAACCAAGAAGATCTAGAAAAAATTGAAAGCATTACCATACAACCAATAGAACACAAATTCATTCAGTCTTTTGAACAAAAAATTAATACAACTATGATCAATCTGGTTGATACAGCCTTACAAACAGCCGACCTGAGCAAAATTAAATCTGATATATTTACACACAATGTTTTAAATAAAATCCAAAGTCAGTATGCTCCATTAACAAATGAACAAATAACTGCTTTGCACTCCCAAATACAAACCAAAATCCGATTTAAAAAATTAACGGGCTCACCCAAAAGTTTACCTAAAACATTATAAATCCAAAGCAAACAGGTTCAATGGTCATCAAATATTGCTTTAAATACAAACTGCTTTTATACTAATATATTATATAAGCCATAGGGGGTTTTATGTTTCACTGTCTATTTTTGATTATTTTCATGTTACTTCACATAGATAAAGTGCATGCGGCTTCTGATGCTCCTACTGCTTTTACATCTTCAACAGGTGCTTTGTCAGATGAACAGCAAGATATCCACAATGAAATTTTAGAAATGATAGAACCTGTTAAAAATAATAATATACAGCTATCATATTTACTCGAAGATATCGGCACATATTATGCTCTGCTAATTCTGCAAAAAAATCCTACAATCAACATAAGTGATTTTACAACCGAAGTAACAAACAAACTGCCTCAAATGCCATACGACCCATTATACAGTAATGCTTATAATTATTTTATACATACAATTTTACCAAAGTTATATAGCAACAAATCTCAGATCACGCCAAAATCCATGCAGGAATTAGAACAAAGAATTAAAGAACTTGCTCTTAACACCCAAACGGATAAGAATAATACAAAGCTACATCATTTTCATCCAAATCAAACCCTTGCGCGTCCATTAGCATATAGCACTTATTTTTTTAGATCACCAAAACAACCAACATCAACTACACCTCAAGATATAACTGATATTCAAAATGAGATCGCCGAAATATTTACCTTAATTCGTTTTGACAGCGTCGTAGACATGGCTGCAGCTCTTGAAAAAATAAGCCAATACTATGCTCTGTTAATTTTGCAAAAACATAACGACATAACCTCTAAAGATCTTAAAAAAGAGGTGTTAAATTTTATCCCTAAAAACTTACCTGATCCAAAATTTGAAGCTGCATACATCAAATTTGAACAATCTGCAGAAAATGTTATTAACAAAGTCAGAAGAATGGATCATCAAGTACAAGCATCCATCGAAACACATGTTAAACACATGGCGCAAAAAGCGCAAAGTGCTTTACGTAAAGATCCTTCTTTACAAATAAAACACATAGCGCAAGATCAAGCAATAGCACGACCTTTAGCGTATGGTCCTATGCGCTTAACACCACAAACACACGTAAGTCCTATAAGCACGCAACAAGTACACACAACCCACGTAGATCCGCAACATACTAGCGCAACATTATCTCCTGAAGAACTCAAACTACGCAGTATTCAAGATGAAATTACAGAACTATTATCTTTTTGCGATACCAGAAACACATATTTTAAAATGGTACAAGAAATAGGACGATATTATGCCTTTGTCGTTTTACATGAAAATCCAAATATTACCCAAAAAGATTTTTTACACAAAGTACAATCTCTTTTCTTACCCGAACCGGATAATAAAGATTATACGGATGCATGCAATACCTTCTATCAAACTGAATTGGTTAGAATATTTACAGACAAAGGATTATTGAATTATAACATACAATCTGCTGAACAACTTTTAAAAGAGCTTGCATTTGATCAACAAAAAGAACTCAAAAGGGCACAGAAAAAATCATTGCTTACGCATGATCCATTAATCGCAAGGCCTTTAGCTTATGGACCTGCGTTTTTTGCTCCACAATATAAAAGCGATCTTGAAAGAGAAATATTGTTCATCATCATGCACGAACCATCCCAAAAACGCAATCAAGCAGCTATAAAAATCATGGCATATTTAGCATTAATTGAAAAACAAAAAAATCCAACCGTAACAACAACTAATCTTGTATCAGATCTTATAACATCAACATTTTTGCCAAACCACACAAAAATTTTGATAAATTTATCACCTAAAATTGTAGAGGTAGTAGACTTTTTATATTCATCTATCCAAAACAAATCCGGAATAGAAGCATTATCCATAATAAAAGATGCTGAAGATGGCGTAGCAGAATTAGTTAAAAGTTCATCGAATGAATATCAAATAAAACATCAAAAACTGATGGATCAACTTGTATCGCAACAATACAATTTCGATATTATGGATCCACGATACAATTTCGATATTATGGATCAACGGTACAATTTCGATATTAATGCAGTCACACTCAAAAATATTCCTTTACATGCAACTGACATAGAAATTCAATCTTTCTTAGAGTCAATATTCAATACGCCCGATATAACCTTTCAAACTATTTCTCAAGATCCTAAAACTGTATCTAAAAAAATATTAGTAACATTTGAAACAAGCCAACCATTACGCGCAAGTATTCAAAAAGGTCTTATAGAATATAAAAACAAGGAACTTCTGATTACTGTCCCTATTGTAACACTAGCAAAAGAAAAACCTCGTAACTTAGGCACCTTTGTCGCCTTTAACGAATTACAACAAAATTTTTCACAAACAACAGATCCGGCAGAAAAATCTGCTCTACAACAACAAATGAAAAATTTGTATTATTATCTTCCTATAACGATAGAAGGTTTATTTAGTCCTCGTAGCATAAAAAGCATCACACCAAAAACTTCACAACTATCAAAAATACAACAAGCAGTCCACGCGATACACCCTACAACGGCACCAAAACAACTGCCACAAAGACCAGTACCATTATTTCCTGATACAACATTTAGATCCTCATCATCGATATTTCGCAATACAACATTTGTCAACGATTTAAAACAAGAGATACGTTTTATACTCGATCAAAATAGCCATATTTTACATGGCGATGAACATGCAGAAGATGATTTTATGAGCGACCTTTTAGAATATTTAATACTTTTAACACAACAAAAACAACCTCATACGAACGCAAACGACGCATTTAACGCGATCACACAAGAACTATACGCTAACGATCGCGAAGACCTCAAGTGGCTTGAAACATTAAAATCAGACGTTTTAAATAACGTACACACATTATCGTCAGAAAAAGGTGAGATCCAAAAACTAGAATCAAAACTTAAAGCAATCGCTTATAGCGCAGCGAAAGTATACGAACAAAAACATAAGAAACCTTTACATGGTTTATTATCTTACCAATACCCATTCTCAGATACGCCTACACCAACAAGAACGTTAACCCGCGAAGAAGCAAGAATGTTATTGTAACTGAATACTGATAAACATCAGGAAAGAGGCACGTTTTGAGCGTGCCTCTTTCCTGTAATAATCAAAAAATTGATTTACGATCGATATGGATACGATAATAATGCATACATAGGCTTATGTGGCTTTTTTTGTACATATTCAGGACCTGCCATACTTACATATTTTTGAACTCTTGCATATAAACGTTGCATAATCAATTGCTTATTCAGCTCATCAAAACTATGTATATTCTGTAATATTTCTAAAATCTTTGGCTTTAATGTTTCAAGCCAAGTTAGACCATTTTGATCTCCTGCAAATACCGCTTTTGTCATTTCATCAAACAGATCTACGTACGTCACAGAAGGTCTTTTTGTATGTTCATGTATTATTAAATATTGTAAAATGACACTCATAACCTCGTTTTCTTCTTCTTCATCCTCTTGCAAAGTGATTATAGCGTTGATCTCCCGTTTTAAATCTTGAACAAATGTTGCATTGGTCAATATTGATTGAGCTGGAGCATTTGATGCAAGTTGTTTTGTTTGCAATGGAATTGGTCTTTGAGGAAGTTGTTTTGGTGCTGCGTTGTTGTGTACCGCTCCAATATTTGATTTTTTTACCGTAACTGTTGGCACCTCTGAAACATCTAATATTTTTTCTAAAACAATAGAACGTCGTGCCGGTGACCATTCTTTTTGACTTTCATTGTTAACCAAAACAAATGGGTTCTGTGCTTGTGATTGTTTATGTTTTTCATAGTCTTGAACCATCTTTTGCAATGTTTTATTATCGTCATAAAAAATCACTGCTATTGTTTTAGTGAACGTTTTATCATTTTGAGAAATAATTTTAAAATCTAACGCACCAGTATGAAATTGACTATGTAAAAATTGCCGTATTGCATCTTGCGTGTCATGAATAGGAATATTGCCTATAATAAACTTATAACGTGGTGCATCTGTTGAAAGTATATCACTAGGGACCCTGTCAAAAAGCGGCTTTATACGCTTTATAATTTCTTCTGCACCTGAAGGGTTTAAACGTCGAGCAAAATCAACCACAAGCGGAATTTGTACCTCTGTATATGCAGATTTATACAACGCTTGTTTCTCGGGAGTAACTTTATCAATCATAAGAGGAATATAATTCGTAACGTGCCGTATAAGATCATTAAGCGGCATAAGAGGATATTCTTGTAAAATCAACAACGTACAATAACGTACTATATCTCGTAACAAACCAGCCATTGCATTAATTTGCTCTTTGGATATCGATTGATCAAATGACATAGTGATAAAAATATTTGCAATTTCATCTCGCATCTTTGCAGCTTTTACAGCACTCATTGATGCATCAGGTACACTCTTTGCATGTGCTACAGAAGATTCAAAAGCAAATTCTGTACTATTACAGCAAGATAATAACATCAACAAAACATAGACCATAAACATACTACCCTCTTAAATTGTTTCATATGTTATGATGGTATTATGTTGCAACATAATGATGCAAGTAATGTATCAAAAAATATTCATAATCATTCTCATATGCCACTTTATAAAAATGACCTTATCTCGTTTCATGATCTCTATTATTTTCATATAACTATAGAAAATTATAAAGTTTTACGCTAATCTTTAAGTATTAAATATAATATCATTAGGGGTATTCATGACAAAAAATATTGTTATCATAAGCATATGCTTTATTACAAACTTACTAACTGCTTCAAACCATCAAAACGAGGTATATGTTTTTCAAACATCTGATATCGTTAAAAAAGATGCATCTCACGAAGAAATCATTCCTTTTCTAAAAAAACATTTTAAAGTATCCACAGTTCCCGTATTAATAGGAACTCCAAGTACAGGCTTACGTTTTTGTACAAAATCAATCACTGAAGATACTATACCAGCATTACACCTTGTTACATTAGGCGCTATTCACACCAAATATCCTGGTACAAAAAATACAGTTCGACAAGATTTAGAAATATCAAACAAATTTATACAAAAATATCCATGGATAAACCACATTGTACGATGCGTTAGATATGCATGGCCCCATGAGCCTCATAATACTGAAATCAAAGTAATATTTGTATCACATAAATCGCCACAAGAAATTGACGAATATTTTAAAGATACAATAAACCCATTAGTACTGAATGAACTTGTTGATAAATACACAAAATAATACGATTATCAGTACATACATATATTATCATCTATTTTTCAACGTATAATTACTTTGTATATCTTGATATAATCAAGTATAGAACATATAGAAAATTATTTGATAGAAAGTCACATAATAATGTCTGGTCAGCATTTCACACATCTTCATGTACACACGGAATATTCTCTACTTGATGGAGCTATAACGCTTCCCAAGTTAGTAGAACATGCTCAAAAGCAAGGTGCAAAAGCTCTTGCAATGACTGACCACGGCAATATTTTTGGTGCTGTTAAATTTTTTCAGCTCTGTAAAAAGGCCGGTATCAAGCCTATACTTGGTATGGAAGCATACATGGCTGAAAATGTGCACGAACGCATTGTGGATAAAAAATATTATCACCTCATTATTTTGGTACAAAACGAAATAGGGTATCGCAACCTCTGCAAACTCATTGCTTTTTCGTACAAAGAAGGTTTTTATTTTAAACCACGTATCGATTACAACATTTTAGCGCAGCACAGCGAAGGTTTAATTGTCACATCAGCATGCTTAGGTGGACACATCGCGCAACTGCTCAAATCTGGACAAGAACAACAAGCACG
Source organism: Candidatus Babeliales bacterium (assembly GCA_018061805.1). Taxonomy (GTDB): domain Bacteria; phylum Babelota; class Babeliae; order Babelales; family Chromulinivoraceae; genus JACPFN01. The sequence continues at coordinate 28,779 of JAGOTL010000008.1, forward strand.
AACTCAAATCGATTGGTTTTTAAAACATTTTGGACCTGAGCGGTTTTACTTTGAAATACAACCAGAAGAACAACAAGAACAAGTTGAGCTCAATAAGAAATTACTTGCACTGAGCAAAGAACTGGGTATTTCTTGTGTTGCAACCACAGATTGTCACTATCTTAACCTACATGACCATGAAGCTCACGAGGTGATGCTTGCTATTGGAACAGGTAAAAGATTTGATGATCCAACACGCTTTAGCTTCAAAGAGTGTCGAGCATACATGCGGTCACCTCAAGAAATGCTTGAAATATTCAAAGATTATCCTGAAGCTGTATATAACACCGGCAAAATAGCCGATATGTGCAACTTTGAGTTCGAAACAAAAAAATTATTCTTCCCAAAATTTCAAACACCCGAAGATAAAACTCCACAACAACACTTTCAAGATCTTTGCAGACAAGGTTTGCAAAAGCTTGCAGATCAAAAACGTTTCCCTACAGAAAACATTGAGCAGTATCAACAGCGCTTAGAACTTGAAATGGACCTTATCATTCAAATGGGTTTTGTAGAATATTTTCTCATCGTAAGTGAATTTATCATGTGGGCGCGACGTAACGACATTCCCGTTGGTCCTGGCCGTGGATCTGCAGCAGGAGCACTTGTTGCATGGTGTCTGGAAATTACCAACATTGATCCCTTAAAATATAATTTGCTTTTTGAACGTTTTTTAAATCCTGAGCGTGTTTCGATGCCTGATATCGATATCGATTTTTGCATCGAAGGGCGAGAACGCGTTATTCAATACATCAAAGATACATACGGACACGACAAAGTCTGCCAAATTATAACCTTTGGTACTATGCTTGCAAAAGCTGTGATCAAAGATGTGGCGCGAGCACTTGGTCTTCCTTTTGAAGAATCTAATATGATCACCAGTTTAGTCCCAGAGCAACTTAAAATTACACTCAAAGAAGCTGTTGAACAAGAGTCAAAATTACAAGAATTAATCAACAACAACCCTACCATCAAAAAAATATTTGATATCGCACTCCGGCTTGAAGGGGTCACTCGACATGCATCAAAACATGCTGCCGGTATTGTGATCACACCTGAACCAACGCATGAAATGCTGCCTATTTTCATACCGCCAAAAGATGATGCTGTGGTAGCGCAATATGCCATGACAGAGCTTGAAAGTATCGGATTTTTGAAAATAGATCTTTTGGGTTTAAAAAACTTAACACTCATCAAAAATGCCTTACACAGTATAAAAAGCAATCACAATATTCATATTGATATTGATCATATTCCGCTTGATGACCCTAAAACATTTCAACTGATTCAAGAAGGAAAAACATCAGGAGTATTCCAGCTTGAATCTGATGGATTAAAAGATGTTTTACGCAAATTAAAGCCTGACAAATTTGAAGATATTATCGCCGTTAACGCATTGTATCGACCAGGTCCTTTAGGTTCAGGAATGGTTGACGATTACATTTTACGTCGTCATGGCAAACAAGACATTAACTATTTCTTTGATGAGCTCAAAGATGTTTTGTGGGAAACATACGGTGTCATTGTATACCAAGAGCAAGTTATGAAAATTGCATCTGTCATTGGTGGATATTCCTTAGGAGAAGCGGATATTTTACGTCGCGCAATGGGTAAGAAAAAAGCCGATGTCATGGCAGAACAAAAAAAATTATTTGTTGATCGCGCACAAAGTCGCGGCTACGATGCCAAAAAGTCAGATGATCTGTTTGAACTCATGGCATATTTTGCAGGATACGGATTTAACAAATCTCACTCTGCAGCTTATGCTTTAATCGCATATCAAACAGCGTACCTTAAGGCAAACTATCCTGCAGAATTCACGGCATGCTTAATTTCGCTTGAATCTGGTAATGCCGAAAACATGTCCTTTTACCTTAAAGAAGCTAAAGACATGGGCATTGAAATTTTACCGCCCAACATTAACACCTCAAATATCGAATTTAGCATTGTTGATGGAAAAATTTTATTTGGATTACAAGGTATTAAAAATATTGGTTCAACGTCACTGAGCAACATTATTGCACAACGAAAAAAAGGTGGACCATTTACGGATATTTTAAATTTATGTGAACGTATAGACCTTCGTTCATCCAATAAACGTGTACTAGAAAACCTCATCAGTGCAGGAGCTTTAGATACCCTGCCTGGCAATCGTGCTCAAAAGTATCATGAATTACCCATCATTATTGAACAAGCTTTACAAAACAAAGAGCACAAAGCTACGGGACAAATGATGCTTTTTAATGCTTCTTTATCATCATCAAGCAACGAAACACCTCCCTATGTTTTTCAAAGTATTCCTGATTGGAATAGCAAAGAAATGCTCGAAAAAGAAAAAGATGTTGTAGGATTTTATATCAGCGCACATCCTTTGCAAAATTATGAAAAACAGCTCAACTGGATCGAGTCACAGCATATTAATGATATTATGAAATATCTCACAGAACCGCAAACCAGCAAACAAGAACCGTTTGTCACAACAGTTGGACTTTTGATCGAAAAAAAAATCATTGCGACCAAAAAAGGTGACAAAATGGCCTTTGCGCAAATAGAAGATCTACACAGTCATGCAGAAATTATTATCTTTCCAAAATTATTTGCAAAAATAGAACCATGGTTACATGATTATTCTATTTTTGTTATCAAAGGAAACTTAGATACCACAGCGACCGGCGTATGTAAAATTAAAGCAATGGATATGGTTCCACTTGATCTCTTTTTTCATGTATGGCCAAAAATGTTTTGTGTAACCGTTACATTGCCACAACCATTTTCATCGGAACATATTGCAAAACTCAAAAATTTACCTGATGGTAAAGTACCACTCAACATCGCGTACCATGAAAATGATACTCATTTAAAAATTATCAGTAAAAAAACCATTGCGCTTCAAGAAAATGTTTTACAAGAATTGTACGACATGAACATTCAAGCAAAGATCACCGTCTAAACATAATAACTATTTATTTCAGCAATAATCTCGCGATATACTCAATGTTATACGACGTATCATTTACTAAAAAAAGGAATTTATATGATACCAAAAAAGCTTTTTATAACATTGTTATGCCTAACCTCCTCTCTCATGACGCCAGCTGCTGAAACTGTAGCAAGTTTGCAAAACAGCATAAATGGACTGCAAACCAAAATTGTTAATATCAAAAACAAGCAAATAAATGGAGGATACGCTTCACAAACAAATTATTTCAACGATCTCGTAAGCCACCTAGAGGTACTTATGTTGGATTACCAACAACTCGTTGGATTACTACAATCATCCACCATCCAATTAACTGCTGCACAAATGTCGGCAACGCCTTCGACACCTACGGGCGGTACCGGAATTTCAGAGACTATGCTGCCAAGCAGCACCCCTATGAATACATCATCTCCTCTTTCTGTCGCAACAGCTGTTGGAATGATTAAAGTTTATGTCAGCGATTTCAATCGTTCACAAACATTTACGTTCAACTTTGACAGTACGGTAATACAAAAACTTAATGCTCAAAATCAAAACATATGGTCACAAGGCATATATATCAAAAGCAGTTTAACGCAAAATGCTTCTGCATGGTCACTGACCGTATCACTTACAGATACCAACAATAATATTTTAGCAACAGGATCTATGCCAACGACCATAGCACTTGATGTCTTAAGCGTTGCAATTAATACAGCAGAAATTACAACCGCAAATCCTACAAATAATACGACAGCTTTACTTAACGTACCGCTCGGACAAACCATACTGTACAAATCAACCAACAGTACATCGCCTGTAAAAACACAACCATTTGTACTTAAAAATAATCATATGTCCGTAAAAAAAGGACCTGAAGCTGCTGCAAATACAACCTCAACAGCATCAACGCCGACCAATACAAATATGCCCGCATCTGTAGCTAGTGGCTTAACATCTATCGTCATTCAAGCAACGACTCAATTAACAAATACAACACGAACATGGCTTTCATTTACATTTGATAGCACAATCATAAATGCAATAAAAAAATATTACCCTCAAGCTTTTGCAGGACAACTCACCATCGCATTAAATGTGATTAAATCATCAAATAATCAATATCTTGCCGTTGCATCTATTATGGACTCTCAAAATAATGTTCTTGCATACGGTGAACAAGTAACTCCTGCAAACTTGCAGTACATGAACGTTACCTTTAACAACACAGAACCAAAATTAGCTGATGGTAGCACAAGCACAGCGTTATATCACGTTAAAATAAGCAATACCGTCGTGTATCAACAATCTACAACAACATCTCCAATTCTGATCATGAATCTTCCAGCAGCAGCACCTACAACACTACCAAGTGCAAGTAAATTATATTACTTTAACATCGTCGTACAAAACCAAACACAAACTGATACGATCAGCTTAACTTCTGAAATTTCAACATTACAAACATTATTTGCAAATCATAAACCTGCGTATCTAAATTGTGTTGTACAAAACAACAATATGTTATATTTCAACTTTATAGGCCTTAAAAACAATCAAGAAAAAATACTCCTTACAGGCAACAAACAACTCACCATACAAAACGCTCAAAACTGGAATATTAGCACTGCTATGTTGGGAGTCGATGGCATGATGTCAACACCATCTATTGCGTTAAGCAATAGCCTTCCTATACATTCTCAACCATAATTTTAAAAAAGTAGGCCCTATCGTGATGATAGGGCCTACTTTTTTGTTCAAGTATACAAAAAACTGATATTAACGAGCTAATGATCTCAACATCCAAGCTGTTTTTTCGTATTGTTGTATTAAGTCTTCAATCATATTAATGCTGCCATAATCATCTGTTTTTGCTTCGATAGCTTCATGTGCAGTTTTTAAATTTTTTATTAACAGTTCATATTGTTTCAACAGATTTTTAACCATAACTTTTGGCTCTGGAGCTGCTGCACTGTCTTCTTTTAAGACCGCTTCTTTGACAAAATCTTTCATGCTACCGAGCGTAAAGCCGCCAACAGCACGTACACGTTCTGCTACAACATCCATATTTTCAAACAGTTGATTATACTGTTTATCAAACAATAAATGATAATCATGAAATTCTTTTCCTTCTAAATTCCAATGATAATTCAATGTTTGAAATAACAAAACACCTTGATTTGCTAAAATAACATTTAAAATTTTTGGACTGATTTTTGCTTCTGATTTAGACATACTGCTCCTTTTTTTACATTATGACTGAGATAAATATTCTTCAGCTTCTTTAAATGCTTCATCACTTAATATTTTTAAATCCGATAAAAACTTTTGCAGCCCCTTAGAGTGCTTTTCATATTCAGAATTAAGCTCTAAAAAAAGATCCAGCGTCTGTTGTACATACATTAAAACATTTTGATCTTGAGCTCCATACAGTAATAACGATCTTACAAATCGTGCATACAATAACGCATGCGTAAAATCATCAATTAACACACTATATCGATGCATTAGTTGCACTAAAAAATCTTGCTTATTATGTTGCAAACAATATTTTGCAAATCGGCTAAACGTTTCTAAAAAGCCTTGTTTATTTTCAACATTTAAATAGGTATCAAGCAATGCTTCTAATATTTTTGGGTCTTCTTTAAATAAAGAAACATGTTCATAGACACTAATAGCTGCTTGCATTTTACCTGATTTTTTATATAAATTTGCTGCTACATGATATCGATCAAGCGCTGTATCATCATCAAATGCAAGTAAAATATCACCTTCGAGTTGATATGATAATGCAGGCTCTGAAACAGAATGCATCAAAAGCTTATACACGGTTAATGCTCTTTCTTTTTCACCGCGAGCTACAAAATCAGCTATTTTAAACCATGCTATAGTATATGACTCGGATACCACCGTTTTCATCTACTTCTATCCTTCTTTATATCAATATGTGCTTACATTTTTTATAGAGTGAATTTTTGAGATGACATTAGCTTAAAACTTTTTTTAAAAAACTACAGCAAAATACTGATTAAAAAATTGTAAGAAAATTTTTGTATAATAAAAAAGATACTTTTAAATTTGAAATGTTACAGGATCATAGTTCACGATGTGTTGTACAACAGCATCTTTCATAGACTGCTTTGCACGCATACATCGTACAAAAACATTTTGCGCAGACTGCTTTGCAGGAATATATGCTGGTTCTAAATCTTTGGCAAGTTTAAAGAACATATTAGATTTAATACGATCATCAATACCATTTGCTAATTCTTTAATCCTATAAACTTGATACGCAATTGCCATTATACTCAGGGTAATAAGCGACGTTGTTACAACATCCAAGTGATTAATCAAATTTCTTTTTAATGATTTTTTTAGATAATGTTTTTGTAAAAACAGATCTATAATGTTATCGATGTTACGATCTTTTTGCTCAATCATCGTATTCCATCCTGCAGGTAACATTAAAATGTCTAAACAGTTAATACAACATTGATCAATGCCATGAACAAACAAAACACCTTTTAAATCTGGATATTTTGCAACTAAAGAATGAGTATACGACAATGTTTTTTCAGACAATTTCTGCTCTATGGTAACATGACTCATATTACTTGTCATAGAATACATATGGTT
>JAGOTL010000028.1 GCA_018061805.1 Candidatus Babeliales bacterium
TTTCTATACAATCGCAGCAAGGACAAGTTTCGGGTGCTTTGTTGGACTCACAGTCAGTTGTACCAGCCGATATGGTCATTGTTGCAGCGGGTTCTTTGGTTAATTCAGAATTAGTACAACATGCAGGCATTGAGCTTTTGAATGGTTCTGTTGTGGTATCAGACCGGATGCAGACATCGATTTCTAACATTTTTGCAGCAGGTGATGTGTGTATTGTTCCTGATTTTATCACTAAAAAGATGGTACGTAGCACCACATGGTCTGATGCTATGCTTCAAGGGTTGTGTGCAGCAACATCTTTGAGTGCGACTCCAAGATCGTATCAAGGGGCTATTGGAATTCGGGATTCATATTTTTTTGGTATGCCTTTTTATGGATGTGGCCAAACCGTTGATTCATCGCTTAAGGTTGTAGTTCGTAAAAAAACAACAGATACTTTGGATGTTGTATACCTTGATCAGGATGGTCGTTTAAAAGGTTTTGTGCTTTTTGGAGATATTTCCTGTTTGTCAGATCTTAAAAGAGCGTACATGCTTCAAGAAACGATTGGGCTCTAGGGTATCAGTTTGAGTGTTTTTTGTTCCTTTATTTCTTATGTTAAAACATAAAACTTTGTAAATTACTTGAGATTTTGTGGTCATTTTGGTTACTCTAACAACTGTGAGGGGCAAGGTTGTCTGTTTTTTAGACAGTTCCTTGGCAATAATATCGTAAAGTTTTAGGGGGAGAGTTACAATGTTGCATATAAAATTATCTGTTTTGGTCTTTGTAGTATGTACAGCATCTGTTATGATGGCTGGTCCGTATAAAAATAAAATTATTGAGATTCGTGAAGTTAAAGGTCCTGGTAGTTATGGTATTTTAATACGAACATCAAATCCTTACCCTATCTTGACCTATGCGCCAAGAAATTATCAAGAAGCATGTAATCGTGATTATCGTGCATTTTTACCCAATACAACGTTGTTAGAGTCTGTATCATTGCCAGAAAACGTTGTCGAAGTGACACCGTCGGGTATTGCCATTAAAATGCCAGGTTTTTTGCGTAGCGAAATTATAGGTAACGGATCTGTTTTTATTTCGGTAAACACTAAAAAAAGAGGCAATCATATATGAATAGTGATATAAAATCTTATAGTTTTATGAGTTGTTTTTAAAAAAAAGTTCTATAAAAAAGGACTTTCTGTGTTAAACTGTCTGACACGTTTACTTACGTACAATATCGTAGTATACATATCGGTACTAATCGTACCAAAAATCAAATAGCTTAGTGTGATAGATGTGATTATAGATCAAGTTTGGCAAGATTTTTTAAAAATTATTCGTGATGAAGTAGGCACACGTATTATTGAAACGTGGATTAAAGCTGTTTCTATTTCATATTATGATACGATTAAGCGCGAGATGTATATTTCTGCGCCTAATTTGTTTGTCAAAAATTGGGTTGAACTGCATTACAAAGAATTATTTACGAAGCATTTGATGCGATTGCTGAGCGTTGAACAGTTGACTATTTATTTTACCGTTCAAAATGGACATCAAGTAGCAACGATGCACGAATCAGCAAAAATAATGCCCGCTGTTCAGATACAGCAACCGAAAAAGAAAAGAACTGATATTGTCAAAAAAACAGTGTCATCGTATGACGGTTGTATGAAATTAAATCCGGCGTATCAGTTTGATACCTTTGTTATAGGTGATAATAATCAGTTTGCGTATGCATCTGCTCGTGCTGTAGCTGAAAAATTAGGAACTTTGTACAATCCATTGTTGCTGTATGGCGGATCAGGGCTTGGTAAGACGCATTTATTGCATGCTATAGGAAATCATATTCAAGAGCATCAACCCAATGTTGTGGTGATGTATCAAACGACTGATCGCTTTATTACAGAATTTATCAACGCAATACGCTTTGATAGCGTTGCAAAGTTTCAAGCAAAATATAAACAAGTTGATGTGTTGTTAGTAGATGACATTCAATTCATGGTGAACAAAGAACAAACGCAAGAAATTTTCTTTCAAATTTTTAATAATTTATATGAAACAAATAAGCAAATTATTTTATCTTCAGATACGTTGCCACGTTATTTAGGTGGTTTAGTAGATCGTTTAAAATCAAGACTGGAGTGGGGCCTTGTAGCAGATGTTCAAGTGCCAATGCTTGAAACTAAAGTGGCTATTTTGAAACGTAAAGCATACATGCAAAAAGAAGTTTTACCAGATGATGTAGCACTTGTTATTGCACAACAAGATATTGCAAGTATTCGAGAGCTTGAAGGATCGTTGATACGTGTCCTTGCGTATGCTTCTTTGACCAATCACCCATTAACCGTTGATTTGGTTCACAAAGTTTTGGGTGTTGTACAAGAACATAAATCAGCTGTAGCGCCCGTTGATTTTAGGGTGATTATGCAATATGTTAAAAAACATTTTTCATATGACATAGATCAATTACGATCTAAGGATAGAAGCAAGGGGATTTCTTTGGCTCGTCATGTAGCCATGTATTTGATGAAGCGGTATACGAATTCATCACTTCGTGAAATTGGTGAGTTTTTACAGCGTAATGATCACACAACAATTACCCATGCTGTACAAAGAATTACGATGCTACGTACATGTGATGAACATATTTCTAATGTACTTAAAAATATCGAAGAAGAATTGCGCGGATAAAAAGTTTAATTTTGTATTGAGATCTTTCTTGTTGGTGCTATGCTATGGATCGTAAAAAGAGTCATTAGTATAAGCAACAAAAAAAGGTAGTATTTTCATGAATATAATTCGCACAAAAATGTCATTGGTGCTTGGTTTTTTCTTTCTTGCAATACATGCTCTATCCTATACGTACACACAACATGATCCATTATTGGTTGTTTCTATCATGATTAAAAATGAATCTGAACGTATCGAACAAACATTGCAACCTTTTGTAGATGCAGGACATCAATATTTTATGATTTTAGATACTGGTTCTGAAGATGATACGGTTGCAAAGGTGAAAGCTTTTTTTGAAAAACACAATGTCCAGCATGGTTATATTTGTGAAGCACCATTTGTTAATTTTGCGGTATCTCGTAATGAATTGATTAAGCAAATGGAGCGAAAATTTCCTAACGCATGCTATACGCTTATGATAGATGCAGAATGGTATTTTTATAATTTTGATAAGTTGCTTACCTTTTGTAAGGCATATCAGCATCGTCCAGAAACAGGATTTTTATTACGGTGTTCTATTTACAATGGGTACATGGAAAATTATTTAGGTAGAGTATGGAAGCTGCATAAAGGACACCATTTTGAAGGTGTTGTACATGAATATTTAACAGGTGCGGTGTACATCAATATTCCAGCAGATATTTATATAGATTACAGCCCAACGGTTCAAGGAGCTGAGCGTTCTGTGCAACGTTTTAAGCGTGATTTGAAATTGTTTTTAGCAGAACTTGAACGTGAGCCTGATAATTCTCGTACAACATTTTATACTGCGCAAACATATGAATGTTTAGGTGATTTAGAAAATGCATTGAAGTTGTATCTGAAGCGAAGCACTATGTCAGGTTTTGATCAAGAAACATTTATTGCAGTTTATCGTTGTGCAAATATTTATAGAGCTTTGGGTGATTGGGATCGTTCTTTAGAGTTTTATATCAAAGCATATGATATGCGCCCATGTCGTGTTGAACCATTAATATTTATTATACGTCATTATTTGGAAAAAAATATGTATGGTGCAGCATATATGTTTGCTAAATATGCAGTAGAGGTAAAGTATCCTACACCAGATGTATTGTTTGTAGAAGAACAATATTATAAATACGATCGTTATGATTTATTAAGTATGTGTGCGTGGTATGTTGGTGATCATGCTACGGGTGAAATGGCGACTCGTAAAGCTTTGGAGCATAGTCCGCAAGCAGCTCATTTGCATTATAATTTGTATTTATATACACACTAGTATCTTTTTGACAAACTGAGATAGTTTGTGTTAGAACCTTAAATGAATTGCGCAAAAAGGAGAGGTGCTGGTGACTTCTAAAAATCAAGTATTATTGAGTGTGTTGGTTATATTACATAGTGTTGTACCATGTTATGCAGTGTCGTGTGGGTCATCAAATAGTACTTGGTTGCCGCGTAATTTAATGACATCTTCGCTATATGATTTATATGAAAAAACAGGCTTGTTTAACATAAAATATGATCAAGATTGTCAAAATTTTGGAATTACTGCGTTTACCTCATATCAACAGTCATTTGGTCATCGTTGTGATGTGAGTTCGTCTGGGTTGGGAGCATACCCTTTATGGACGGGCAATAACCGGATTAAAATTGGTAATAATGATGGTCGCGCTGATTTGGATGCGTATCAACTCGGTATGGGGAATGTGCTTGTTGGAGCAGATGGTATTGCAAGTACCGTGCAGCTTAATCCAACGGTACAGACAGTAGGCACTGATTTTATGTTTTATTACGTCCATGAAAAAGATGAACCAGGATTTTATTTTAGTATGCATATCCCTGTGGGTATGATGAGTGTTAATCCTCATATGCAAGAAATAGGTCTTGCCATACCCGATGGTAAAGTAAGTTTCACGCAAGAGACACAAGATCCAAATTCCGCAACTATTGAATATCAATTTCCTGACTATCCAACTCCTGAAAGTCGTGTTAAAAATATTATCGAAATATTGTCAGGTGGTTATTTAGATTGTTCTCGTTTTGATGGTAACACACTCAGAACGATCCGACTGCGTAAAGCGCGTTTTTCAGCGTACGCACAAAAAATAGTTGGATTTGGTGATATTAGTATGGCGCTTGGTTATAATTTTGTCATGCGTTCTAAAGGAATGTTTGGAGTAGCTCCGAAATTAACAATTCCTACAGCGTTGCCACCTGGGCTTGATTTTATTTTAGAACCATTGCTTGGACGAGCTGGTATGTGGGGTGTTGGTATTGAAATGACTGGACTGTATCATGTGTGGGATGATAAAGATACACAGCGATACCTAGATATTTGGGCACAGGCAGAAGTGTTACATTTGATGCAAGGTAGAAGGCAAAGTTTTCGTTGTTTTGATTTAAAAGGTTGTGGCCCTGGATCTAAGTATAATTTGCTTCAAAACTATGCGTCTATTTATACGACATCTCCGGTTGCTGTACAAGAGACTATCGAGGCTATGGTGCCATTTGTGTTAGAGCCAGCAGCCAATGTGACCACATTGCCGGTGATTTCAAAAATTCCATGCGAAGGATCTATTGCAGTTCTTGTTGATTATCATCATAAACAATGGAATGGTTCTTTAGGATGTGAGTTTTGGTGTCGTGCGCCAGAAGCGTTAACCATTAATGTGGGTACAACTATAAATTTTCGGTTGCCGGGATTGCAACATTATGCAGTTATTGGTCGTCAAGTAAGTAACTATCGTATTGATAATCAGCTTGATAACGTTGTCACGGGATATTGTCAACCTGATGCAAGAATCAATAAATCACAAGATCCTGTGGTTTTAGTTGGTGATCCATTGGTATTGCCGCCAGGCGTGACAGCGCCTACCTTAGTTCCAGACGGTATTAAAGATGGTCGTATTGCTATTAATAGATTACCTTCAAAGTTTGAAGATTCGTTGGATTTAGCGGGTGCTCAAGCAAACACAACGTATATGGGTAAAATGTCTGCACAGATAGGTCATACATGGCCTGATCGTTTTTATATGCCATCGTTGTCTTTAATTTCTGCTGTCGATTGGACGCATCAGGATACGGTTACGTTAGCCCAATGGTCTGTTGGTCTTAAAGGAGCAATCAATTTTTAAACAAGCATGCTTTGTTCAATGCGTTCTTGCTTGGTGCGTAACAGAGATGTTTTTAGGGCATTGCTAATTAATTCAATATACCAACCGATGTACTTGCGAGCTTTCATGCTTTTGTTCAGCCCTGTCATAAGCCTGAAATCTTCAGTGTCAAGCAAGATATATTTTCGAGTGTTTTTTTCAATAACGATATTACCTGCATGTGGGTCTATTAAAAAGCCAACATCGATGGCTACTTTCATAGATAATTTATTGAGTTCATTTTGCGGTTGTTGGGCTTCTGTTTCGATAAAATCAGAAATTGTAGCGTAAATACTTGGTATGGAAATCGTATCGCAGATTCCATTGCAGCACCAATCGATTCGAAGATCGTAACATTTGTCAGGCTTCCAATACCACTTGCGAGGAAAGTCTAAGTTTTGTCGGTAGAAAGGGTGATAGCTTAAAATTTTGCGTATTTTATTTAAATTAGTGATGCGAGTAAAATTACTTAAATGGCGTAAGTTGCCACCTATGACAAATATTCCTGTTGCTTCATAGCTTCGAGAAAATGGTTGCGTGAGCGTGTAAGGATGTTCTATAGAAATTTTGATAACAAATGGATAGTTTTTGTATTTTAAAATGATCAGACCAGATAGCGTTTTATAGTTAAAATCTTTATCTTTGAGTTTTTTAAAATGTGTAAAATGGCGTTGACCTACTTTGATTTCTTCAATCACTTCATTTGCTAAATCGCTGAGTATGTTTGATGAGACAATGCCTTGTTGGTTTCTAAAAGTTATGACGCCACTGGGTAAATAATTTTCTTGGAAAAATGTTTGATTAAAACCTTCTTTGATAGGTTTAAGCCTTAAAAAAGAGTTGCAAAATTCATAATGAGTACTGTCTGGATTATAGTTGCTGTGCGTAGAAGCCCATGTTTTTTCAGCGGCCAAATTGGAGCTGGAAACTTTAATCAGGGGTATTGTGGGATTACTTGGCCTACGAGGATCTCGAGGATACATTATTTGGCCAAATCCTGTGATGATCGCCCAGATGGTGACAATAAAATATATCATATCGCTTTCGATGGTTAACAAACTAAGACGGATAGTTTTGTTTTCTGAGGTGATATCAAATTTTAAGGGTACTTATCTTTAAGTATACAGTTTTTTTTGTTTTTTCACAAATCTGAGATTCTTCCATTTTCTTTTCCTAATGCGGCAAAACGAACTTTTTTGACAAGAACTATTTGTTGTGCTTCTCTGACTATGGTACTTATACAAAAAAGGCTGTGTGATACGTAAGCTTAAACAAAGGTAAAACGATGGAACCAAAAAGACATTCAAAAGAAAAAATGTTGCTACATAAATTAGGCAGTTTTCCTCAAAATATAGCGACGAATCACTACTTGGAAAATTTATCTGAATTTGTTTTGCATGAACTTTGCTCACAAGATCTATTCAATCTCCCTAAAGCCGCTTATTTAGTTAATAATCCAGATTTTAAATGCTTGAAGGGCGTGGCTGGTTACGATGATAAGCATGCGTTCAATGCAGGAGTAAATTGGCAAAAACATAAAGAATTTACATCTCATATGAAGCAGTCGCCCTTTAATCAAAAGGTGCGTTTAATGTACGATTCTGCGTTATCAAAGCATGATGAAAATGAGATGTATGCCTTGGCAGATGTTTTAGAAATTGAACACCCAGTGTACCACATCTGGGATATGAAGCATGAAAATCAGGGTATTTTTATTTATGAAAAGCCGGAAAGTTTTGATGAAACCCATGAGCATTTGATTCAGTTTGTTCCTATGTTATCATTTTGCCCAGTTTTTTAGTCATACTCTTGATTTTATACTCCCGTTTTACGTATGATTGTGTATAAGGGATTATTTATCATTTAGGGAGTAAAAGTATATGGGAAAAAAGGTTTCAGCACGAATCAAAAATAAAGTAAAAGTTCGTTTTGTGCGTGCTATTAGTACTTTAGAAAAGTCACTAGCTCGATATGATCATGATAAACCCTTTCGTCATAACAAAAAGAAATAAAAAAAGCCCTCTTTTTGTGAGGGCTTTTTCATGACTATTTCTAAAGGGGCGTCTTACATATCTTTAGGCATTACTATGTTTGGTTCAATGGCTTCAGGTTGAGAATCTGCCGGCTCTTGGGCTGGAGTTTGCTTTGCTAACATTGTGGTATCAGGAGTTGTTTCTTCTGATTTTGGGGCAGCTTCGGTTGTGGTTTTTTTGGTGCTTTTTGTTGGTTTGCAGCAGCCACACCAATCACCGCATCCTGCTATGAATAATAATAAACTACATGTGAAAATAGAGGCTATTTTTTGGAACATAAAAACTCCTTTTTATTATGTTTTTAAAAGTTCTATAAATTTAATACGGTTGATATTGCTGGTTGCATATAAACTTGTCAGTAGGCTTATTATGATTGTTATGATCAAAATAGCACAAAAAATTGAGGGTTCAAGTTTGACCGGTATGTGTTGCGTGTCGTACATGTTATCAGGAAGTTTGATTAATGGATATGTTTGCAATAGTAACCCTATGACCCAAGCAAGCGTGAGGCCTATGATGGTTGAAGGTACGGTTATGCAAAGGCTTATGGTTATAAAAACAGCCCGTATTTTATGATAGCTGAGCCCAAGCGTCATAAGAATGAATATGTCTTTTTGTTTTTGTGTGACGTACATAAAAATGAGTGAAATAATATTCATGCTTGCAACGCATACAATCAGCAGCAAGATCAGAAACATGGCCCATTTTTCTAACTTTAGGGCAGACAGTAAGGTGGGATATAAATCTTTCCACGAATAGACAGCTGCTTGTAGTTGTGTTGTCAGAAGGTCTTTGGCCTTCAATTCAAAATTTTTATCATTCAATTTGATATGGATATGTGATATGTCATGGGTATCAAACATCTGGTCAAAGAGCAGGGCATTGCAGTAGATGACGTTGTTATCAAAATCGTCAATTCCTGTTTTGAAAATGCCACCGATTATCACGGGTTGTTGGTCAAATATAATGACCGTAGAGCATTGTTGAGTCTGTTGATACAGTAACAACGCGGGATCGTTTGGAGCAAGGTTTAGGT
>JAGOTL010000029.1 GCA_018061805.1 Candidatus Babeliales bacterium
TCAATGTATTGATCAAAGATTTCTAAGATTACTTGGGTTTGTTTAAGATGCTTTTGTTCAGTTTTTCTGTCAGAAGGTAAACCGAAATCATCTTCAATAACAAGTTTGTTGTTTTGTTCTGTTAGGTCTTTGGAGAATTTTTCAAGAAGTTCGAGTAATTTTTTATCGTCATCTGAAATATCTTTTTTAGCGAGTTTTTCAATTAAGCGATTATTTTTAAGACTTTGAATTAATCTTTTTAAATTACTAAAGGTTGCTTTATTGGACCATTTTAAATCAATTTCTTCTTGGCATTCTTTAGAGCTATTAAGTTTTTGTAAAATATCATCAATGCGTTGAATGATGGTGTTGATAAGATTTTTAATTTTATCAGCTTCGCTTTCAGCAACTTTGATGACGTCTTTAGGTTCAACCTTTGTGGCTGTAGGAGTTGGAATAGCGATTGGCTCTTGAGGTATATCAAGATATGGCTCAACCATCTGAGCAATGTCGGTAATGTCTTTAAAGTCTTGTTCAGACATTGAGTTTAATGTTTCGAGCAACAGTTGTTCGAATTGTGCTTTTTCTTCAGGTGTACCATTCTTTTCAAGATCTTCTAGGAACATTTGTCCCATTTTCACTTGTTCGGTTATTTGATCTTGGCTCATACCACTAAAAACATCTGCAACGCTAGGCATAGGCATAGCGACAGATTCAGTATAGGTTATAATGCTTGCACTAAGCAGCAAAGTATAGAATAATTTTTTCATAAACAAAAAGCTCCTTACGACATATGTTATGGTTGATACTATAACACTTTGTGATGATTTTGCGAGACTGTATGTACAAGATAATAACTATTTTAATCATATTATTTATAATCAATCAACTTTGTTTTGGTTGGATAAGTGCTGTGAGTTTTATCTTGATGCTTATCATGATGAGAAAATATCGCCTTGGTTTTTACGATGGTTGTATCTGGGGTATCGTAACATATTTAATTCATACTTTATGGATCGTAAGTTCAGTGGGTAGTCGCTGCAATGCACTCAGCGCAATTGAAATGTGGATATTGCTTGCGATATGGAGTGGACTGTTATCAGGATTATGGTGGATGAACTATCAGAGGTACCCAATCATAAGCACTATGACTTATTGGTATATCATGACACGATATAGTTTACTTATCGTAGGCCTATGTGAAGGTTATAGCCTATGCAACCCAGCGCTGTGCATAGTTGATTGTGGTTGGCTCGCACCGATGATATGGTACACGCATGATATAGGTATTTGGTTTGTATGTGTCATCGTAGCACAGTACTTAGACCAAGTGCCCAAAAGGCTTGTTGTTTTAGGAGCACTGTTAGGACTTGTACTAGATTATGGATATCCATATCACTACCCCACAACAAATCATCATTTTTTACCACTCCATGTGCCACTGCCGTTACATACTCATGTAGATCAAGCAGGACAAGCTGTTGCACATACCATAGAAAAGAACCTACAAAAGGATCGAGAAGTGACCTGTATCATATTTCCTGAATCAACGTTTTGTTGGGATCTGAATCGGTACCATTATTTTATTGGTCAGTGGTGTACATGTGCTGGGCAAGTGCCCATTTTAATCTGTGCACACCTATGCAAAGGCAATGTATCGTATAACGCATGTTTATTGTTACATAACAATTCGGTGCGCCGTTGGTATTGTAAACAACATCGTATGCCTATAATTGAACGCAACATCTGGGTGAATCGTTGGTTACATAATTTGCCATCGTATGTCGAAACAGTTCCGTACCAGCAGGGTGATGATATTTTTGAGATAGGGTCATGTCGTTATCAGATATATATATGTTCAGAATTGTTTCATGACATAAAACCAGTAGCAGGGTACCCAGTGATACTAGTTTGGAATGATACATGGCTTAATACAATGTTAATACATAGATTATCGTTACGATTTATTGTGTATTTTGAATTAAAGCATGGTGTTAAAGTCTTTCATTTGGCAACCAGTGGATGTACGAATATCGTGTGAATGTGATCTTGGCTCTTTGTAAGATGCCTGATATACTGATACTGTAATTACTTATTTACTTGGTGAGGTTGTATGAATACAAAAATATATTTACTCAAAGATATTGAAAAAGTAGGGATAGCGGGTGAGATCATTACCGTTAGTGTTGGGTATGCTCAAAACTATGTTATACCTCGTAAGCTAGGTCTTGTTGTAACGACAAGTAATGAAGAGTTTTTCAAAAAAAGAGCAAAAACGATTGAAAATCGTAAAGAAGTAATTGAATCTGCAACAAGTATGTTGTCAGAACAAATTAAAAATACTATGTTGACGCTTGCAAAAAAGACACATGATAATAACCGTTTATATGCGGCTGTTAATCCATCAGATGTTGTTGAATTGCTTGCTGAAAAAAATATTAAAGTATCAAAAAGCCAGGTTGTATTTGATAAAGCAATTAAAGAAATTGGTTCTTATCCTGTGACGATACGCTTATCTTCTAAGCTTCAACCTCAATTGACATTGAAAATTGTTGCATTGCCTGCACAATAGTACTACTAGACAAATATAGGATGACGAGCATGATAGCTGGTCATCCTATTTGATGTTTACCGGAGAAATTAAAACCATGCATCCACAAAAATCATTTGTATCAAAACAACCTATGACTGATTCTCAAAAAGAGACTTTACTTGGTAAAACATTGCCAATGAGTCTTGAGGCAGAAAAATCTGTCTTGGGAGCTGTTTTGATGGATGACAGTTGTTTTAATATGCTTGAAGAACATTTGCGGCCAGAAGATTTTTATATGTTATCACATCAGATTATTTTTAAGCATATGTTGAGCTTGGTTCGTGAAAATCAACGTATTGATATGATTACATTGCAAGATCATTTGACTAAAGAGCAGGAATTGACCAAGGTAGGCGATGTATCATATTTGATTGACCTTCAAGAAAATATACCGTCATTTGGAATGCTTGAACAACATATACAAATTATTAAAGCAAAAGCTGTCTTGCGTCATATGATTTCATCTTCTGTTGATATTATAACCAGTTGCTATAGTCAAAATGAGCAAGATGTTGATACCGTGATTGATGAAGCTGAAAAAAAGATTTTTCAAATTATTCACAATCGAACGAAGCAAAATTTTGTACAGTTAAATATTTGGCTTAAAAAAACATTTCAACATTTATCATCTATTAAAAGTTCAAGCCGCGGTATTACTGGTGTGTCAACCCAATTTAAAACATTGGATCGTATGACATCGGGGTTTCAACCGGGTGATTTAATTATTTTGGCAGCTCGTCCTTCGATGGGTAAAACTTCTTTTGCGTTAAACGTGGCAATCAATGTTGCACGACAAGGTGTAGGTGTTGGAGTCTTTTCTTTGGAGATGGCAGCGGAACAATTAACACTTCGTTTACTATCAACTGAATCTGGTATTGATCATCAAAAAATACGAAACGCTACTATTTCATCAGATGAATGGATAGGTCTGACGCATGTTGCTGCAGAGCTTGGTGATATGAAACTATTTATCGATGATACTGCAGGTATCAATATTATGGAGCTGCGCACTAAAGCTCGTCAGTTAAAATCGAAACATGATATTAGTATGTTAGTGGTCGATTATTTACAGTTACTGCATGGTGCTCGTCGACATGAAAACAGACACCAAGAGGTTTCTGAGATTTCACGTTTCTTAAAAGCGCTGGCAAAAGAGTTAAGTATTCCTATCATTGCACTTTCTCAGCTTTCTCGTGCGGTAGATAGCCGTATGGATAAACGACCTATGCTTTCAGATTTACGAGAATCCGGTGCTATCGAGCAGGATGCTGACTTGATTATGTTCTTGTATCGCGATATTGTGTATAACCAGGAAACAGAACATCCTGATTTAGCGGAATTGATTATCGGTAAGCAACGTAACGGACCAACAGGGACTGTGCCATTGCGTTTTGTGCGTGAGCTTACAAAGTTTGAAGACGCAGAGTAATATAAAAAGGTAGGTATGGTAGTTTTAGGCGTTGATCCTAGTTATACGGCTACGGGATATTCGGTCATTATTAAACAGGGTAGTAAGCAGCAGTTGATTGTGTATGGTTTTATACCACTTCCAACAACTAAGACTATGCAAGAGCGTATCGGAATGTTTTATGATTTTTTTAATGAGATGATACGTACATATTCGGTTACTCATATCGTTTTAGAGACACCGTTTTTGGGTAAAAATGCACAGACATTTTTAAAATTGGGCTATTTACGAGGCGCTTTGTATCTTTTAGCGCATCATAATAAGAAGATTATTTTGGAATTTTCTCCACGTGAAGTAAAAGCTGCGGTTACCGGTTTTGGCGGAGCTCAAAAAGACCAAGTAGCGCGTATGGTGTATATGCTTTTTCCTGGACTAAAGATTCAAAAAAGCCATGATATTACCGATGCGATAGCTGTTGGTCTATGTGGTATTTGGTATAATCCAGCGTTGCATGGGGCGTAAAAATCAGACAGTTTGTATGAGGCTTACATGGCTCTAGCAGATATTTTTAGGGTTTTTTAGGGCGTGGCTTTTGTGCCATTTGTGTAGGTGTGGGATATTATAAAGAAATATGAATAATATATTAGGGGGTTTTATATGCGTTTTACTGTTATACATATTATAGTATTACTATGTAGCATGGATATGCTCGGTTCTTCTAGGTTGAATGAGTCTAATGAGATAACTACGTGTGATTCTATAATTTATCAAGATGTGATAGATAAGGGTTCTGTAAAAAAGGATGTCTGTTTATATCCTTTTTCCGTACACATCATAGAAAAACATAAAAGCACTTTGCAAAGTGTTAATCCTTTTGATATTGTCCAACATAAAAGTAATATTGATTTTTTATGTTTTTTACACGAGCAAGGTGACAATAAGCGGTATTTACGATTAAAAAATAAACATAAAAAAAGTTTACTTGAATGGTCTATTATTCATAAAAAAGAAAATATAGCTCATTTGTTAGTCCTTAAAAGTTCGGAGCAAGATCTTACGGGTCGCTGTGATCAAGATGGAAATAATATAGCCCACTTAGCAGCTCATGATGGTATGAGTATGGTTTTTGATGCTTTAGAAGAAAAGACATTTGATTGGTCTATCACAGAAAAAAATATATTTATTGAAAAAATTATAAAACATAAAAACAATATCGATGAAACACCTTTGTTTCACGCTATTCGTTCAAATGATTACAAAACAATACACTATCTTTTGCAATACTATACCGTTGCAGATTTGAACTGTAAAAACAAATGGGGTCAAACAGCTTTGATGGTAGCAGCTTTATACCAAAGAAATTATGTATCTGCGTTATTGATAGCCAAAGGTGCTGACGCAGCAATTGTAGACTCTCAGGGAAATAGCTTTAAAACTATTTGTGATCAAAACGAGTTAACCTCATAAAGATGGTTTTATGATATAAAGGGTTACATAAAAAGTAACCTTTTATATCATTGTGTTTTTTCAGATTGCCCACTTATTGATCTAATTTTTTGCGTAAAAGAATCTTTAGCTTTTGGCTGATTAATCATTTGTTCATCTTGGGTAGTCATTGACCTCATTTTTTGTACAAAAGAAGATTTTGATTTTGATTGTAAGATTGTTTGATCTTTTTCAAATGTTTCCAACATACTATCTTCGGGCATCGTATCTTGATATGTATATTGTAAATCGACCTTAATGCAAGATGATTCTTTAAAACCAGGTCGTATAAAACCATCTATTTCATGCATTCTACTTTTCCACAAAGGTGGTGCATCTAAATTTAGATAACGCTCATATTCTATTTGAACCTTTTGAAGCAGAAGCTTATCTTGTTCGGGTGCTGTATGAACCAAAAACTGTAAAATCGGTTTAATGCTATTTGGTTTAAATACACGTTCCATAGCGTTAGCCATTTCTTGTATTGCAAAATTCTCACCTGTTGCGCCTTGGATTGCTAAAGGTTCTAACAATAACATTTCACGCATTAACTGATAGTTGCCTTCACACATTTTTAGATAGGCTACAAAAAGATTTTTATCAGATTGATTATTAACCTTCTTTTTTTTATAATTTATCCCGTTAAATACACGTAATATTGACTGTGTATGTTTGCGCTGTTCAATAGAATATGACCATTGATGATATAATAAATTTTGGATCTGCCTTGTTGTTACATAACCAAAACCTTTTTCAATGAATAGTTTTGCTAATAAAAAATAACGTTTACTTAATGTTGAATCTATTAAATTATGAGAACGTAAATATTCCATTTCTTTATTGTCCCAAAACTTTATTTTCCAGGTATACCGTTTAAAATTATTTAAATCTTTAAACAAGATGTCTTCACATGTTGCTGTACTTAGATGGCGGCAATCGTTTTGACATTGATGTCGATACACTAAGAATGATAAAAATACAGCCTCTTGTTTTTTGTTTAAACTATTGAGCAAGTTCTTTATGGTATATAATTTCTTTTGAGCCTCAGGTACGTTGTTTTCATCATATGTTGCAAGAATTTCAATGATATTACGAATTTTTTCTGATGGGGTTGTTGTTGATGAGGTTGAAGCGCTGTAACTTTGTGTTGTCATTACCATAGAAAAAAATAAGAATAGAAACTGTAATATCATGATGCCCCTTATAAAAAACAGTAAAATCTTACTGTATCTTATATAGTATAACTATACATACATTTAAAAAAAGAGGCCTTTAAAAGGTTTTTTTATTTGACACACTATAATTTTAGCGCTTGTTTGAGCGGGTTATGTTTTACACAATGAAAAAAGCAAAAAACTGCTTTATTGAAGTAAAATGTTTTACTTGAAAAAACTATTGACTTATTTTTTTGTAAAGTTGTACTCTTTAACTGATTTTTACAGGAATACAAAAAAATTTAGGAGTATGAGATGGAAAAGGTAAAGCCATCAAGTGTATGCGACGAGGTAAAAAATTTCAACTTGTGCGATGTGTCAAAATACAAAAATTTTAATCTACCTTTATCTGAAAAACAAATTATAGAACTTCAAAAAATGCTTATGACTCCGCAACAACATAACATTTATACTCATGATGTTGCCAGCGGGCGAGCATTACTTAACACAATGTTACAATCATTGTCTTACTATAATAACATTGGTTACGTTACGACCAAAAATATTTTACATCAACAATACATGATCGATATTTTATCAATCTTACAAAAAGATACACAATCCTATGATTTATGGCACGCCATAGATTTGTTTTTTATTAATAACCCCAACGTTGATTTTATCTGGGTCGAATTGACCAAAGAATTATTAAATATTATGGGTACCAATAGCCTTACGTATTTCTGCCAACTCCTTACGAGTCACCAAGCAATTCCTGTGATCATTTTACAATATGAAACACACTAACTTAAGCTTGAACGTAAGAAAATGTGTGTAGTCGCATAAGGCCTATTATGTAACCATAGCCTCCAAAACGTACCATTTTCGTTGGCATCCGCACCAGATCATGTGTATGAAAAAAGTGGGTCTTTTTTGTGTTTTGACATAATATTGACCAACTGAATTTTATACCGTGGCCCATGGTAATTGATAATGAATTGCTGCAATAGGGTCATAAAAAGTGTAATCCGATGATTCGCAGCTGTATCCAACGAGCACCCCTTGAGGATGAACAAGAGGGGAAAAAACCTGTTGGTTTTCCCTAAGAAGGGGGTCTTGTAACGGTATAGGTTGGGTGGTCTGATCATGTCGATTGTATTGGTATACAAAGCATCGAGTGTGTTCATTGTAATGGGTAAAGTAAATGTAATCTTGTGTGTATCTTGGTAAAAATGGGTATAAAGATTCATATAATCGTTGCGAGCCATTTCCAAGAATCAAGTGACCGGGAATTGAAAATGTAAATAAAGTACGAAGCGTTGCAGCATCATTTTCTATAGTGATTTCACAACACGAAAAAGAATAAAGTTCAGCTTTTTGCATAGTGAGTAAAAAGCCTTGTGTTGCACTTACCATGTGTAAAAAACAGCTTGGATTTATTTCACTAAGTGTCGCTAAGACCTTTGGTTGATTTTCAGAATTTTGTTGGAGCAAAGGTTGTGGATTCCAGCTTAATTGTACAAGCTGATATTTCTGGTCTTGATCAAGCGTTATACAAAAAAGTTGGTCATTTATTTTATTGGGAAATAAATAATGTACCGAGTCATTCATGGGCGCTAAAGCTTGTAAACTGTGTGACTGATCTATGTCGTACATAAAAGGTTTGTACATTTTTTTGTAACGCGCTGTACAATAAAAGGTCTGATCATCGATCCATGTTATTGTTTGCAAATCTTGAATAGGTTCATTAATTTCTATAGTCTTTGGACTGCGCTTTTCAAAACTTTTAATACGCAAGCTCCCTCTGTCCAAAAAACTATACGCTTTTTTACTTGGGAGTAACGTAACTTGTGCCGGAATATATAATGATGATAACTCTTTAAAAGCAAGCTGAGTCTTAATATTCCAAGACCATAGCTCTAAACAGTCAGATGATTTTTGATGCATGATAAAAATAGTTTCATCATCTAAAGTTGCTACAGGATAGACATATTCTTGCCCGTACCCAAAGTGGGTAAAACAGAATAACCATAGTACATATATTTTATTTTTCACAACAAACTCCTTCTTGCAAAAAACCATACTTTGTTACTGCGTCGTATAGTATACCATACATATTTTATAAAGGTGTACCATATCGCACCACCGA
>JAGOTL010000030.1 GCA_018061805.1 Candidatus Babeliales bacterium
GTGTTATAACCTACAGCATCAGCACTATAGCCTTTTTGCACACCAGCAGCTCATCTCGGCTGATGGGATGGCTATCTCTGGGTACCTGCACAGGCCTTTTTATCGCATGTATCATAAGTATGCTCAAATACAGCACCGGCTCTTTATACCTTTTTATTGGTTTAATATCGCTGGGAATAGCGATGTACTGGGCTAACCAGAAAAAATAGCCCCCTCCTTTTTACACCCTTGTAGCTTTATGGCATTCTGAATATAACTTTACAATTAAAGTAGATAATCTAAGGAGGTTACTTATGAAAAAGTTATTATTAACATTGTTAACATTAAGTTCAGGTTTAGCTTATACAGCGCCTGCTAGAAAGCCAGCTAAAAGACCAGTAGCTCAAGCTCCAGTAGCTCAAGTTGCTCCTGCGGCTCCAGCTCCAGTAGCACCAGCTGCTCCTGCGGCTCCAGCTGTTGATCCATTAGCACAGATGCTTTTAGATCTTCAAAAGGCTTTATCTGCCGCAAACCCATTAAAGTTGCGTTACGATAATATAGCAGTACATATATCAGATACGAAGACAAAAATAACAACAGCTTTAAGGCCTGCTGCACCTACACCAACGCCTGCTACACCTACACCAGAAAATAAAGCGTTTATGTTGAAAATGATTGAAGCATTACGCTTAGAAACTTTAGATATTAAAGCTAAATACTCAGAATCACTTGGTGCTTTAGCATACGTTCCAGCATGTCAATCTACAGAGATTAAACGCTTAAACACGTTGCTCGCAGAGCTTAATAACCTGGAAGATCTAGTTACTGGTATAACACTTGGCAAAATTGCAAAGCGTTATGCTATGAAACCTGTAAAGGTTGCTTTAAATAACAAGATTGCGACAGCATTGACCTTGTGGGCACTTTATAGAACAAGCATCGCTTTCCCGTCAATACTTCCAAACACAGCAAGCTTTTTAGGTAAAGCTGGTAAATTTGGTCTATGGTTAACGTTGGGTTATAACGCAAATGCAACAACACAACCTGCAACAGCAGAAGTTAGTGGCCAATAATTAATTTGATGTACAAAAAAAGGGACTCTTTCAAGGGTCCCTTTTTCATGTTCACATGGACCCTTTTGCGGACCATGCAAAAACAATTTATACTTATAATTGTAGATATTTTTATATCTATACTAATATTTAAAAATGAGGTTACAATCATGAAAAAATTTATAATAAGCATACTACTGTGCTCAACAGTAGCATCATATACAGCTGCAGCCGCAGCCGTAAATCCTGTGCATATTCCAGTACCTGGACAATTACAAATCGGTGCAAATCCACAAGCTGTAGCATCTGCTGGTATTGTTATGGATATCATTACACGCGATCCTAACTTTACACAAGAATGTGATGCTATCAGAAATCTATTAAACATACGACCAAATCAACCCATCAATCAAACATACCAACAAATCGTAACGATTTTAAACACAGGTGCTATTAATCCAACAGTTGCTATTCCAGCACTTCAAGCTATTGAAAAAGCTATTATGCACAAACTTCACTATGACGATTACTTGCTATTCTCATACAGTCCTTGGACCAGTATGTTTGCAACGGGTATACGAGCAAGTTGGTTTTATCCAACCACATACCTAAATCCTAAAAATTTAATTAACAGCACAACGCCAGATGCAAATCAATTACTCTCAGAGCTTGATGCTATAGCAAATGTCGCAGCTCGACACTCTACCGTAATGTCTTTGCGCCTTAAGACAACAATAGCATCATATCGAAACTGGAAAAAATATATCGCGACAATAGTATTAACGTATCTTTCTGGGGATTTAATCGCTCACGGACACAACTCAGCTGTGAAAAAAATATGGAACGGCGGTTTATGTGCTATTCCTAATGCTTTTGAAAACCTTCCAAATAATATGAAAGCTGTCGGAAAAGGGGCATACTATGTTGGCGATAAAGCAGTATCTGTTGCTCAATATATCACAGGACCTATCGCACAAAAAATTCTATACGGTATGAATGGTGGCAATAGCACAACTCCTCCAACAAAGAAAACTACTCAACCAACAGCACCAGCAAAATTACAAAAAACGGCTAAGCCAATCGTTCCTGTAACAGAACCAAAAAACTACAACTTTATACAACCTATAAAAAATGGTTTGCAAACTGCTAAAGATGCAACCGCGTCATACCACCAATACTTATACGATAAGTATGTTACAAATAAATAAAAACTTACCGTAGTTTAATACATACAGCTGCGCATAGACACAACATTAAGGTGATTATATGGAAACGTATAGTCACCTTAGTTTCTTTCCACCCAAGCATTTCAAAATGATGGTGCAAAGGAGCCATTTTAAAAATACGCCGACCACATAATTTAATAGAACCGATCTGCAAAATCACGGACAATGCTTCCATTACAAATAAGCCACCGGCTATAGGCAACAACATTTCTTGTTGTGCCAAAAGTGCAAACATGGCCAAACAAGCACCTAAAGATAATGACCCAACATCTCCCATAAAAATTTCAGCCGGGTAGGCATTAAACCAATAAAAGCCCAATGATGCGCCAATCAAAATAGCACCAAAGATCGCTGCTTCACTGCATGCGGTATAAGGCATATGCAAATACGACGCAAATTCTATGTGTCCTGCCAAATAAGCAATTGCTGAAAACAATACAAAATTACTCAGCAGTGCACCAATAGCTAAACCATCCAAACCATCGGTCAAATTAACCGCATTGCTCATGCTTAAAATAACAAAAACAACCCACGGTACAAATAGGCATCCCAAAGGTATCATTAAACCCTTAAAAATGGGGGCATAAATCACCCAGGATGGATTTTTGAGCCAGATCCATAAAACAGTGAGCAACAAGCTACAAAGTAGCTGTAATCTGATTTTTAAACGCGCCGAGATACCTTTTTTATACCAAACCTTAGAAATATCGTCCCAGAGGCCTATGGCGCCAAACAAAAGTAGAGTTATGCTCAAAATCCATGGCTCACTCTTTGAAAAATCACACCAGAGCAACGAGTTTATCAAAACAAGAGCAATGATCAAAGCACCACCCATTGTTGGCGTAGAGCCCTTTATTTGATGATTCTCGGGGGTAAATGGACGCGCAACATTGGCAAAAAATGATCGTGAAAAACGTATAAACCAAGGACCAACCAATAAAAACATGCCAAATGTTGTCAAAAGTCCCATGAGTGCTCGAAAAGACACATAGTGCATAACGTGCATCGTAGAAGATGTATGCATTATATGCGTACTTAGATAATACAACATAAAAACCTTTAATCTAAAAAACACAAAACGATACTGCTTATAATAGCTCTACAAAGGACTTTTTTCAATAAAGATAAAAAACACCCCCACCCTTTTGACCAACCAAAGCAGGTTTATTATGCTGTTGATATAAAATTAGAAAAAAGAACTTAATCCAATTCTAAAGGACAAACATGAAAACGCAGTCAAAAGCATTAATGATACTTGCCCTTGGATTAGGAGTGTATGTAAGTAGTGTTCACGCAGATAATCTAGCACAAAATGCTATTGATGAAATTCATACAAAATTTGAAACAACATTAAATATGCCTGTTAAAAACAGCCAGGAGCTCACACACTTTTTAACACAGGTACAAAAAGAATTAACGATTATTTTAAATAAAAGCCATGGACATGCAGACCTTAAAAAGGCTGTTGCTTCATTAAAACCGGCACAAGTTTTAAGCATGATTCCTGTTTTAAAAGAAATTCTAAAACATTTACATCCAAAAACTAAAAGCATGATTTTGGAAAGAGTTCCTTTACAATTCCGCCCATTACTCTCATAAAAAATAGAAGTAGGGGAAGCGGAGGTTACGAAGCTTTGAATTTTGCAAGATTCAAAAACCGAGAAGTTATTAAAAAATTACTTCTCGGTTTTTTTTGTTTATTTGAATCAATAAAGCCTTTGCAGTATACTAAAAATAAATACTAATTAATGTTTCTTAATTCTTGCTCGTCATAAAAAATGTATGAAAAACAATCTGCCGCAATCTTTTGATGTCATTGTTGTTGGTGGTGGCCATGCCGGCGTTGAAGCTGCATGGGCTGCTGCAAAAATGGGATGCTCTACAGCTTTAGTTACGCTCAACAAAAACAAGATAGGCCTTATGCCTTGCAATCCTTCTATTGGAGGCGTTGGTAAAGGACATATCGTTTTTGAAATAAGCGCATTTGGTGGCCTTATGCCAAAGCTTTGTAGTACCACATATCTACAAGCACGCATGCTCAACACCAAAAAAGGACCTGCCGTGCAAGGATTACGACTTCAAATAGATAAAGATGCGTACAGCGCGCTCGCAAGCAAAACATTACAAGAAACACCAAACCTTACTATTTTGGAAGAAATGGTAGATGAAGTTTTGGTAGAAAACAAACAAGTAGTTGGTATTCGCACACAATCAGGCGCTATCTATAGTACGCAGCAAGTTATTTTAACAACAGGAACATTTTTAAACGGACTCATTCATGTTGGAGAAAAAAACTATCCAGCAGGACGTCGTGATGAACAAGCTGCAACACAATTATCTAATTTTTTAACTAAACTGAATTTGCGCTTAGGACGACTCAAAACAGGTACTCCTCCGCGCTTACTGACCAGCACTATCGACTTTTCACAACTTGAAAAACAAGAAACTGAACCGCTTGATAGTTTGTATGAAATAAAACCAATGACTGTTACAAGCACTCGAGATTGCTATATTGCGCACACCAATGAAACTACACATGAAATTATTCGCAAAAACATTCATCGATCAGCCATGTACAGTGGCAACATCAAAGGCGTTGGGCCTCGTTATTGCCCATCGGTAGAAGATAAAATTTCACGATTCGCCGATAAAAACAGTCATCATATTTTTGTCGAACCAGAAACAGCTGAGTATGTTGAAGCGTATCCAAGCGGAATGTCAACCTCACTGCCTGAAGATGTTCAGTATGATTTTATTCGATCGATCAAAGGTTTTGAAAACGTAACGATTGCAAAATTTGGATATGCAGTTGAATATGATTTCGTATACCCTGACCAATTACAACACAGCCTTGAAACCAAAGAAATATCAGGTCTGTTTTTAGCGGGACAAATTAATGGTACGACAGGATACGAAGAAGCTGCAGGACAAGGTGTCATCGCTGGTATTAATGCTGCATTAAAACATAAGCAACAAGCCCCTTTAATTTTAGGTCGTCATGAAAGCTACATCGGCGTTATGATTGATGATTTGGTGACTCTTGGCGTAGATGAACCATATCGAATGTTTACATCTCGCGCAGAACGTAGATTAATTTTACGACAAGACAATGTGTTTGAACGACTTATGCCAAAAGCATATCAACTTGGTTTAATAGACCAAGAAACATATGATTATTTTTGTGCTCAACAACAAGAATTAAAGCTTATTATTGCTGACATTGATGCAAAATTTAACAATTCTCAACTTGCAACTTTGCTTGAACAAGATCTTTCTGCGCAACAATTAACAGAAGCATTAGGACACAAAACATCATCACGCAATGCGCTTTCTGTTTTGTCTCACGTAAAATACAAAGATTATATAAAACGAGAACTTGTTGAAATAGAAAAAGCTTTAAAATATAAAGACTTAGAAATACCGTCTATTGAAATTATTGCTCAAGCTCCTGGACTATCCAACGAAATTAAACAAAAAATAGCACGGCACAAACCTGCAACTATTGCGCAAGCACAATTAATTTCAGGCATAACTCCTGCAGCTATTGCGATGCTTATTTTACTAGCACGAAAACAACTGTAATACATAAAGGCTGAGTATGATTTTTATTAAAAATGTAACACTTCAATTTGGTGGACAAGTTGTATTTGACAACATATCCTGCACGCTACAGCCAGGTGAACACATTGGTTTGGTAGGTCGCAATGGTACTGGAAAATCAACGCTACTCAAAGTTATTGCTAAACAACAACAAATTGATAACGGCGAAATCGAACTTCAAAAACATTGTCGCGTTGCGTACATGCCTCAAGAAGTTGTCATCACATCTAACAAAAATGTTGTTGATGAAACAATGTCAAGCTTGCAAGATCTTCATGTTTTAGCAGAAGAACGAGACTCTTTGTACGAAATCATCGTCAATGATCCTACCGAAGAACAGATGACACGCTACGCAGATCTTGAACACGAACTGCTTGAAGCAAAGTATGAAGAAAAACGTGCGCAAGCTCAAAAAATTCTTATGGGACTTGGCTTTGATAGCGCTAAACAGCAACAGTCAGTTGACCAACTCAGTGTTGGATGGCGCATGCGCGTGGTTCTTGCAAAATTATTACTACAACAAGCTGATTTTTACTTGTTTGACGAACCAACCAACCACCTTGATATCACAGCAAAAAACTGGTTTTTGAACTTCTTAAAAGAAGGATCGTTTGGGTATTTACTCGTCTGTCACGATCGTTACTTTTTAGACAAAGCGTGTACAAAAACATATGAACTGTCTCAAGGTAAATTAACTATGTATCATGGAAATTATAGTTACTTTATTGCCCAAAAAGATATTCGCCAACAGTTTTTACTCCAAGCATATGAACAACAACAGCGCGAAATAAAACAAAAAGAGCGCACCATTGAACGTTTCAAAGCAAGTGCAAGTAAAGCAACATCTATGCAAAGTATGCTTAAAAAATTAGATAAGATTGAACGCATTGAAATCGACATTGGTCCAAGAACCATGGAAATTAAATTACAACCGCCGCAACGATCTGGACAATATGTCTTAACTGTTCGCGATGTTTCATATGGCTTTACGCACCCATTGTTTCGCAATGTTTCTTTTGAAGTTGAACGAGAAGATAAAGTAGCTCTCATTGCTCCAAACGGTACTGGTAAAACAACTTTGTTTAATTTGATAGCAAAAAAATTAGCGCTACAACATGGCACTATCAGCTTAGGCCACAATGTCACCGTTGCTTTGTTTGATCAAGACCAAGAAAAAGTATTGGATCCTGAGAAAACTATTTTCAAAGAAGTATCAGATGCATGTCCACGCATACCAGAATCAAACATACGAGCTATTTTAGGTGCGTTGCTTTTTTCTGGGGATGATGTTTTCAAAAAAACAAAAGTACTCAGCGGTGGTGAGCGTAACCGTGTTGCTATGGCAAAAGTTATTTTAAGTAATGCAAACTTTTTGCTACTTGATGAACCAACAAACCACCTTGATATAGAATCAAAAGAAGTTATCTTAAAAGCATTACAAAAATTTGAAGGTGCTATTCTTTTTGTTTCTCACGATCAAGACTTTGTTAATAAACTAGCAACTAAAATTCTAGAATTGACTCCAAGCGGTATTGCTTCGTACACAGGTAACTATGATCAATATGTTGCAACCAAAGAAGCTGTTGCGCAGCACAGAGCTCAGCAAGGCACTCCAGCAACAAAAGCACAACCAGTAAAAACAGCTCCTGAACCAAAGCAGGACAAGGATTCGCACGAGACCCAAAAAAAGATTAAAAACCTAGAAAAAAAAGTTGAAAAACTAGAACAAGAATTAGCAGCAACTTTAGAAAAATTAGGTCGTTATCAATACGGATCTGAGCAATATTATGCAGCCCATCAAGAAGTAAAAAAAGCTGAAACAAGCCTTAAGGCAACTACTCAGGAATGGGAATCTCTGCTCGCACAAATTGATAAACAAGGATAA
Source organism: Candidatus Babeliales bacterium (assembly GCA_018061805.1). Taxonomy (GTDB): domain Bacteria; phylum Babelota; class Babeliae; order Babelales; family Chromulinivoraceae; genus JACPFN01. Next base: position 7,743 of record JAGOTL010000030.1, read on the forward strand.
AGATGAATCCAGTTATAATGCACATATGGGGACCTTTATCAATTCATATATATGGAACATGCATAGCAATCGGCATCATACTCGGCTTGTGGCTTTTGCATAATGATAAAAAAGTATCCAGCATTATTTCACCAAATGACGCATCAAACCTTGTGACACTTATGATCGTATCTGGGTACCTGGGTGGAAGAATTCTGTACATGATCACCGATCACAACACAACAGGCGACTTTGCATTCTTAGTACAATTTTGGCAACCCGGCTTATCAATCATGGGATGCATCATCGCCATAGCAATAACAACGATTGCGTTTTTGCATTCTAAAAAAATTCCTATGCTCCAACTCATGGATAGACTTGCAGTTTACTCTCCTTTGGTGCAAAGCTTTGGCAGACTCGGATGTTTTTTTACAGGGTGTTGTTATGGTATCGCAACAAATGTTTGGTGGTCAGTTACATACAGCCATCCTGACAACATGGCGCCTTTATGCACACCACTACATCCAACACAACTCTATAGCAGTCTTTTACTTTTTGGTGTATTTATATATCTATACAGATACGGCCAATATATTTTTAAAAAACAAGGCTCAGTTTTAATACAATATTTAATACTCGTAAGCACGGAAC
>JAGOTL010000031.1 GCA_018061805.1 Candidatus Babeliales bacterium
TTTCCATTTCATAATATAAAACACGAGCTTTTTTATCATCAAGCTCCATACCAATATCTTTAAAGTTATTCCACGCCTTTGTTTCAAGACTACGACAAGCATCAATTTCTTTAAATGCTTTCATCATGGTTTTATCAATTTGATCATCTAATTCTTCAATTAATTTAAAATCTTTAGAAATAGATTCAAATTGTTGTTGTTCTGTTTTAATTTTTTGCTTAATTGATCGTTCCTGAGAAGATAAATCTCCACCACGTATCTCTTTTTCTGTATCTAATGCTTTTTGAGTAGCAATGAGCAATTCATCTATTTCACCCTTTTTAAATCCAACCTTTTCATAAAAATCATCTATGTGTTGGCCAACCTGGTTAACAGAATGCACAAATTGCATACGAATATCGGTCGTTTTTTGAACAACCGTTCTAATTTCTTCAAATAACTGTTCTGCTTTTTTATACCAAATTCTTTTTTCTAACCAATTACCCGCAGTATCAACATGCAAAGTATCTAAGCCTTCTTGGGTAATTTCATGCACATTGGTCAGTTCCATTTCTATCGGCTGATCAGCAACTGCAACTTGAGGAGCAGGAGCACTCACAATTTTTGCAACACCCGGAACAGCAACCACACCTGGTGTTATAACTGGTGGTTCTACCACTGGTACAACAGCAGGCACAACAAACTTTGGCGCTGCTGCCATTGTAGGTTCAACAAATTTAGGCGCCAACACTTTTGGTTGCGATACCTCTTTAGGTTCAATCAGCTTAGGCTCCACCGTGGTAGGTTGAATTTGCTTTGCCTCAACATCTGTTTGCTTTGGTTCTACACTTTTAGGCTGCCCTGGTTCTTGTGAATCTTCCACTTCTTCTGAGTTGCCCGGTTCTTGAGTTTCAGGGCTACCTGGTTCTATAAAGCGTCCTTGCATTGTATCGTTTTCAGCAGCAGTTTTAGCGAGTGTTGCTGCAACATTTTCAGGAGATACAACTGGTGTAGGCGCTGACACAACAGGCTCTGCTGTTGAAGGTTCTTCTTTAGGTTGTGTAACAACAGCTGCTTGAGGAACAGTGACTGGTGATGCTTGCAATCGACTCAGCAAAGCATCTAAATCATCCGCCTTAAGCACACATCCAATTTGAACAATATATAAACCTATTAACAATCGCACCAACACCATAAATACTCCTTTAATATCGACTATAATGTTTTTGCAATTTCTTTAAGCTCATTCATCAAGCCGACAGATAATTCTTCTGCTTCCCATGAAGTATAGCTCCAACGCACACCAGAATCAACTCGCGTTAATACAGAACAATCTGATTTAATATCAATAATATCAATATGAACGACATTCATTAATGGATGCACCACAGATGGAGCACGAACAACACCAGCTCGTCCTAAAATGCTATAAGCAACATTACCTTCATCCATAAAACAAAGCATCACTTTTTTCTGCCATACCATATTGTGATAACCTTGGTGATTTTTATGAATAGATATTAACACACTTTCATAACCTTTAGGATAAATCACTTGAATGGGAGTTGTATGAGGCACACCTTTTTCAGAAAAAGTTGCAAGCACAGCAACGGTCTGTCCCTTTTTTAAAATCGCATATAAATCTTCAGGTAGTTTTACACCTACATGTTTTGCCATATAAAACCTTTCACAAATAACTATGTATTTTATTTATTACAAAAATAACCGCAGCGTTACTTCATTTTCCAATGCGTAACCCTTTGGCGTTAAACGTATAACATCATCTTGATATGTTAATAATTTTGCTTGTTGCAACATTTCAATATTTTTCACAAAATGTTCTTGGTGCTGCAGATCTACGCTCGCCATATAATCTTGCACAGAAACACCCTTAGACTGCCTAAGGCCAAGCATTAATTTTTCAAGTATAACTTGCTTTTGCTCTAAAGACTCCGACATATCAACCAACGAACTATTTATTTCACTATGTTCAATATACTTTCCTAAGTTTTTCGTATTTTGAAAACGTGTCGTACCATTAAAAGAACAAGCGCCTAAGCCAAAACCTCTATACGGCTTACGATCCCAATACGCTGTGTTATGCAACGACTGATATCCTGCTCGAGCAAAATTAGATATTTCATATCGAGTAAAACCATATTGCTGCAACGTATCCACTGTCCAATCATATAAATCAACAAGTGCATCATCAGGTGGCAATTGAACCTTTTTTGACGTCACCTTAAAATACAATGGCGTATCTTCATGTACCGTTAAAAAATATACTGATATATGTTTAATGGGCCAATGTACAGCTTCTGCAATCATCGATTTCCACTCATCATCACTAACACCTGGTAACCCAATAATAAAATCAACCGATAAATTATTGATGTACTGTGAAGCCTCTTGTACCACATCATACACATCTTGTCGTGTTTGATGACGATTCAAAGACTTCAACACAATATCTTTCAAACTTTGTACACCTATACTTAAACGATTAATTCCAGCTTGCTGCCATACTTGAAATAATTCTGTCGTCACAGTACCCGGATTTACTTCCAGCGTAATTTCTGCAGAATTATCAAAGTGATACAACTCTCTTAGTGTAGCAAACGTGTCAAGTAGCAAATGAGCAGGATAGGTACTAGGGGTTCCCCCACCCATATAAATCGTTTTCAGAGCGGGTTTTGCCACAGCATCAACCTTGAAATTTTGTATTTCTTTTTTTAAAGCAGCATGATACTGAGCCATAAACTGCTCATGCGATGCCATCGCAACAAAATCACAAAAATGACACTTGTACGGACAAAATGGCCAATGAATATATAGATGTTGTACATCTTGATACTGATAACTCAATGATTCCCCGTGCTATCTTTGACTAAAGACGTTTGCAGAACAATAGTTTGTAATAATTCTAAATCTTGGAAAAACATCATTTCGCTCACTGCATCATATGCAAATTTAATGCGAAATGATCGATCAAAAAATTCCTGTAATAAAGATAACATATTTTGAGGCATAATGCCATGCAGCTCTGCGACAATTTGGTTATCAGACTTGTCATGCAACTTGATGTTATAATGGTTTGATAAGTATTGTTTCATAATCATAGTAAGACGAAAATACGCTTCATGCAAACTAGCTTCACTGCTATACGTTCCAGATCGTAATCTATGCAGATTTTGCAACGTCATCTGCTCAAGATTTAAAGTCTTTGGTCTTCTTAATCGTACAATGAACCATCCAACGATCACCAATAACAACACTGCGCCTAGAGTGTATATAACCGTTGATGACCACCAATTTTTATACCAAATTTCATACACCTCAAAAAATTGTTTCTGAGTTTGCAAATTCATCTTATTCTCCATTTTTATTAATAAACCATACGTTTCTGAAAAAACGTAATAAGATCATGTATAAATGTATTCTGATTTTTTAAAAATAAAGCATCAATTTTAGATGCAAAAAACATCGATTTTTGATCACTCAACCTTGTAGTTAAAAGTACATTGCTCTTATATGTGTTAATTAAAGCAAGCTCACCAGTCTCTGGATCTTGCATCCATACCAGGCCAACATCGTGCAATACTGTTTCTTGTGGATCTAGACAGGTAATTGCAATAAAATCTTTTTTATGCATTATTTTTCGCAATGATTTTTTAAAATCAGGAGCTATAAAATCAGACACAACAAGCAATGTTGTTTTTGCAGGAACATATTGCGCTACATAATCACACAAAACATCAAAATTAGTCGTTTTCCCTTGTGGCATATGTTGAAACATGCGTTCCAATAATCGATGTACATGTACCTGTCCTTTTGCTGGTGGTATCACGAGCTCAACAGTATCTGAAAATAATATCAAGCCAACCTTATCTTTACTCCACATTGCAGCCAACGATAAAACACCTGCTATTTGCTGCATAATTTCATGCTTTGTATAATTTCCTGAGCCAAAATTTGTTGATGCTGAAATATCAAGACATACCATAAAAGTTCTATTACGCTCTTCTAAATATTGCCGGACCTGCAAATTTTCTAAATTTGTACGAGCAGAACTTTTCCAATCAATTAAGCGAACATCATCTCCGTGTTGATACGAACGCAATTGATCAAATTCAAAACCAAAACCCTTATATAAACAACGGTTTGCACCTATGCTTGAGCCACTTAAAATACGACGTGTATGCAGTTCTAACTCTTTAATTCTTTGAGCAAGATCAGCAGTAATCATATTACCAACCTTGTTGCAATAAAATATCGGGTAATTTAATAGAACCATCTTTTTGTTGATACGTTTCCATAAGCGCTACCATTAACCGTGGTAAAGCCAAAGAAGATGCATTCAAGGTATGTAAATATTCATTTTTGCCATCATCAGCACGATAGCGAACTTTAGCTCGACGTGCTTGATAATCAGTACAGTTACTTGCAGAAGAAACTTCATAATAACTATTTTGACCAGGCATCCATACTTCAAGATCGTATGTTTTTGCCGATGCAATACCGCTATCTTGCGCTGCAAGAAGCATAATTCGATAATGCAATCCAAGTGCTTTTAAAATCTCTTCACCACATGCAACCATACGTTCAAGTTCATCTTGTGAATCTTGCGGCTTTGTAAAGGAAACAAGCTCAACTTTTTCAAATTGATGTATACGAATCAATCCTCGCTCTGCAGAACCATATGTTCCAGCTTCACGACGAAAACATCCAGTCCAAGATGTTAATCTTTTTGGTAAATCATGAGATTCGAAAATAGTATCACGATAATAATTCAATAATGGAACTTCTGCTGTTGGTATCATGTATAAATCTTCACCTTCGATTTTATACACACCATCTGCAAATTTTGGCAATTGGCCTGATCCTTCAAGAGATTTTGTGTTTGCCATATACGGTGGCAAGATCAGTTCAAATCCATGCTTCACATTTGTTTTAATCATTAAATGTGTCAAACCGTACATCAAACGTACCGCATCACCTTTGTACAATGCAAAGTTGCTACCAGCTATTTTGGTTGCTGCTGGAAAATCAAACCATCCTAAAGCATTGCCCAACGTTACGTGATCTTTAATTTCAAAATCAAATGTTGGCTTTTTACCAAAATTACGCACTTCTTTGTTTTCTGGTTTATTACCATGCGGAACTTCATTATACATCACATTAGGACATGACAAATAATGTAATGTAAACTTTTTTTCCAACTCAACAAGTAATGCTTCTTTTTCTTTTAGACTTTTTCCAATCTCAATCGATCGATTTCGCACATCTTGCGAAATCGGACCTTGTACTGATTTTGCAAGATCATTTTTTTCTTTGCGAAGTTGTTCCACTTCAACAGATAATTTTCGAAACTCAATATCTAAATCGATCAATAACGAAATATTGTATGACGGATCTTTTTTTGCAATATCTTGCTTAAACTGTTCAGGATTTTTTCTCAGAGCGGTCAAATCGATCATGTCATACTCCTCATGAAGAGATCTGTCTTTATTTATTTTCGTTATTTTTTTATAAAAGAATAAGGTCGAACATTTTACTGTGCGACCTTACAATGGATAACTATTTTGTAAGGTGAAATAATTTCAATCTAACCTTACGAACGTTATTATAATTGAACTTTGCGTACTACTTCACGCAAGTTTTTACCAGCTTTAAATTTCGGCACAGTCACGCTTGGAATGCTGATTTTTTGCTTTGTAGCTGGATTGATTCCTTTGCGAGCTGACCGCTCAGAAATCCAAAAGCTACCAAAACCAGTAATCGAAACTTTTTCACCTTTTTTAAGACAACGCTCAACGATTCTTACAAAAGAATCGAGCACGCGAGCAATATCTTTTTTGCTAAAGGTGGTTTCTTCGCTTAGTGCGTCAATTAATTTAGTTTTATTCATAAGGTCTCCTTACACATACATATAATGGAACACTGCTTATCACTAAACTACTACTAAACTTTTTGCAGTTCATGTACACTAGACTAAATCTATTTACCTGTTTGTCAAATAAATCTGCTAAAAAAACCCATCTTCTAACCAAAAGGACGTCCTAATGTTAATTGACACACATTGCCACATGAATATAATCGTCAGAAATTTTCAAATAACAGAGCCTTTTCAAAAATTTACACATGAAGAAATTGAACAATTTACAACACTCGTACATCAAGCAAATATCAACAACGTAACAAGCATCATTAATGTTGGTACTAATTATGAAGAAAGTGTCGCATGCGTTGAAATTGCAAAAATATTTCCAAACTGTTACGCAACACTCGGAATACATCCTAATGACATAGATCCATCATGGCCAAAAACATTAGAAATTTTTAACGATCTTCTCAAAAATAAACATACCAACAAAATCGTCGGCATTGGAGAATGCGGCATCGACAAACATTATCCGGATTTTAATCTGCACCAACAACAAGAAGTTTTTCATGCTCAAATCACAATGGCACTTGATCACAATGTAGCTCTTGTCATTCATTCTCGAGATGCTGACCAAGAAACATACCAAGCTTTAGCACAATACAAAGGTGAACCAAACCTCAAAGGAACTATCCACTGTTTTTCATCAAACCAAGAATACGCAGAAAAATACATTGAACTTGGATTTGTACTTGGCTTTGGTGGCACTATGACCTATCCTAAAAATGAAACCCTCCGCTCTGTTGCAAAAACAATACCTCTTTCAAAAATTATTTTAGAAACAGACGCTCCATTTTTAAGCCCTCAAGCTGTTCGCGGTACTCGCAATGTTCCTGCAAATATTTTACTCATAGCGCAATATTTAGCAGAATTACGAAACGAATCAGAACAGCACGTTATGCAAACAACAACACAAACAGCGTCACATCTCTTTGGTATTGTTGCCAGCTCATAATTCTTTTGTTATCTTTTTAATGTCCAATTGATCGATAAAAAATATAATATGAATACCAAAATGTATAAAAAACTCATTGTTACACCCCTTGGGGTATACTTCTTTTTGTAGACACATATCAAAGTTGTGAATTGTTTTTTTACCGTAAGGATTCTTATGATTAATGCTATGTATGCAGCATTTAGTCTTTATTTTTTAATACTTCTTTCTATTGGATTTTACTTTTATAAATCTTCAACCAACCAAGATTCTTTTGCGCTTGGGAACCGTTCTTTAAACTATTGGCTTACTGCTATTGCAGCTCAGGCAAGCGACATGAGTGATTGGCTTTTTATGGGATTTCCTGGACTGATTTACACTGTAGGCTTATCAGGAGCATGGTTTGCATTCGGACTTGCTTTGTTTATGTTTTTAACGTGGCAACTTGTTGCTCCTAAACTACGCGAGCAAAGTGAACAACTTGGAGCATTAACCCTATCAACATTTCTAGCCCAAAAAGTACAAGATACATCATTTTTCATACGCATGATTAGTGGATTTTTTTGCTTATACTTTTTTACATTTTACATAGCTGCAGGTATCGTTGGTTTAGGTAAAGCTTTTGAAATCATTTTTGATCTAAACTATCACACCGGTATCATCATAGGACTGGTACTTGCCTTAAGTTATACCTTGATGGGTGGCCTACTTGCTGTAGCTTGGAGTAATTTGTTGCAAGGTACCTTTTTACTTGCGTGCATTATGTTTGTTCCAATCTGGGCAATCATCACAAAACTCGATGGATTTTCACACGCATACCACTCACTACAAATCTTTGGTGATCAGTACACTTCTTGGTGGCCAACTACAGGCATCGTTGGTACGATACTTTCCATCTTAAAATGGGGTCCTGGATATTTTGGACAACCTCATATTTTAGTTAATTTCATGAGTATTAACAAAGCAGAACATATTGCTAAAGCAAAAATAGTCGGTTGCACATGGCAAATTCTTGCTCTATCTTCTGCGATACTGGTTGGAGTTGTCGGAAAACTTATGTTATTTCCAACGCTGACAAACCCAGAATTAGTTTTTATCGTTATGGTCAAAAATATGTTTCCAACATTTATTGCAGGATTTATTTTATGCTCTGTACTTGCAGCAACAATTTCAACCGTTAACATACAATCTTTAATTTCTGCAACGCTCATTACTCAAGATTTATATGGCCCATTAACAGGCCACAGCCAGCAAGTATATTCTAATGTTTTATTTACACGTCTTGCGGTACTTTTCATTCCGTTACTATCACTCATTATTGCATGGAATCAATCATACAGCGTCTTAGAATTAGTGCTGTACGCATGGTCAGGCCTGGGT
>JAGOTL010000032.1 GCA_018061805.1 Candidatus Babeliales bacterium
TGCATGATTTTGCTTCTGTAGTTTTGCTGGTGCTACAGCATGCAACATACTTTGTACCAAATTATTCATTCCATCTGGCGTACTTTGCGCAGATGATACCGAACTATCCAAAATATGCATCAAAGAGCGTACAGAAACAATATTTAAATCTGATTGCGCAGCGTTACTTTGACCTGCAAATGTATCTAAAACTGATTGTAAAGATGGTGTTGTATTTTTTTCATGTTGCTGTGCAAGCGTACGCAACGTAGATGATGCATACTCTAAAAAAAACATCTGCATATTTAAAAGACCAAATCGATATCGTTTTTTATATGCAGGGTTTGTTATTATTTCAACGGCTTTTTTATACGAAATATTATTTTGTTGCGCTATAAAAAATTGTAACGCACGACTATGAGGCACTACAGGCTCTGATCCTGTACCAGTGTTTGCTTGATCCATTAAAACAGATAATGCATCCTGAGATTTCGATGCTGTAACGGTTGATGGTGTCGTTGCAACTGCAGCGTTTAACAATTGATTAATATTTGGACTTGAACTATATAAAACAATGTTAACTACAGAAAAAAATATAACCAACACATACTTGATCATACTACTCACCTTTTTTAAGAACTAGCTTACTAAAACACAACTCTTATAAATAATCAAGATTTTTGCTGGGTAAATAATTGCTTCAACTCTTTAACCGTTGTAGCGTCGTGTGCTGATTTATCTGCCCGATAGGTTATAAATCGTGGAAAACGCAACCCATATCCCAAATGATGTTCTGTTTTACCAGCGGTATGCACAGGCGATATCGTAATTTCTTCAGACATCACGGTACAAACAATTTCTGGTTGCAGCCAAACATCAGGTACCAACTCTTTTGAACAAACAATGTTTTTAGGTTTATGATCTACAGTCAAAGCGTCACATGCTTTTTTTAATTGTTTCCATGCATCATCACTCAGCCCAGTTCCTACCTTTGCAACCGTTTTAAATGTATCATCATGATCATCATACACACCTAGCAAAAATGCTCCTATACCAAAATGAGCTCGTTTACCGCGACCTGCATAGTACCCCAAAATAACTCCATCGATCGTATCAAGCAGTGACCCGTGAGATTCACGTTTCAATTTAATCCAATTAAAATTTCTTTTACCTGGCTGATAGATCGCATCTTCTCGTTTGACCACTAATCCTTCAAGGCCTGCATGAATATTGTGTAAAAAATAGTCCTGTAATTCTTGCGCTGTATGAATATGTTTTTGTCCGATCACTTGCAATGCAGTATCTTTAATTGGCTTACACAAATCTACTAATATTTGACGACGTTGCTTATGAGTATGATCCAAAAGAGATTTTCCATCTATATATAAAATATCAAACAAATATAACCGCAATGGTAAATCTTGGCTCATTTGTTCTATGTCATGCTTGCGTTTACGTTTTACGGTTTGCTGAAACGGCAAAAAAGTATCGGTATCTTCGTCATACACAATTGCTTCACCTTCACAAATCAAACTTTTCACATCTAAGTCATGTTGAACGATTTTTTTTAGATCGGGAAACATGTCGGACATATCAATCATATTACGCGAAAAAAAATGAACTTCTGTTGTAGACCCATGCTTTTTAACATGCACCTGAATACGAAACCCATCAAGCTTGGGTTGCGCGACACAATCACCTAATTTTTCAACAATTGCCTGTGGACTTTTTAATCTTTCTGCCGCTGCTGGACGTATCGGAATACCAACTTGTATTTCCATGTTATCAATAGCTTGTATACCATCAGATTTTAATGTTTCAGCGACCAAACCTAAGTCTGCACAAATATTATACGCATGCTCAATACGAACAGTTAAACTTTTATCACCTGCTTGCATCCATGATAATGCATCTAAAAAAGTCATATCAGAAAAACCAAGTCGCATTGTCTTGGTTACCATACGAACAATAAATTTTGCACCAACATGATCTACGTGATGCAATATTTCAATAATTTTTTTAGTCTTTTTTTCGATAGATCCTGTGCCTGTTATTTCAGCAATAGCAACTAATTCACTATATACCTGATGCAACGTCATCCCTTTATCAGAACCTTGCCACAACTGACCTACAACTGTACCTACATCACCTGACGCTTGAACCTGTTTTTTAATCGTTGCCTCAGATACATCTAAAAGATCTGCTAAAATAGCTATCATACTTTTTTGAGCAATATTAAATTGTATCTCTTGATACGGTGGAAACAAAGAACCCATAGAAACATATGCTATAATTTTAGCTTCTTTAGCGGTACATTGCTCCAACAATTCTGCCAAAATTTTAGTCATCTGATTTCGTGATGATTCTTCTTCAAGTTTTTGAAAAACACGTGCACAATCTATAAATTTCATAGCTCAACCTTACCTAACAACAACGTAATGTACCGTCAGTTTATCATGAGAAATTTAGTTTACAAAAAGCAACGCACAAACAAATCGTTTGTGCGTTGCGCAAAAAATGATACAAAATAAAAATTAATACCTTGATTATTCACCCGACCATGCTGAATTACCAAATGGATCATTTGTGCTTGACCATGAACTTTCATCAGCTTGAGCCTGAGGAGCTGGAACATACGACTTAACAAGCAAGCTTTGACCATTAATAGGAAATCCGTTATACGCTGACTGATTACCAACTGGCGCCACAGAACTGTTTTTCATATTAAAGCCAATTTCTGCCTGCGTAAAATCAGATGCTATAGCACATGCTCCTGCTGCAAATATTTGGCTTTGTCCATCTGTCAACATTACAATAACCTGTGAATTTGCTGGAACTTCAGGATCAGGTATTTTTTGTACTTGAAGATAAACACCCTGATTTTGCAACATAGCTTGAGTCAGATTTGCTATATTTTGAATGGTAAAAGTAAACACTAGATATTGAGAATCTGGTGTTTCAAGCGATACTGTTATAAAATTCAATGCACCAAGTGAACCAACAGCAACTCCATTATTAGCTATAGTTTGATCTTCTGGTGTAGCCTGCATTACAGATTCTGTAATTACATTGTTGCTATATGGTTTAATAGTCACACCTTTTCCTGCGCTAATGTTATCTATATTAAACGCTGACTGTGATGAAGATGTTGGAGTTGATACATTTAGATCAGATTTTACCAATAATACAGACCCATCAAGTGGCAATTTATTATAATTACTTTGATTGCCTACCACAGTAGCAGAACTATTAGACATATTAAATCCAACATACGCTGTTGTAAATTGTGCATTAATAGTACATTTTGATGTGAGTAAAACTTCATTTGGTGCTTGAGTTGACAGTAACTGTACAAGAACATATGCCGGTGTACCTTGCCAGTTTGGATATTGGGATATTGCAAGATATATTCCCTGATTTTGCAACATTGATTGCGTAACAGCAGAAATTTGACTGAAATCAAATGTCCATACTAGATAACCACCATTTGCATTAAGAAGTGACACTGTCATAGAGTTTAATGCACGAGGCGACCCAGCAGGTTGCGTTTTATTCGCTACTGCAATAACACCATTTGAACTTCCTATTTTAATATATTTCATAACTCCAGGTGTAATAACTTCCTGATTCCATGGAGCAACTGTAACACCTGCAGGTGCTACTACGTTTGCTGGTTCAAATGCAGATGCAGAAAGTGTTGTAGATGATGTTGTTGTAGGTGCTGACGGTGCCGTAGCTGACACTGATGACAAATTAGATTTAATAAGTAACACGTTACCATTTAAAGCAAAATTATTAAAAGCAGCTTGATTGTTACCAGGAGTTAATGAACTATTTTGCATATTAAAGCCAATATCTGCCAATACAAAGTCAGATGCAATATTGCATGCTCCGTATGTTAACAAATTTCCACTCGTATCACACAACAATACCTTGACTGCAGAACTGCTTTGATTTGCTGATTCTGGTATCTTTTGAATCTCTAAATAAACCCCTGTACTTTGCAACATTGACGTAATGTTTGGAATTTGTGTCATATCAAAAGTAAACACCAAATATGCTTGATTTGCTGCTTGCAACGATACTGTCATAACATTAAGTTCTTGCGGAGAACCGACGGCATTGCCATTATTTGCCAGAGTAAATGGTTTTGCAGCTGAAACAGCTTGCATAGTCGACTCTGTAATAACATTATTATTGTATGGTGCAACAGAAACTCCTTGACCTACCTGTACATTATTTTCATTAAATACAGATATTGCTGTTGTTGCTGAAGAAGCTGCTGGTATTGCAACGTCTGCTTTAATAAATAAGACAGAACCATTAATTGGCAAGTTATTATATGCTTTTTGATTTCCTTGCGGCACAACTGAACTGTTAGTCATATTGAAGCCAACATTTGCTTGTGTGAAATTAGCTGGTATTTTGCATTTTGACTGAACATAAACTATAGCATCTTGTGCGCCAACAAGCTCTAACCGAACTTCTGACAATAATGGATTTGACGCATTTGGTATTTGGAAAATACGAAGGTATACACCTTGCTGTTGTAACATTTCCTGCGTAATATTTGTTATTTGTGCAAAATTAAATGTCCATACTAAATATCCACCACCATTAGCAGACTGTAAACCTACCGTCATAAAGTTTAATGCCTGAGGCGAACCAACAGCTTGACTTGGATTAATCACACTACCTGCAGTAACTGACTGCATGACTGATTGTTGAATTGTTTCTGTTCCATATGGCGCTACAGTAACACCAGGAACCGATACGACACTTCCAGGATTAAATACATTGCTATTATTTGTCACAGCAGCATTGACTTGGGCATTAATCATAATTGCTGCTGGCAATGTTGACGCAACTACATTATAAAAACCTTGAGATTGTACATTTTTTGCTGACTGATACACAAAGTTAGCATAAGATAATGTTGCTGATGAACTAATAGATTTATTTTGAACATCTTTTAGTTGTGTAAATTGTCCAGACACAATAACTGTTTTAGTCGCAACATCAACAAAAGCATAACGCAATGTTTTGCCTTTGGTCACATATGCATATGCAAATTTAACATTGGTACCAGCCTGCAACATAGGATTTACTGATGAAAGTTTAGCTGCAGGAATTTGCAACTCACAAAATTGTCCGTTACTAAAAACAGGACTAATCGTAAAACTATACAATTGCGCAACTGTTATTGGTGTTTGACCAGCAGGTACAGCCGCTACAGCCGCATTAGTCAATTTATAACCTACAGTCTGTGTAGTTGGACTTGCCACTGCCTGTTTTTGCGCGTCAACTTGCTGAAGTAATGTTAATAAACTTGTAACTTGTTCAACGCTTAATGATGCATCAGAAGCATCTATACTATTGTAGCCTGACGTTATCATCACCGATAACAACATTATTAAGAATCTTTTGCGTGCCTGCATACTTTTTCCCTTTTTTATTTTTTACACAAGACATTACTCTATTTCATGTTGTGAAACCTAACATAACTTTTTTCTTTACTCAACTTTATGCTTATGCAACAGATAAAAAGATGATAAGAACACCATATTGCTTGAAAATGAAGCAATTAAGAAACATAAAAAAACTATCCTGCGATACAGGACGTTATTTTTATTATTAAAAAAGAGAAAAAGAATAGGAATTTAAATTGGTAGCGACGCAGGGACTTGAACCCCGGACCTACAGATTATGATTCTGCCGCTCTAACCACCTGAGCTACGTCGCCACACATTTTTTAGAAAATGTGACCTTTGCAAGACCGCAAAGGTCACATGTCATAGATCGTATATAAGCTACAGTATACTAAATACTAAGCTTTTGTACATCAAAAAATCTCAAATAAAACTTAAATATTGATTTCAAGAAGAATAAACCTGTTATCAATGTTGTGATGATACCAATCATCATGGTAACCGCAAAACCTTGAATAGGTCCTGTTCCAAAATAAAACAACACTGTTGCAACAATGAATGTTGTAATATTTGAATCTAAAATAACCCATAAAGCTTCTGAAAAACCATCATCTACTGCTGCTGATATGCTCATACCATCTTTTAAGCATTCTTTAATACGTTCATAGATCAAAATTGATGAGTCAATTGCCATACCAACGGTCAAAATCATACCTGCGATACCTGGCAATGTTAATGTTGCATGCAACAATGCCATAAACAGCAGTAACAATATAATATTGTAGGTGAGCGTTAAAAATGAAAACACTCCACATAGACGATAGTAAAAAATACCAAACATCAACAATATCACAAGTCCGATAAGACAAGACATCAAACCTTTATAAATAGCTTCTTGTCCAAGTGTTGGTCCGATTTGACGCTCTTCAATAAAATCTACTTTTGCCTTAAAAGCACCTGATTTTAACATTTTTGATAAAGCCGAAGCTTCATCTGATCTAAAGCTACCACTGATTTGTCCTTTAGAGCCAATAGCTGATCGGATAGTAGCTATTTGAATAACTTCATCATCCAAAACAATAGCAAGCTGTTTGCCAATGTTTTCGCTGGTTAACTCATGAAAACGCTTACCGCCTTCTTCATCAAATTCAAAACTAACAGCAAGCTCTGTTCCTAAGTCTCCACCAAAACCGACTGATGCGTTTTTGAAATATTTACCTGATACAGGCGTATATTCAGGAAGCAAGTAATACATTTTTTCATCAAATGCACTACGACGATGCCCAGGAACAACGATAGTTCCTTCTGGCAATTCTTGATCATATTTTGAAAGTAAAGCTTCGCGACTTGCAGCTTGATCTTCAACTAATTTAAATTCTAAAACTGCTGATTTTCCAATCATCAGTTTTGCTTGTTGAGGATCACTCACATCAGGCAATTCTACCACAATCTGTGTAGTACCTTGCTTGCTAATGTGAATTTCACTTAAACTTGCAAATCTGCTTCTTAAGATCTCTATGTTCGCATCAACAGCATCTGCCACTAAACGTGACTCTAAAGAATCTGGCAATGTAATTTTTAAGACAGAACCATCTACATCATATTTTAAATGACGCTCTTCTGCTTGAAAAGCTGACTGTGCATCTCGTGCAATTGAACCTGATTCAAATTTAAATAACAAACCATCTGGAAGTAATGTTGGTTTCCCATCTAATTCAATACGTGCAATTGATAACAAAGATTCAAATGCTCTTATCTTGTCTCCGAAATAATTTTTAACAATATCTTCTTTTTGAACTTGAAGCGTGATGTATGTACCACCCACCAAATCGATTCCAAATCGAATATCTTTTTTGCCATACCAGTATAAATAACCGCTTGTTGCCACAGCAAACAAGAACCAAAAGGAAAAACCTGATGTCAGAACTCTTGTAAATGAGTGATTCATGAATTCTCTCCAACGCATTTTGTTTTTTACAAATTCTTATCAATGAAGGCTTTTTTGACACAAAGCCTATGAACATTTAAAAAATTACTTGGTGCCGAAGAAGGGACTCGAACCCCCACAGGATTTCTCCCACAGCCACCTCAAGGCTGCGTGTCTACCAGTTTCACCACTCCGGCTTGTACAACAGTAAGATTATCAAATTAGAAGCTTTTTTCAATGATTAACAACAATTTCGTTAATATCCAAACAAATAACAAAGCCAACTTTGCACACTGCACATAATTGCTTGAATACAGCACCAAACTATCATCAACCAACAACCCGCTTTATCAGAGATCCAATAAAAACAATCAACAAGCGTATCTGCTAGCGACTGATACCAAGAATTTTTAGATGATTTTTTTTGTTTTTTATCTTTTTGAGCTAATGCGTCTTCTGTTTCTTTTGCTTTTTCATCATCACGATCTTGCAAAACAACAAAATCTCCTTTTGCATCTTTTTGAATCAATGTTTGTATATTTAAACCTTTTGAATACAACGCCTGTGCATTACCCTGTATCTGATGCGCTGTTTGAGTTACTTTATTAACCAATTGGTTTTGCAAATAGCTGAGTAAATTAGATTGTAAATATTGGATTTTTTGTTCGATGTTTTTATAAAAATTTTCCATTTCATAATATAAAACACGAGCTTTTTTATCATCAAGCTCCATACCAATATCTTTAAAGTTATTCCACGCCTTTGTTTCAAGACTACGACAAGCATCAATTTCTTTAAATGCTTTCATCAT
>JAGOTL010000033.1 GCA_018061805.1 Candidatus Babeliales bacterium
GTCATAAATAGTGCATTGCCAACTACGCAGTGTTTAACGTTGACAGCTTGTCCTGAATGTGGCGGTGCATTACAAATCTTACCGAACAAAACACCAAAATTTACTCCAGAATATCAACAGGCTATGATAACACAGTTGCGTGATTTACGCGTAGATGATCAGATTGGCTGTAAGATCGCTAATATGCCTAATGTTCGAGTTTCTTTGGAGGCAAGCGATGTCTTGCAAGAAGGGTTGGATGTAATTGATCCTATTAAGTTGGATGCGCAAGCTCAATTTATTCAAAGCATTGGCAATCCTATGTTGTTTTTTCATCATTACTCAAATCCATTATCTAAATCAGATCTTTTTAATAATTCGCAAGATATTGACTGGTTTGCAAATTATTGTGCTCAGGTAATTAAAAAATCTCCTCAAGTGACACATGTGTGTCCTATTAGTCAGCCAGTTGGTTTTGCTTTTAGAGTTACCAGTCAAAGTTTGCCACCATTTACCATCACTACTGATAAGAAAAAATATCTTCAAAATATTGCTGATGCACAAGCTGCAGCAGCAAAAGCTATGAAAGCTGTTAAGCCAGATGTTAAAGTTTTGATGTCACACCAGTGGAAGCTTATGAAACCTAAGCATAGTTATTTAGATCCTCGGTATTATCTAGAAGCAGGAGTTTGCAAGATAGCCCATAGCATGTACAATCAAGCATTTGTTAATTTAATGAAACCTCACATAGATCTTTTTGATGGAATAGCTTTGAGTTTGTATCCACCGGTATATTTTAACGGTTGGAAACCTGAAGCGGATAATTGTGGTGGTATCATTGATGAAAAATCAGCCTTAGAAACTATTGTAGAAGTGCGCAAGGCTTTTCCTGATAAAGATATTTATATTGTTGAAACGGGATGTAATACTCAAGATCCAGCTAAAAAAATAGAGTTTATCGATATGACGCTTCGTGTGTGTCAGGCTGCTCGAGATCAAGGTATTCCTGTTAAAAGTGTTTATTTTTGGGGTCTTACTAATGATCCTAATTTTTATTCAGAATGGAATATGGCACCAGGAAGCACAAACTTCGGACCGTTTGATAAGCTTGAGTTAGAAAATCCTACAAGGTCTATTAATGCAGCAGGAAAACACATGCAAAAAATTTTGAAACAGGATGCAACTGTTTAATTCTGTAATTAGTTGGAGATGAATATGAAGCAAAAAAAAGTTATTTTTTTATGGATTATGTTGTTGAACTTTTGCATTGCGGCAAAAAATAAAGACGTTAGCAAACAATATGTAAGCTTTAATAAGCGGGTTATGCAATGGGAATCTGGGCTGACAAAATCTGAAAAAGAGTTTAATGCCCCATTGTTGTCTATCTATCGTGATACATACGAACAATATCGTAAAAATTCAAAAAATTCAGACTTGCAAGCAACGATGACCGATGTGGTTGCTGTTCTTGAAAATTTGATGCAAAGCTGGGATGGTTTTTATAAAAATCATGCAGACGCAGAAAGCTTTAATGATCTGTTTAATGATTGGACAAAGCGTTTGAGTGTTATGCAGCAAAAAAGATTGAATACATTGATTCAGTCATATAAAGATGCATATGCGGAATATGACAAAAACCCCGCTCGTGCTCAAAACAAAGAAAATTTAAAAATAGCCCAACAAAAGATCCAAGCTGTTATGTAAAAACTCAAAATTCACTGATTTCGATCTGTTTTTTTGTGTTGTTTGGTAAGAATTTTTCTTTACTTACAACTTTTTTGCCTGTTTGTTTTTCTATGTCTTGACGGGTTCTACCTGCGACAGCACCACCGATTTGCGCATCATTGCGTAAATCTTGTAAGTTTTGAGAATCTTTTTGTTGAGTAATTTGTGTCGTGGTTGCCTCTCCAAGCATGGTGATAATCAGTTCAAGATCAGTCATATGATCACGCAAGTTTTCTTTTTCAAGATCTTTGATTTGTTTGTATTCTTGCACCTTTAAGCCAAAAGCACCTTGCATGATGTCGTTAGTTAGTATTGCATAGTCTATAGACTTTGTGATACCTCTTTCAGACCACTGATCGGTTAAACTGTGGCGTACAGCCATGCCTCTCATGCGTTTATCAATCCATTGTCTTTCGTAACCTTTTTTTTCGTAAAGGTTTTTAACTCTATCTATGCCTAACTCTGGATTTTCAATTTCATCGATACGCTCTTTACCTATTTTTGCTAACCACATTTTAAACGGTTCAGCTTTGGGAGATGGTATAGATTGAATGATGCGAAATATACCTTCTGTGTTGGCACAATCTGTTGTACGTTTTTTACCATCTGGAGCGGTTAATTTGAACTGTCGACAAATTGTCGACAGTTCAATGTTGGCAATGTTTTTTTCTCTGATTTTCATTTTGTGCCAATAATCACGTGGGTTTTTGCTATTGGTTAAAAAAGCAATTACATCGACAACTGAAAACCACCAAGTATTTTCAAAAAAGATTCTTCTGATTTGTTGACCTTCAAAAATAGATATTTTGGTTATATCTTTCATGATAAAAATCCTTATCTTTGTTCAAGGTTGCTTTGCTGATTGTACTGTGGAGATTTCATGACAATTGGTTGATCGACGATGACGCGTGGGATATGGCCTTGAAGGCGTGCTAAAAAGATGCGGACATTTTTTTTGCTGCCAATGCGCCAGTTGTAACCATTAATTTCTTGTGTTTGCGTAGCACCCAGCAGCGTTGCTATGTCGCCCATGTGTGTGCTGGGTATGTGTGTTACATCAACCATGAAATAGTTCATATTGATGCGCCCGATGATTGGAGCAAGAGCGTCATGTATGATAACATTGCCAAAGTTAGATAGATCAGGATCAATTCCTTCAAAATAACCCATACCAAGGATAGCAATGGTCGTTGGTTTAGTTGTTACATGCGTGGTGCTACCATACCCTACACTTGAGCCAGCAGGTACTTTTTTGATACTAATGACGCGTGTTTTAAGAGATAGAACTGGTTGTAGTAAATTTTGAAGTGACGGATCTGCTTCGGGTAAATAGCCATACAGTCCAGCACCGATGCGCGCAAAGCTGTAGGTGTATTTGGTATGCAGTGAACTATTTGAATTTGCGATATGGATTTGTAGGCCCGGTTGCCAAAATTGTTTTAAAATATCTTCCTGTTTGTGCACCAAGTCTTTGTTAAAAGCTTCGATAAAATGAGAACACAAACCTTGTAGGTTGAGATATTTTAATGTTTGGATGCATGCAAATGCAGCAGGGACATCTTGAGGTAAAAAACCGAGGCGCGAAAGGCCGGTGTCTACTTTAACATGAACATTGATGACGGTGTTATGTTGCTGACCGACGGTGTTGAGTTGCTGTAGCGTTTCAAGGTCAGAGACGATCACATCAAGTTTGTATTGCGGTATCATTTCCCATGGAGTATTGATAAAGCCAAGTATCAAAATAGGTTTGGTAATGCCATGCTGGCGAAGGGTAACACCTTCTTGGGCATTTGCCACGCATAGCCGTATGATCGCAGGATGTTGTTGGTGCAGCTTACCAAGCTCTACGAGGCCATGGCCGTATGCATTGGCTTTGACCACAGCAGCGATTGCCGTCTGCGCAGGAAGCCATGATTGATATTGTTTAATATTGTGATCTAAAGCAGCTTTGTTGATTTCTATCCATGTTGTGTGGTTCATGTTAGAGCTTTCTTGTAAAAAAAGATACCGGATACAAAGTAGCATATAACAAATAGAAACCTACAACAAGTGGATTTTCAGTAAAAAATCCACCTGTCGTCTATAGCTTTATATGTCGTGATACATAATCGATTCTAGTAAAATTTGCGATCATTTGGTAATCTAAGAATACAGTTTTTATCTTGATTTTTAGGGATGTATGCCATGAAAAAAAAATATTCTAATAAAGCAGCGTCAAAGCCAATCAAAAGGCCATCAAAATTTAATAAAGTAACAGCAAAGCCAGTCAGCGGAACGTCAAAGCCATTGGATTTGGTCTATGGTGTTCATAGTGTTTTAGAAATGTTGCTTGCAAAGCGTCGTAAGGTGACAGGGGTGTACACCACTGAAACGCCGATAAAAGCTTGGTCTCGAATTGAAAAATTAATTCCATCATATATCCGACCACAGACTGTTGGGCGTGATGTATTAGAAAAGTTATCAGGTTCTTCAGAGCATCAAGGCATTGTAGTTGCTACAACTCCATTTCCTTTTGAAAAATCTCTATTTGAACCAGCAAAGTTTCCATTTTTGGTTGTCCTCGATGGCGTGCAAGATGTACGTAATCTAGGAGCTATCATACGATCAGCATACTGTACCGGTGTGGATGGTATCGTGCTATGTGGTCGTAACAGTGCGCCTTTGACTCCTGCGGCTATCAAAGCATCAGCAGGACTTGCTGAACATGCACGTATTTTTATAGCGCCGTCAATGTCTGCTGCTTTGAAAGATTTGCAAACTAAGGGCTATCATTTGTACTTGGCAACGCTTGGTGAAGGCGAAAATGCAACACAACTTGAATTTAAAGCACCATCAGCGCTTGTCATCGGAAATGAAGAAACAGGTGTTTCAAAAGAGACCCTAAAGTTTGGCACACGTGTGTTACTACCGCAGCGACGTGCAGATATTTCATACAACGCTTCAGTTGCAGCAGGAATCTTGTTATTTTTAATGGGAGTCCAGTTGAAAAAAATCTAAAAAGGGGCGGGGGGAGTATGATGGATCGACGATTTATTTGGGTATTTATCATTGTTTTTATCTTTTCAGGTGTGAGTAGTCTTTTTATCTGGCGTATATTTTTTCTTGAACGCTGCTTAGAGCAAGCACAACAAGATCAAGCATCCGCATCATGTGCTTATGAAGATATCGATTTGGTAATGCCCGTAGCAGCTTTTTTGAAGCGCGGTGCAAATTCGGCCAACCTTTCAACCGTTCGTCGAGTTTTAGTGAATCAATGGATTTATTATAATCAGCCTGATCTGATCAAGCTGGTAGTCTATGGCCAAGGTGCCATGACCTATCCTGAATTAAAAAAAGCCTTGATGAAAGGCATAGAAAAAGAAGGTCCGAGCAATAAAGCGATCTCCTTTGTAAAAAATTCTTTAAAAATTATCGATGAAAATCCAGATCTTGAGCAACATGTGAATAATTCTTTGAAAAAAGGATTTGATCAAAAAATACATGAACTGCGAGGTCGATTGATGTCTGTTGATCAAGACAGTAAAGAGTACAGAAAGCTTAAACAAGAATATAAAAAACGCCTTGATCTTTGGATGAACGAACGGCATGGACATTTGCTCGATGAAATTATCGCTAAAATGTAAAAAAAAATTGTTGAGTAGTATTTTGATACCAAAAAAAGGGTAGTAGAATGTTTAATAATTTTCTAGGCCGCTGGTTGTTAGTGGCTTTATTGGTACACCATGGAGTGCACGCAGTACCAAAACCTAAAGATGGCACAGGGGTAGATGGTGCAGTATCACAAGTAGTTGCGCCGATTGATAAAGCTGCAAAAGAGCAGGCAAGATTGCAAAAGTTAGAAGATATGCGTGCTGAAGCTTATGACCCTCGAACAGAAAAAGTTGTTAATCTTTGTATTTGTAATGACTATTCAGAGATTTGTCCACCTTGGGCAACCCTTGATGTTGTTGAGCAATTAGCATCAGAGCAAGGTGCAATTGTCCAGGATACTCTTCAGGCGTTGTTGGATCAACAGACGGTTGTGTGTACTAAGTCTTTGTGGGTTACGATTCAAAATGTGGTAACTATATGGCAACGTTATGCTGATCAAGCAATATCGGAACAAGAAATACTTGATGATTATAAGGTAAATATGCAGCAAGCTGACGTTAAATTTTTTGAGAATAACGCTGTAGATTTACTGTCTACCATCAGTTTGAAAAAAAAATTAGCTTTATCTTTTCGTGCTGAAAAAGTTTTAGAATATATTCGTGCATCTAGAGCTGTTGTTTCAAAATTTGATGCGTTTTATCAACAGGAAATTCATCATCAAATGGATATGATAAAGCAACAATTGAAAAATAATGATTCAAAGTCAGGAATTATTAATCTGTTTAACGGTATTAATAATTTGTTGCAAGATCGATTTGAAAAAGAAGAGCTTGATAATTATAAAGCGTTTTTTAATTTTTACCTTATGTATCAGATAATCATGCAATATAATTATGAATGTCGATCTGTTGATGAAAATTATTTTGTTTTTTATGATGCAGGTGATGCTCAGCTGATAAACATGTTTAAGCATTTAGGTAAATATGCATACAGAGAGTATTTATCCCGTGAGCAGATTGATGAAGTATATGAAAAAGCGTTAGGTAGTGACTTTAATCAAGTATCAGGGAAGTTGTTAAGTCTTGCCTTATATAGATTAACGCGCAATCTTGATTCAAACATATTGCAACAACCTTTTTTTAATATTGTTCTTACTGGTCATGGTATGTTACATGAGAGTGTTGCAGGTTTGTCTGTAAGGCAGGATATTATTACTAAAAGGGTACTATCAAAACCTATTTGGACAGAAAAAATAGTGAATGGTCAAAAAAGGTCTGTTTTTGATTTTTCAAAACAACAACAACCACAAGAAGTTGAATTATTAACATCTGATTTTGCGCAATTTTTAGAATTTTTAAATGATCGTATGCGTACTAAAACATTAACAATTTCATCTTGTTATGCAGCTGGCCAACAATATGAAGGTACGCCGTTGACGATGCAGCAGCAGTTTAATAGTTCTGTGTTAGAAAACATTAAGTACCCCATTATTTTTATAGGCTCATTTGCAACAACAACGCTTGGTTTTAGGTTGGTCATTGATGAGATGTTTAGATTTAATAAATATTTTTCATTGCTCAATGAGTACCCTGCTCAGTATAAAAAAGCAACAGAGTTGTTTTTTCTATCTAATGAAGGTTTTCTGACGCACAATCTTGCAAGTATAAAAATGCCAAATACAAGTTGGTTGACACTTACCTCATCGATCAAGGATACCGTAGATCAAGATGGTGGTAATCAAATGCGTAGTTTGATCATTACACAAAATAAAGTGTTAGATGGAAAAGTGGTTACGATACCATTGGTATCAGGTCAAAAATCTGTTGATGTTATATGGTTACAAGCCAACTATATGCCAAAGATTGTTATGCCAGGATATGATAGTAAACAGTTTATTCAGCAACAATATTTTGATGAGTTGTTTAAAAAATATGCGGTTTTTCCATCATTTTTACCCGTGCAGCGTTATAATCAAAATTATGTAATAGATGTCATAGAATGTAAAGATTTAGAGATCTTTGCAGATGGACAAGACAAGGTGACGTTTAAAGATGTGATGCAACACTTTTTTGATGTGCAGGGTATACAAGAGCCAATTAATATTGTGATTAAAAACTTTGTATTTAAAAATGTAACATATAAAAATGTGTATATTTTTATGTATAAAGCATTTGAAACTAAACGTGTGTTTAGAGATTCTTTAGAATCGATACAAGATGGATATGTCTATAC
>JAGOTL010000034.1 GCA_018061805.1 Candidatus Babeliales bacterium
GACATATTCTTGCCCGTACCCAAAGTGGGTAAAACATAATAACCATAGTACATATATTTTATTTTTCACAACAAACTCCTTCTTGCAAAAAACCATACTTTGTTACTGCGTCGTATAGTATACCATACATATTTTATAAAGGTGTACCATATCGCACCACCGATAACCAAGAACTATCTAAATGTCGGCTAGTTTTTTTTAAAGTTTTTAACACTTTTGCCTTAGTGCTTTGCGTTAACAACTGAGCTACATAACCTGTCATTAAAGCAGCAGCAAAAGATGTTCCTGTAATTTTTATAATATTGTATTCTTGCAACTCAGGTACCCAAATAACAGTAGCTATATTTTGTCCTGGCATTACAAAATCCACAGGAGAATTTTTAGTCATCTGAGAAAAGGCGCATAAATTGTTTAAATGTTTACCAAATGCTCCAACCGAAACCACTGATAAACTATTTGCTGGATATCCTACGCCTTGTACAATATATGCGTCATTTCCTGCGGGTGCAATTACTATAAAATGTTCCCTAGCCATTTTTTCAATAGATTTTTTAAATTCAAGATTAGCACCTGTCGTATCCCACTGCCACCCTATGTATACAACATGAGCATGTAATTTTACAGCTTTCATACATGCTTGTTGCAAATCATATAATGTTGCATGCATTGGTATAGAAATAGGAATTATTTCAACAGCGCCCGCCAAAAGTTTAATAAAAACAGACGCTATCATGCCGTGATTTTTTTTTAAAAGATCGACAACAAACTTTTTATTTTTCATCAATTGAGACGAAGCTTTTTTATTTTTTTGATTATTTGATCGATGGTTGCCTTTGCTTTGCTCTGGCGTTAAATTTTTCATAATTTCAACGCTCGAATTCAATCTGAAATAAAAGTCATCATAATTATTATTTTTTTCTGAAAAATCACCTTCAAAAAAGTCTATCACCCCCACAATGACCCTTTTTGAACATTCTGCTGCATCACAGGTTGGTAACTTTACAAACTTTGTATACCAAAACCAATCTTGAATTTTTTGCTGTTGATTACAGCAATCAGATAATGAAAAATATTCTATAAAATCTTGAGAGCAATCCCTGGGTACAAATAACGGTTCTTGACCGTAAACCACCACTACACCCAACACCCCTATCAAAAACCATGCCCTATCAACCATCTGGACCCTTTCCTTGGATCTTATGGTCATATCACAAGATTTCATAATAAGCTATAAGTGCAAAAAAATGGGCAAAAAAATATCCATCGTATTAGTAGAAATACCAATACGATGGAAAAAAGGAGAGTAGTAATGAAGCCTAGTTTAAAGTTGAATTGAAAGACTGACTAGTTGTAAACTTTATAGTTATTTTTATCACTCAATTCACTATTAATTTTAACACGTACAACTATTCTGTCAAGGGATTTAGCCTTTAAATAAAGGCTTTTTTGAGCAACTGGTACCCATTTTTATAGCGATATCATCTCTGAGTCGGCTTTTTGGAATATTTTCAATACGTCATTATCGCAAAAAGGAGCGGTTAAAATGATCTGATTTTTACTTGCAATAAAGAAATTAGCAAGCTGGGAAAGCCTTATTTGGTCAAAGTCCGATATGAAGTCATCTATAAGCATCACAGGACGTTCATATTGCCCATCTGAAACAAGTGAGGTCCATGCTACCTTGCAAAGTAAGGAAACAAGCTTTTGTTGGCCTCTGGAAGCATAATTTCGGGCTTTTTTACCCTTTATTTCTATACGTAGATCATCCAAATGTGCACCAAACAAGGATCGCTTCAATATACGCTCCTGATCGCGCAAAGCGTATATTTTTGGACAAATAGAATTAAAATCATCATCAAGACACAGCAATTGGGCGTCGTAATGCAGTGAAACCTCATAAATACCGTCAAAGTATGTCTCTATAAGGTTATTTACCACTTTTTCTATCACTTTTAAGGACTGGATACGTGCTTTTTGAAGTAACTGAGATTGAAGCCATAAGCTATGGTCCCATACCTCTAATTCTGCTCCATCGATAGATTTACCAGCTGCAAAAAGAGCATTTCTTTGGTGTAAAACCTGTCTAAACTTAGTATATGTATCATACATTTCATGATCGCAAAAAAGTACCGCTTGATCTACAAAAGATCGACGAACACTTGGGTACCCTCTGACTAAATCTATGTCATCTTCAGTCAATGTGATCACCCTAAAAAATGGCAGTATTTGTTTATATGATGTTACAGCTTTTTGATTGAGCTTAACCGATTTTTTACGCTGACAATAACCAAGTTGTAGCGTATGTTGCGCTGTTTCAAAATCATACTGTCGTTCAAAATTACCTTTTAAAAAAAAGTTATCGCTACCTGCGTGTATCACATCTTGAACTACGCTTGATCTAAATGATTTAAAGTAACATAAATAATGTATCGCTTCCAAAATAGATGTTTTACCTGCACCATTATCGCCCGTTATAAAAGTAATAGGCGCAGAAAAACGAACTACCTTTTTATCAAAACACCGAAAATTTTGTAACTCAATTTCATGTAAAAACAAATCAGTCTCTTACTGGTTATTTTGAGAAACAGGCATTACCAAATAGGTCATGTCACACATATTTGTTTTTGATGTAAATATAATAGGACGCGAATTGCCTTTTAAGAAACAAGTCACTTCTTCGTCATCAAACGATTGAAGACCTTGTAGTAAATAAGGAGAATAAAAGCGCATTTCAAGTTTGTCTGAAGATTGGTTATTGATCGTCAGCGTTTCTTCCAAATTACCTACATCACTATTTTTCATCGAAACTTTTAAAGCATCTTTTGTAAAGGTAAAATTAGTTGCCAAAAATTGCCCTGACAACATACAAGATGATCTACGCAGCGTTTTTACAAATTCTGATTTGTTCAAGGTTGCAGGTATAAATGCATCGCGTTGTAAGATAGATTCATATTTTGGAAATTCATCGGCTAACAATTTTGTGAAAAAATTAAAATGCTCACCTGAAAAAACAAGCTGGCTATCACAAACACCAAGAAAAATAGAGATAGCGCCACAGTTTTCTAATATTTTTTTAAGTTCAAAGATAGCTCGTCGCGGCAACAACCATTTTTTTTCTTGATCAAGAACATATTTATCAGTTGCCACTTGCGCTAAACAATGACCATCAGTTGCGGTTAATTTTAACTGTTTTGATGATATTTCAAAAAACATACCATTAAGTGACGGAGTCGCATTATTTTGAGGGATTAAAAATGAAACTTTGCCTAGCATGTCTGATAAAAACTGAGCATCAATTTGCATCAGATTTTCAATGCGTTCTGGTAGTGGCGGAAATTCTTCGGCACTACGGATATTAAAGGATACATTAATATGTTGTTTTGCTTTCAAAGTTAATTGAGTAGCATCAAAGGTACATTCTATGTCACCTTCCATTTCTTTGACGATATCAAAAATCTTTTTACCAGGAACCAAAAACTGTATTTGTTCAACTGAACTATCCACAAGTTTGCAACTGTATTGCAAGCTTATTTCAAGATCTGTAGCTTTCAAAATTAATTCTTTGTGTGATACCAAAAACAAAATACTAGACGTTGAAGATATTGTTGTTCTTTTCGTGCATATAGGTTGCATAAAAAACAACGTCGACAATAGGTCTTTTTGGTTAATAACAAATGAATTACTCATGAAAATTTTCCCTCAGCTAAAACAATATAACCGCTTGGTTAGTATATCAAAAAGTTATGGTTACTCAATTATAAAAGTTTACAAGCTTACTTCATCTTGACCATCTTCATCACGTGGCCGTTTTCTCGATTGTGATTCAGGCAAGCTTTGTACTCGTTTCGTATATAAAGGACTCGGTTGAGATACTTGCAACAACTCGCTTTTTATTAAAAAGCATCGTGCAAATTCTTCTTTGCGCAATTGCTCTAAAATATTCAATTCACATATTTTTACTGACTCTAAACAATGATCACCTGATTTGATGTAATCAAGCGCCATACGCTTCTGCCATTTTGTATCTGCCAAAAACAGAAGCATACATGTACGTTCAAATTTCTTAGGGAACACATCTCGTAAAGCTAAGTCAACTTCATCGATCATGAGAGTTTGACCATATGCTTTTTGAAAACTTTTAGGAGCATGAAAAATCAAATTTTGCAATGACTTTGATGTACCATTGCAAAATTCTATATAAGCCATCAAAAGGGCTTTTTGCATACCGGTATATTTTTTTTTATAAAGACACCCACGACGAGCTTGATATGCCGCAAGCATATGTTCAAAATGTAAGTCTTGTGGATTTTGGATCTTCATAGTGCGCTCAAACCAATCTGTCGTGCAACTATTGCCATGCATTAACATGCTGCGTAAAATATTATACTTTTTTTGATTAAAAGCTTTTTGCAACAATCTTGAACTATCATTTGGGAATACAACATCATATAATAAATTATGATACACATCTTGAACTTGTATAATCTTTCGAAAAACAGTCTCATTATCACAATCATACGCACAACGAACAAAATCTTGTAAATCATTGTGCGCATATCCATTATCTTCAGACATATATTGACCCAATATTCGATCAACTTCTACATCATTGCGAGCTTGTATCGCTTTAATCATATCATCTTTAAAAATGTATGGTTCTTGACTCAGCGGTGACGGAGTATCAAAGGAAGGAATAGATGACGGACACTCAAATTGTTGTGTTTCTTGAAAAGAAGCGATCGCAACATTACAAAGCATTGCACACGCTACAAACATATAAAACATAAATCCCCTACGATGTTATATTGAGTAGGCAGTGTAACAAATTATCGCCTATAAAACAACGCAGCATTTTCTTTTTTAAGCTTACAAAATAGCATTAAGCTCGTGGGTGATATTTATTATACAACTCTTGTAAATGAGTAATATCTAAATGCGTATAAACTTGTACGGTATTAATTTTTTCATGCCCCAATAGTGTTTGTAAAACGCGCAAATTTGCGCCACGTTTAAGCATGTGCGTCGCAAGCGAATGACGCAATACGTGAGGCGAGACAGCATGAATCAAGCCAGACTTATGTGCTATTTCTTTTAAAATGCGCCAAAAAGCTTGTCTGGTTATGTGGCTAATTGCACCCGCATACACAACAGGAAAAAGATAATCACTTGTTCGTGCAACAGGAAGCTTTGATCTTTTTACCGTATGCGTTCCTAGTAAATACTCATGCGTTACCTGCACATACGATTGCAGCAAGCCTAAAACCTCTGGCGCAATGGGTATCAAGCGTTCTTTGTTTCCTTTGCCCAGAACCTTAATGTATTGTTCCGACATATGAATTTGAGAAATTTTTAAAGCAACAAGCTCACTTACACGCATCCCGCATGCGTACAACAAACAGATCATAAGCGTATTACGTTGCCCTAACGCTGAGCCGTCTTGCGCTGCAGTTTTTAACAATTCTTGTACCTGATCCTGTGTAATATTTTTTGGCAGCTGCTTTGGAAGCTTGGGAAATGAAACACCTTGAGTAAATGGAGCAATGTCATGATACCGAGACAGATAGTTAGCAAGCGTTTTAAGAGCAGATAATTTACGAGAAGAACTTTTAGGATTAACACCTATCTGATAACGAGCATATTTTAAAAAATCTTTAATATGTTGATTTGTTAACTGATCAAACGATTGAATCGATGTATATTGTTCCAAATAGGTTACAAATTGATCAATATCCCGTCTGTATGCTTGCAATGTATTATCAGCGACACATTTTTCAGTTAACAGATAATTAAAAAATTTATCTAAATGTTCTTTCATCTCATACTCCCTAACGCAATCTATCAGTCTTAGTAAGCCCTGCCTACTATAACATCACCAAGCGAAGGATTGCCACACTTAAAACATTTTGTCAGTTTTTGAGAGTCAACCATACAACGAATAGAAGCCGCTATTTCTTTAAGCGACGCTTCGCATGCATGATCCTGACACCAACCAACTTGATAAATACCATTATTCTTTTCTAAAGCTTCTTTAAAATCTTCAAAACTTTCTGCTGTATGCCACATAGATGCATAACGATCTTGAGCCATTTTAAATAATTGATTTTGAATAGCATCAAGTTTTTGCAGTGTCCATTGTTCAATGCCTGCCGCCGGTACAACCTCTTTATCTTTACCTAAACGAGATACAGCAACCAATACTCCTGATGCAATATCACGAGGACCAACTTCAAAACGAAGTGGTACACCTTTTAATTCCCATTCGTAAAACTTTGCACCTGGTGACTGAGTATCATCAGCATCTACTTTAACCGTTACGCCCACAGCCTTAAGTTGTTGCGCAAGCGCTTGTACATACGCGATCACTTCATCTTTAGTTTCTTTTTTCAAAATAGGAACAATCACAACTTGAATCGGCGCAATTTTGGGTGGTAAAATTAAACCACGATCATCACCATGACTACCAACAAGTGCTCCTACTAAGCGTGTCGTTGCACCCCAGCTGGTTAAATATGGATAGGACAAATTACCTTCTTTATCTTGATACTTCATATCAAAAGCATGCGCAAAACTCTGTGATAACAAATGAGATGTGCCCATCTGCAGTGCTTTACCGTCCATTAAAAAAGCTTCAAACGTATATGTTGCTTCTGCTCCTGGAAATTTTTCATGTGGTGTTTTACGACCCGTGATAACAGGAATTGCTAAATAATTTTGCGCTAAGTTAACATACTCTTGAAGCATCAACAATGTTTCTTCAAGTGCTTCTTCACGCGTTGCATGAGCTGTATGCCCTTCTTGCCAGAAAAACTCTGTGGTTCTTAAAAAAGCGCGTGGACGTTTTTCCCAACGTACAACGTTAGCCCATTGATTTATTTTTAATGGTAAATCTCGCCATGAACGTATCCATTGCGCAAACATATGATGAACCATAGTCTCTGATGTCGGACGAACTACCAACGGTTCTTCCAGCTCTTTGCCACCGGCATGAGTCACAACTGCGAGCTCAGGTGCAAAACCTTCTACGTGCTCAGCTTCTTTAGATAAAAATGATTGTGGAATAAATAAAGGAAAAATCGCGTTTTCATGGCCAGTTGCTTTAATACGATCATCTAAAACTTTTTTAATATTTTCCCAGATAGCATTACCATACGGACGAATTACAATACAACCTCGTACAGGCGCTTGATCTGCCAACTGGGCTGCATAAATAATTTCTTGGTACCATTCTGGAAAATTTGTTTTAATATCAGGCAACTTACTCATGAATATCCTTATAGATCAAGCTTTATACATCAAAAGACTCTTATATACTTAGTATAATGCCCTATAAAATATTTTAAAGCCCGTTATACTT
>JAGOTL010000035.1 GCA_018061805.1 Candidatus Babeliales bacterium
GCTCTGTGCCGATGTATCCTAAAATCTTTGTTTCTCGTAAGGATGCTGGTAATCGAAAAATTCTTAACGAAGATGAGATATTTGAGCTGTTTAAACCTTTAGGTTTTGTTCGCTATGAACTAGGTCGTTTGTCGGTTGCGGATCAAATTAAATTATTTGAGCAAGCAGAAATTATAGTAGGTCCTCATGGTGGTGGTTTTACCAATATTTTATTTAGTAAACCAGGTACCAGCCTTATTGAGATATTTCAAGAGCACTGTGATTGTTGTTTTGGTTATATGGCCCAACAATATCAAATAGAGTATGACGCAATTGTAACAACAAAGTTTGTCGATCAGCAGTATTGTCAGGGAAAACCATATGTTTCTTCGTACAGTAGCACCTATGTTTCGCCATATTTGATACAAGAATATATTCAAAAAAATTATCAAAGGCTTGCACGGTAACAACAATTTGAGGAGTAGTCAGGTATGCCAAGCTATAGAGTTCATTTGGTCGGTGGATTTGTAACCTACCTAGGTATTTTACAGTGTGTAAAGCTGTATGATCCATCGCTATCAACCATTGTGCAAGGATTCATTTTCTGCATGCTTGGATCTTTATTTCCTGATATTGATATCAAAAGTAAGGGACAAAAACTGTTTTATAGTTTGTTGTTTGTTGTATTGCTATTGCTTTTGTACAAGCAGCAATATTGCGGTTTTGTGGTTAGTAGTTTTTTAGGAATTATACCTATTTTAGTGCGTCATCGCGGTGTTTTTCATCATGTTTGGTTCTTGCTCTTGCTTGCATGCGTGGGCAGTTTTTTGGTGCAATATTGGTGTAATTATTTTTCAAAAGTGATGATGTATAATTGTTGGTTTTTCTTTGCAGGTACTATTTCGCATGTGGTACTTGATCGTGTTGTTTCTCGATTAAAAAAATATTTTTCTTAAATAAGCTCAACAAAAAGGGATATGGTGCAAAAAATAATATCATCTCTGACTGTAATGTTTCTATTGAGTGTATCTTGTATACGTTTAAATTCAGATGACACGCGTTCTTATGTTCCAGATGATTTACCAGCTCCCTATAATCAACTTAAGGAGTTGTTACCTTTTAATGGGCATCATTTTTATATGAATGCTTTGTGGATGGAGCTTGTATTTGCCATACATCAACCTAAGGTTGTGGTAGAAGTTGGATCATGGCTTGGTGGTTCGACCAGACATATGGCATCTTTGATGGACTTAAAAGGCAAACTATATGCAGTTGATACTTTTGAAGGATCTGAGGAGCTGCTGACAGATGAGCGATTTTCATGGATGATTCCAACGCTCTATGAACAGTTTTTAAGTAATGTGATACATGCTGGTTTAACAGATCGTATTATCCCTGTAAAAATGAGATCAACTGATGCTGCGGAGTTTTTGAAAAATTCGATCGGATATGCTGATCTTGTATATATTGATGCTGCGCATGATACAGATTCTGTTTATCAAGATATTACGGCTTATTTTTCATTAGTAGCAGAAAGCACGGGTATTATGTGTGGTGATGATTGGATGCATCCACCTGTTCAAGTAGCTGTCATGAAGTTTGCATATGAACAGCAATTGACGGTTTATGTTCAAGAAAATTTTTGGTTATACGCAAAAGAAGAAGGTTTT
This sequence comes from Candidatus Babeliales bacterium, assembly GCA_018061805.1. GTDB lineage: Bacteria > Babelota > Babeliae > Babelales > Chromulinivoraceae > JACPFN01. The sequence continues at coordinate 1,650 of JAGOTL010000035.1, forward strand.
AGCTTAAAAGAATTTTTGTCTCCACCAGTTGCTGTATGGCAATTTTCTTAAAATATCATAATAACAAAATCTATGTAGAAAAGGGTAACCGTGAAAAACATAGTTTATTCATTTATAAGTATATGTTGTTTGACTTCTTGGCAGATACATGCCCTTGATTTAGCGACATTACCAGCACCTTATAATCAATTAACAACACTACTACCTTTTAATGGGCATCATTTTTATATGAATGCTGTATGGATGGAACGGTTGTTTAAAGAGAATAAGCCTAAGGTTGTTGTTGAAGTTGGGTCATGGTTAGGAGGATCAGCTCGACATATGGCTTCTTTAATGGGTCAAGATGGGCGGCTATATGCAGTTGATACATTTGAAGGTGCAGAAAATTTGCTTACCGATGAACGTTTTTCATGGATGGTGCCAACGTTGTATGAACAATTTTTAAGTAATGTGGTACATGCCGGCTTAACGGATCGTATTATTCCTGTAAAAATGAAGTCAATCGATGCAGCAGATTTTTTGAAACAATCTATTGGGTATGCTGATCTGGTATATATAGATGCTGCACATGATACAGATTCTGTGTATCAAGATATTACAGCATATTTTCCATTAGTTGCTGAACATAAAGGTATTATGTGTGGTGATGATTGGATGCATCCACCTGTTCAAGAGGCTGTGTTAAAATATGCAACTGAAAATCATTTAGCTGTATATGGAGGAGATAATTTTTGGTTTTATGCTCACGAAAATGTTTTTAAATTACTATCATTTTCTCAGGCATCAGAATCAGCATGGAAATTTTTTAAAAAATAATAGTCAACTATTAAAGGGTTAGTTATGCACAAAAATATATTGATAACAGTAAGTCTTATAAGTCTTTTTTCATCAGGTACAATTGACACATTTAATGGTGCTTATCATGGAACAGATGCATTAGAATCATATGAAACAAGTTGGGGTAAAGAGCGTTTTGTCAAAGAAGATTATTTACGATATTTTCCTCATTATGAAGAATATAGTGAAAAAATACCGTATGTTGATATTGCTTCTATTAATCTTGCTCATTTGCCAGCACCGTATTCATCATTAAATAAGCTGCAAATTTTTAATAATTATGGCATGTATTTTAATTCGAAATATATAGCACAACTTTTAAAACATAATGTTATTGAAAATGTTGTTGAAATTGGATCATACTTTGGATTGTCAACGCGTCATATTGCATCACTTTTACCAGCTCATGGGAAATTATATGCAATTGATTCATGGGCATATTTTGATGGAATGTACGAACAGTTTTTAAGTAATATTGTTTGGAAGGGTTTGCACAACAAAGTTGTTCCTATTAAGCAACTATCACAACAAGCATTACCTGAATTATTGAGCCATTGCAAAACCTTTGACTTGATTTATGTTGATGGTGATCATGAAACAGATGGTGTGCTTCGTGATTTAGAAATGTATATGCCATTGCTTTCTGAAAAAGGTGTTATATGTGGTGATGATTGGCTTATTCGAACAGTGCGTAATGCTGTAGAAATATTTGCGCAAAAATATGAATTGACGATTTATGCAGCATGTAATTTTTGGTTTTTGAAATTAGAAGGTGCATATGGTTATAAATCATTTTTAGATGCATCTGATGATGTTTGGAAAATGTAAAATATTTTTAGTCTTAGATTATAAGGTTTTTATTTTTATGAATAAAATATTATTGGCTTGTTTTGCTTTATTATTGTGTTGTAATACTCAGATTGATGCAAAAATAACTGCAGTTGCTGAAGATAAAATATTACAATATTTAGTTGATAAAGTAGGTAACAAAGTTTGTTTGGCTGATACGGTATTAGGTTTAGTTGAAATTTTGAAACAAACTGAACAGGATGCTCAGGCGATTGCAAGTATTATAGAATTAACGATAGTTAAATCTGTGGCTCAAAGTTATGAAAATGCCTTAAGACCTATATGGTATATACAGGTACCTTTTACAGCGATTGGGTTATTTATTTGGGATTTAAGAGTATGTTTAGGCGATAATGTATATGCAAAAGATATTGTTCGACTTTTCGAAAAAGCTTTGTTTATACATAATTTAAATACGTATCAAATGTATCGAGTTCAAGAAGGATTTTCTTTTGCTACGGCAATGACGACAAAAGATTTTGCTAAAGCGCATAGAGTTTTTTTTGATAATAGTTTTATTAAAGATCTGCATGAGGAATTGGGTTCTTTAATTAAGGTGATTCAAGAAGAATCTATTGAGAATTTACTTGATGCAAAATATTTAGAAGAACATTTATTATTACAGTTAGGTCTTAATAATGAAAATAGTTATGAATTCCCACAGCATTTAAGCCATGCCTTTGGTAAAGGTTTAAAATCATGGCAATATCCATCGCAGTTCTCTAAGTTTTTAGTATCGCTTGCAAAATTAAAAGTTGATACATACCTTGAAATAGGTTGTCGTCATGGGGGAACTTTTATTATTGTGACTGAGTATTTGAAACGTTTTAATCCATCTATCAAAAGTGTTGCTGTTGATCCATATTATTCATTAAATCTTGATATTTATGCACACGATATTAATTCTAATGCAACATATATTGTGGATTATAGTATGAGTAATCGTTTCATTGATTTATCAAAAAATCATTGGACCATTAGCTTTATTGATGGGGATCATTCTTTTGAAGGTGTAACATCTGATTATCAATTAGTGAAGCACAATTCTGATATATTAGTGTTTCATGATATTGATAGTCACGCTTGTCCTGGTGTTGTTAGTTGTTGGAATTATATTAAAAGAATTACTCCAGCGTCACGTTATCAAGAATTTATTGATCAATATCAAGAAGTATATGATCGTATGAATAAAAAATATTTGGGAATCGGAGTTGTGTATCAAGTTTAAATTAATCTGAATGTAACATAATGATGGCTTGTTGAACAACAAGCCATCATTATTATAACTTTTATGTATATGCAGGATTGTATATGAAAAAATTTTCTTTGTTATATATGGCTTTGTGTTTTATGGCGACTTCTATGCAGGGTTGGTATCATATTGTAAGTTATAAAGATTTACTTAATATGCGTCCTGATATGTCTTATCAAGCGTGTTATCCACAAATAGATTATAACTTTACTCCATTTTCGTTATCACCAAAACACCCACACCAAGGATATTTTAAAGAATTATATACTCTTTTTATTCCGCATGGATTTGTGCAAGGTAATAAAGGGTATGTATACGCAGACAATTTGGTAGTGCAAGAGTTGTTTTGGCAGGGTTTATACGAAACTTTTTATGATGCGCATGATCACAGTGGTTTACAAGTAAAACATGTTCCTGGGAAGTTAGCTGTGATTGCCCAACAACCGCAAGATGTTTATTTTCATTGGGTGCTTGATGTATTTGCTCGTTTAGCGGTACTTGAGATGGGTAATATTGATTATGATTGGTTGTATGTTAATCCAGATTCGTCAGTGAAACAAGAAACATTAGATTTATGGGGCGTTGATCGAGCAAAAATTGTTAAACCGGAGGGTGAACGTTTTTGTGTGCAAGCAGATATATTAGTTGTTCCTTGTATGCCTATGAACAGTAATGTGTATTTTTGTAATAGTATTGGCAGTCAAACTCATCCAGATACAACGCGCTATGTTAGAGATAAATTGCTCAATGCGGTGCTTGAAAAAACAAAAGGACAAGAACATTCTTTCCCAGAAAAAATATTTATTACGCGTAAAGACGCTACTCAGTCACGTCGTATATCAAACGAAGATGAAGTTTTTGAGTTGTTTGAAGCAAAGGGTTTTGTTCGATATAGATTAGCTGACTTATCTTTTATTGACCAAGTTTTATTGTTTCATAATGCAAAAGTAGTCGTGGCTGAACATGGTTCTGGGCTTACTAATATTGTATTTTGCAAACCAGGCACCAAGATCATTGAGATATTTCAAAGATATGTTGAAAGTTGTTTTTGGTGGCAATCGGCTATATTTAATTTAGATTATACTGCAGTAAAGTTATGTAATAATGATACGTGGTATGCTGCTCAGAAACGTAGTTTTGGCACATTCTTGGGTGCGGATTGGAGTGCTGTGACGCATGTCTCGGTTGATGCATTGAAACCTATTGTTGAGATGCTTTGATAAAAGAGATTTAGTTATATAAAAAAGGTTGATACGATGAATAATAATAGATTACATACACGTATTGCGTTGAATTTTGTAGGTTCCTTGTTCCTTGCATGTAATAGTGTAATAGCTCAAGATCCTGTTATGCCATCAAAAAAAGTGTACAAGATACATGAAAGTGAGATTTTTATAGGTGAATTTACGTATGGAGAAGAGCTGCTTATTCGCGAATATCACGAAGGGGCACGATTGGTGATAGGAAAGTTTTGTTCTATATCAGATAGTGTTACTATTTTTCTTGGAGGTAATCATCGTGTTGATTGGGCAACAACATACCCATTTGGTCATGTGTACTCAGAAATTTTTTCGAATTATAAGGCATTAGAAACGTCTTGTACAAAGGGTGATATTATTATTGGTAATGATGTTTGGATTGGCTCAGGTGCTACAATTTTTTCAGGGATTACTATTGGAGATGGAGCAGTTATTGCAGGTTGTAGTGTTGTTACCAAAAATGTGCCACCTTATGCCATTGTAGGAGGTAATCCAGCTCGTTTGATACGGTATCGATTTGAACAAGAAATTATTGATTTATTACTTGAATTACGATGGTGGGATTTAGATATTCAAAAAATTAAAGATATATCAAAGGAGTTGTGTTCTGAACCTACTGTTGAAAAATTACGGTTATTGATTCAAAAATATCGATAAAAATATGCCTGCATTACACAAAATGCAGGCATATTAGAATATTAACGAGTTAATTTTGTGGTCACATACGCCACTATAGGGCTTGCGATATATCCTACAACTAGTGTTGGCACTGCGCTATTAAGTGGCCATGTGATTGCAAGCAATGCTCCAGTTATAATTCCAGCCATCATGCCAAAACGATTTAATTGGGTGCAGTAGAGTGACATCAGTATCATAGGTCCAAAGGTGCAACCCAGGCCTGACCATGCGTACAGCACTAATTCTAAGACGCTGTATGATTGATTCCATGCAATAATGAGTGATAGTAACGGAATGACAAGTACCGCAAGACGTGTAAATAAAACATTAGAATATACTTGCTGGCTGTGGCCTGTTAATGGGCCATATAAATCTGGAGTAATGAGCGTTGCAGAAATTAAAGATTGTCTGTTAACGGTTGAAATTGTTACTGCAAGTACAGAGCATAAAATAAATCTTGCAATAACTGTTGGA
>JAGOTL010000002.1 GCA_018061805.1 Candidatus Babeliales bacterium
ATGGGTTATTCAAGAAAACATAGATGCGGTTTTTCTGATTACGTATGGAATGATCGTGGGAAGCATGATACCGTCAGTTCTGTATCAAGCTTATCCAACCATCAGGCTTGATTTTGTAATCTGTTTGGTTTGTACGTTACCTTGTATGGTATGGTTGTATCGCAAGATCTAGAACAAATACATTACCTTTTTGTGATGAAGTGTTGATTTTACGGTTTTAAAATCGGTAAAATACCTATGAGTGTGGAAATGGAGGTTACTATGAAATGGTTTTCTGCGCATAGGTTATATCTTTTTATTCTTTTGATCTCAACTGATCAACTTATGGCTCGTCGTAGCCATATGTGTTTCAATAGCAATGAATCGGTCGTTAAGTTTCGTAAAAAAACGTTGGGTGATTCTTATGGACAAGCTATTAAAATGTGCTTGGCTGATAAAATTATTGGAAAAAAAACAGTGTCTTTTGATTGGCCCGTAGATTTATGTGATTTTTGGGTTAGTTCTTTATTTGGTATGCGTAAGCATAAAGGCGCGATGCAACATCACGGTGGTATAGATATGGCTGCTTTCAAGGGGGTTAGTGTTAAAGCGGCTGCTGCAGGTGTTGTGACTAGAGCGCAAGAAGAGCAAGCGGGCTATGGAACGTTGATAGAAATTAAACATGCGTATGGGTATACGACTCGTTATGGACATTTAGATGAGATGTTTGTGCAAGAAGGAACCAAGGTAGCACAAGGGGAGGTGATAGGTGCTGTGGGTTCAACAGGCCGTGTTCGGGCAAAGCGCGATCCGTCTCATTTACATTTTGAAATTTTGCATCATGGCGTTAAGGTAAATCCTTTAAAATATTTGTACTGTTCAGAAGTTGCCTTTGATTGAAAAATACCTTATTCTTAAAGAAGAATATACGGGTTAAGGGTTCTAATTTTAATGAAAAAAGTTTGGATAAATCCTGGGTGTATCACCTGTGGACGTTGTGAGTTTATAGCCCCAGAGATATTTGAGGTATTAGATGTGGCGTATGTGAAACGCGACATTGATCCTGAAGCGTATCAAGAGGCTATAAAATTGGCAGCAAAAACGTGTCCCGTGCAAGTAATAAAGTACGATCAGTAACTTAAAAATGCACGCTTTTAAAATTAATTTGATTTTCTAGATGTATTGAGTTAGGCTAAATAATGTATTATTTACTTACTCAGAAATAAGCGTAACCTCCATTTCCCCTATCCGTGATATTTTATATCTGGGTGGGGGGTTTTTTTATTCTACTTCGCGCAATGCGCCAGTTTTTACGCTGGGTATTGGAACGAATAGTAACATGTTACTATCTATTATTAGGGTTTTGGTCTTATGAAACGTATGTCTCCTGAGCGTAGTTATGGCAAATTTGTCTGTTGTGATGGGATGAACCATGAATGGTTTATGCCTATTATAAAAACATTTGTGCATTATATTAAAGCGCTTGTTTGGGATAAAGAGCTGCGCCTTGATCTAAAAAAATTGATTCAAAAACCAACCTATCCACAACGCAGTGAAGAACCAGTGATTACCTGGTTAGGTCATTCTACGTTTCTTATTCAAGTTGCTCAAAAAAACATTTTGACAGACCCTATTTTTGGGTCATTATCATCTGTATTTCGTCGTTTAGTTCCGCCAGTGGTCAATGTGGACGATTTGCCTCCAATTGATTATGTTTTAATTTCCCACAATCATTTTGATCATATGGATAGTGCATCGCTGTATGCTTTAAAGCAGCGCTTTGCACACATGAAAGTTTTGGTGCCGATGGGTGATAAAGATTGGTTTGATCGTCATTTGTTTAAAAATGTTTCGGAACATAGCTGGTGGGAAGAGGTCGTTGATAGTTCAGATAAAGATTTTAAGTGTACATTCTTACCTGCTAATCATTGGTCACAGCGAAATTTGTTTGATAAAAACAGATCACTTTGGGGTAGCTGGATGATACAATCAGGTGATTTTAAAGTTTATTTTGGTGGTGACACAAGCTGGGGTATGCATTTTAAACAAATAGGTCATTACTTTAAGGGTATTGATGTTGCATTGCTCCCTATTGCACCTGGTGAACCACGATCATGGATGAAAGATACTCATATTGATGCCTCAGAAGCTGTGCAAGCATTTATCGACCTTAAAGCAGACACCTTGATCCCGATGCATTGGGGAACATTTCACTTAGGTTTTGATGAATATTATCAGCCTATAGAGTTGCTTAAAAAATCGTGGCAAGATATGCGTCAAAAGTTGCAATATCAAAGACTCAAAGTGTTAAAATTTGGTGAGCTTGCAACCGATATTTCGCAAAAAATATTGTGGTCGATTGCTCAAAAATCAAAACAAAAAGTGTATTGATACTATGGTGCTTACTATGATTATGAATCTATTTGTTATTATCTTTATGGGAATTACGCCGTTATTTGCATCAGATAGATTAGTACTATCTAAGAGCAAACAGTTTGCACAAACAAAGAAGTTGTTTATTAAAATACCTGAAAATACGCACGGACAAGAAATATCAGAGAAAGCATATTATCCAGACAGAGCCGTTACGTTTAAAAGTTTAAATGATTCTATTCTGCAGACGCAGCGTTTAATTAAAAAGCCAGAACAAGAGCGTTCTGCAGCAAAAGTGCGTGCAGCATTTTTTGGTATGGTAAGCGGTATATTTGGGACTTTGGTTGCGAACAGTGAATTTTGTACGCAGCCAGATATTGGTGTATGTTCAGGTTTTGCTTTGTTTCTTATGACAGGTGTTGCAATACACCAAGCAGGAAGTGCTTTAACGCGATATCATGGTTACTGGTGTGATATGGCGCTTGATCAAGATTTTGTCAAAGATTTTGTATTACAACGACATACGCCAGAACAAATAAAAGAATTTTTAGATGATCCGTTTTTGCGCAGTACGCTATCGCCAACATTTGTGAAAATGCTTGAAGCTACGTGGCAAGATAAAGAGTAATTTTTTGTCTTGATATTATCAGCTTATGAGACTTTATTTTTTGTTATATACAAAGAGCCTGCCAAAAATGCGCAGGCTCTTTCTGTTAATCAGGTTCATTTTCAAGTGTAGCAGGGGTTATATTTTTTTGGTTTTCTTTGAGTTGTTTGCTTGCAAGTTTTAAAGCAGTTTTGTATTGAGTTGTGCGTGGTTTGTTAGCCTTGTATACGTCGCCTTGGGCGATAATTTCAGCAGTAATTGTTTTGATGTGTGTATTAACTTCATCAAAAGTTGTTTCAGGATGTGTTTTGATGCTTGTAGCAGCGATAGTTTTTTGTTGTGGAGGAGCGCCATAACAGTTTAAATTAATCATGACTATAAAAATTAAAGAGCGCATATCATAATCCTTTTTTTATTATTATGATCATCACCAGCAATGTATAGAACATGTTTCATTTTTGCAAGAATTGTTTGTTCTAAACATGCATGTTCAGCATGCGTAATTTTTTTATAAAACTTAATATTTAATAATTGTTTTTTTATCTATAAAAATCTTTTTCTGTGCAAAAGTAAATCTATTTGTTGATTTTTTTTGAGCAAAGTTTACTCTTGATCACAATTATGATAGAACAATTTAATTCATTGTATGTATGCAAATGCATATTACACACCAGAAGGAATAAGCTCTAAGTTATAAAAAATTACAACATATTTATGATGTTTTATTTAAGCAGAAGACATTATAAGTTTTTATATAAACAACCATATTATCGATTATTAAAAACGAGATTTTTAAAACATGAATTCTAAGCATTTCAATCAACAATATTTTCGCGTTTTATTGTTACTTATAGTACCACATGTAGTCCAAGGTATGACATTGACAGGATCTATTAGATCTTGTGATCGTACATCTTCCCATAGTTCTTTCAGTGATGATTCTAGAAATTCGGGCAATACTAGTGTTTCTCCAAGCAAGTCTTGTAGAGATGAAGATCGTAGTTCTAGTTCTTCTACCGCTAGAACTGAAAGTCATGTAATCAGTAGTCAGAAAGAAGAGACTTCTGTTTGTAGTGCTCAATGTTCTACAAAAACAGTTAGCATGCATGAAGAAGTTTCTGTGAAAGAAGAACCTCGTGTTCGTTCAATAGTAGATGAAGAAGAATATGAAGTTAGAAGGCAAAGAAGAAATGAAGAGTATGAAGAGTCAGAAAGATTATTAAAAAAGGAGGATGAAGAAAGAGCGCAGTATTGGGAAGAGCTGGCGCTAAAAAAACGTAAAAAAGAGCAAGAAAAAAAGCCACTAAATATTTTGAATGATCAAATAAATAATTATTGGAAAGCTCCTGAAAGATTAAAATATGCTCATCTTGTTACACCGCTAGATCAAGCGGTTAGAAGAGCAAATGTTACACTTGATCAAAGTTTTGTACAAAGTGATTTTAAAAAAGAAATTGTTTTTGTTACAAGAGATATTGATTTAGAAAATAAATTGATATTGGCTTTGTCTATAAAGCGTAAACCTTTATTACACTCAATGTTTCAAGAGAATCTGTTGTTGCACAAACGACAACCTATGCAAAATAATTCGCTAAAAGAAGATATTATATCCGTACATCAACACATGAAACATAATAATTCGCAAGATGATACGATAACTGTATTTATTCCAACCAGAGAATATTATCAACAAAATCAAGAAATGTTTTCAGTTCCGTTGAAATGTAACGGATATCCAGTTTTTATTCCAGATAGATTGAAAATAGTATCACAATCATCGATGAATGCAGGTAATTCTGGCACACCGTGTCACTTAGGCAATAGCTGTGGAAATGGTGGATTTTTTGATCCTAAATTACCTAAAGATGACAATGATAGTCCTCTTCAAACATTACTTAATACAGTTGCCATGGTTGCTCTCGGGATGTGTTCGAATAGATCAGCAATGATAGCAGAATTTGCTGGCCTGAATGCAGTGATGACAGTTGGATCAGCTATGCCGATAGTTGTAGGTGGCGTTGTTATTGGGTATTTGACAAAAATGATACTGCCTGGATGTAAGACTCCAATTCTTTGTGAAACAGCGCGAAACACTAAAAATATGAGCAAAGAGGAACTTAGTGAATATATAAAAGCAAAAAAAATATACGACGCTCTTATTGAGCAGGAAAATATTATTTTTTTGGCTGAAATGGCTAATAAAATAGCATGCCAAAATGGTGTATATGTTAAAGGATCGAGCAGTGACCCTGTCATAGATGATCCTATTGTGGATCCAAGGCTTAATTATCACCTTGGTCATGGTCAAAGGTTGCTTGATTTATCGACGTCTGTTGCAGGTAGTAATGATAGATATAGTTTTCATAATGGTAAGGTAATTAAATTTACATGCACATCTGCATGGTATGATCCTACTAAGAAAAAATATAGTGCGGCTGTTGTAGATGATTTAACGGTTTTATCAAAAGCAGATAAGAAACTTTTGCGCAGATATTATGGTTTTAATGTAAACCATGAGTTGTATTTACAAAAGAAAAAACGAGAGCGTCAAAAACAGGAGTTGAAAAACTTCGAGAAAGACAGAAAAAAAAGAGAAAATGATGCCAATAGAGGTAATAATTCTGATCCTGATAAAGATCCGAAGAAGGATCCTAAAGGTAAAGGTGTTGTAGCCGACGCAGCCGCAAATGAAGCTAAGAAAAAGGTAATGAAATATACGGGTAGTCCTAAGCATCACGAAAATTCAAAAGGTAAAGCTAGCAAAGCTCCGCATCATGGACAAAAAGTACTAGATAATTCGATTTTGGTTAAAACTAAAGGTAATCAAGGCCTCGAAACTCGAGTCGGTGTTGAAAATGGTGAAGTTGTAAAATTCCAAGAACAGGCACCTTGTCAATATCATGGATATATAGTAGAAGAAAATTTAGATCAGGATAGTATAAATACTTTAATAGCAGCAGGTTTGATGCGTACAAATGGAAAATTAAAATGATAGATGTAATTAAATTTAACATAACAGAAAAGCAATATATACAAGTTATACCAGAACCATTTCAAGAGGGTGATTGCGAAGTATGTGCTATGTGTGATGTTTATTATATCGATGAAGATATAAAGTTAAATATACGTTTTGGGTATACAGAAATAGAAACGTTTAATGGGGTTGTGGGTATTAAAAATTTTGATGATTTATTAGATAATAAATTATTTTTTGATGTTCAGCAGCGTATAGATCCTGGTTTTGAGTATAATCAGTATTGTCAAGAATTGATAGCTCGAAGTGATGTTATGAATAAATATTTTTTTGAAAGTAATAGTCATAAAGCTATATTGCCATATTATATGAGTTGGTTTTACAATGATAAAGATGGAAATATAGTTTTTGAAATTACGCCTTTTTATCCATGGCATTATGCAACAAAGAAAAAATGTTCAGATAAAATACCGTACAAAGAATGGATTAAAAACTATCAGGTAACAATTCGTAAGATAATTCCTAAAGAAACGCTTATTGCGTGGGATAATCAGGCTAAGTTATACAATCATTGGAAGCATGATTAAGGGTCGTGTAATATACAAAAAAATGAATCAGAGTTTAAATTTAAAAATTAACACAATAGATTCTTTATTGATAGCAACAAAAAGTGACGATTATGATTTTATCATTGATCTGAACAACGCTGTTTTTGTCGCGTATTTACAACATCAAAATAATAAGATTAAGATTCATAGGTTTGCGGTTGGTTATGATTTGTATTATTTTTCTGAGCATATACAAAAATGTATAGAAGGAAAAATAAATATTCCAATAGGATTAGATCGTAATATTGATTTAGGTTTATTGTGGAATGAACATTGGCAAAAAATATCTTTAGCTGAAGATTCTGGTCATCCACTTCCTACTTGGAAATGGGTAGCGAGTGATACTGTTTTTTTTCAAAATAAATCTGATGGAGACTTTGGTAATAATACTTTTTTATATAATGATCAGCAAGGTAATATAATTTTGCAGGTATCATTAGCTTATCCATGGTTTTTTACAGATGCGCCATCGAATGAACTGAATATTTCTTACTACGATTGGTTATTAAAATATAAGATTGTATATAAATCAATTATTTCTCACGATATTGCTCAGCAATGGGTACGACAATTGAATGAGTTGTATGCGCAGCTTGATAAAAATATGCAAGTATAAATTGTGATTATTATAGAATATAATTTTGTATTCATCTTAATAAAATTAAACATTGTAATGTGAAAAAATGAAATTTCAAATAACAGATAAGCAATATATACAAGTTATACCAGAACCTATTCCTGAAGGTTACTGTGAAGTATGTGCTCGGTCTGATGTTGATTATGTCGATGAAGAGTTAGGATTAACCATTAAATTTGGACAGACAGAGGCAGATATGTTTTATGGAGGGTTTGGAACAACAGATTATGTGGAAGATTTAATTAATAATAAAAAATATTTTGATCAAGATGTTACACCAGACTTAGGTTTTGAGTGGAATCAATTTTTTCAAGGTCTTATAAAAGATACTGATGTGCTAGAAAATTATCATTTTGTAGGAAATGATCATACAGAAAAACGTCCATATTTTAACAGTTGGTTTTACAATGATAAAGATGGCAATATTATTTTTGAAATTACACCTTTTTATCCGTGGCATTATGCAACAAAAAAGCAGTGCCCAGATAAAATACCGTATAAAGAATGGATTAAAAATTATCAGGTAATTGTGCGCAAAGTAATTCCTAAAGAAACGCTTATTGCGTGGGATAAACAAGCAAAATTATATAATCATTGGAAGCATGCTTAAAAGAATTAAAAAAAGGGCTCGAAATTGAGCCCTTTTTTATCGAAAATTTGTATTCAGTAGTTTACGAATACTGTTTTAATAAACCTATAATTTTATGATTTTTGTTCATATGTTTTTTTGTGAATGCTGGAGGATGTTGAGCGTAGTGTAGCGCTGTAAGGTTACGAGAGCTTGTATCTGCTATCGATGATTTAATACCGCCTGTGTTATGATACAATAGATAACGTAAACAGTTTGCAGCGTTCAGCCATGTAGCAGCAATTAACGGAGTTGCGTATTCTTGTGACCAAGGTAGGTTAAGGTAATGTGTATTCCAAGCAAATGTTGGATTTTCTTTGATAAACGCTTTTAAGCTGGAAACATTATCGCGATAAAAAATATCGTATAGTTGTGTAACAGCTGATGGTGCGACCGAAGTAACGGTATGTTTAGCATTCAGCTCTGATATCGTTACGGTAGTTGCTGTTAAGGCTAAAATAGCGTACCACGCTACAAATCTATGATTCATGACAATCTCCATTTTTAATAACTTTCTACTATTAGTATGCCCGAAAAAGACCTTTAAAAACAAGGTTTTTGAGTGTTAATTGTCTGGCATGCGGTCTACGATATTTGGTATTTCTGCTTTTACGTTTTCCCATGTTTGTTTGGTTTTATCCCACCAAGTTTGTTCTTGTATTTCTTTACCTTTACTTGAAGGTAGTCGCACAGCGCCTGGGCGATTACCATGAGGTAAATATCGTAGCACACCTGGGTGAGGTGGATACATAGCATTCTGTAAAGCAACATTCTTTTGAAGAGATTCTTGTATTAATTGTGCAGCCTTACTATTATCCATGCTAAGATTGTGTAAATATAAATCCCAGTTAAATCTTTTGCGAGTTAAAACTTGAATGGTTTGGATATCTCGAATACGTAGGTTTGGTGGATTTGCTATGGCTTTGTTTAATAATTTAAGAATATCACGCGACACGAGTAGTTCGAATGCGCTTTGGTTGGAGTTATAAAAATTGCCTTTGCGTAGACGGTAGTTTAAGTAATTTGGTAAACTATGTCGTAAAGCAATTGCTGAGGTATCAAAAAAATCAAGAGGTAATTCTGGTAATTTGCTTAATTGTTCTTCTAAAGAAAGAATATCACTATCAGAAAGAATATTACCATCGGAAGTTTCGTTGAGTTCAAGTATTTTTTTAATTCTATAAAATTCATCCCAAGCTTTTCTATCGTCTTTAGAGGTTTGTATATCTATGGTAGTAATTGATATGACGCAAAAAATCCACAGTACGTATTTTTTAAGGTTCATTGTAATCTCCATTTTTAATAACCCTCTACTATCAGTATGCCCGAAAAAAGACCTTTAAAAACAAGGTTTTGTATGTTATTTATCGGGCATGCGGTCTACGATATTTGGTATTTCTGCTTTTACGTTTTCCCATGTTTGTTTGGTTTTATCCCACCAGGTTTTTTGTGGAGGTATTGAGGGTAGTCGTACAGCGCCTGGGCGATTACCATGAGGCATAGCCCCTGGGTGCTTCGGTGTCATGGCATTGCGTAAAGAAGGATCCATTTGTAGGGCACGTTGCATGTCTATTCCTTGGGGAAGGCTTAAATATGTACTCCAATCAAAGCCATGTTTTGTTAACACTCTGATGACATCTCTGGTTCTTTCACGCCATGGTTTATACTTAGGAAGGCCTTGGATGCTTTTTAATGTAACCGCTGAAAGCTGGCTCATGATTCCTTCTTCATTAAGCACATCTTGCATTGTACTAGGATGATTATAGAGAGATTCTGTTATTATAGGTATCATACCCGTTGTTATCTTAACATAATCAGGGATAGGTACTGCTTGGATTATGTACTGTTGATATAGTTTTTCATTTTGAGATAACATATAATCTAGATATCGTGGTTTCAATTCCATAATCGCATTTAAAATGTCATAGCTTTCAAATACGATAACGGGTGTTTGCTGAAATCTTTCTATGTATTTATTTTCTATGTCTATAGCTAAAATAGGATCCAGGTCAGCTGCCTTAGGATCAACGTCGCTCAAGACAACCGGGTAGCCCATGGTATGGTGAGTTAAATCTTCTAAATCTTTGTAGGCACGAGTTTTTCGATGTTTTATCCAGTCACGAAATTCTAGATCTGCTGTTGTTAAATATTTTGTATCGACTTCTGATCGATCATCTGAAGCTGATAGCGTGTGCATGCCTATGGTCGACAAGCAGCAAAACATTAAGAATAAATACGTATTAAGGTTCATTGTAATCTCCATTTTTAATAACCTTTTACTATCAGTATGCCCGAATAAGGTCTTTAAAAACAAGATTTTTGGGCATTTTTTAGATTAAACATCAGTTAACTTGTCAGCAATTTTGCTTAATGTTTGTTTGGTACGATCCCACCAGGTTGGTTGATGAATTTCGGGCACTTGTGATGAAATTGGCGGTAACTTAACAGCTCCTGGGTGTTTAGGTGTCATGGCATTGCGTAAAGTAGGATCATTTTGTAGGGCTTGTCGCATATCTATTCCTTGGGGAAGGCTTAAATATGTACTCCAATCAAAGCCATGTTTTGTTAAGACGTGTATCATTGCTATAGATTTTTCACGCCATGGCAGATATAAGGGAGTGCCTAGAGTTATTTCTAGCATATTTTGTGAAAACTCGTCGATGGGTCTATCCATAAGATCGTTCACGATAGTAGTATTATCCACAAGAAAATCTTTCATGGTTTTACCATAGTCAAAAGGGCTTTCTAGTGCTGTGGTGTAATAATCAGGGAGTGGGGCTTTTTGAATAATATATTTTGTATATAATCTCTTATTTTGAGACAACATATAATCTAAATATTTTGGTTTCAGCTGATCAATTGCATTTATAATGTCATAACCTGAAAAAACAATGTCGGGTGATTGTTTAAGTCTATCTATAAAAGTGTTTTCTATTTTTGTACCTAGCACAGGATCAGTTGGATTATATATATCGATAGCGGTAGATTCCATCTCGAGCTTAGGATCTGCTTTCGATAGTCTTTCTAAGTCTTGGTATAAAATATCTTTTGGGTTGGTATAGATATCTGGGTATAAAATTAAAGTACCGCGTGCAGCTAGTAAAAAAGGCGTGTTGCTTATTGATAAAAAGCATACAGCCAAAAATATATATTTTTTTAAATTCATGATTTAAACCCCCATTTTTAATGACCTTCTAGTATCAGTATGCTTTAAAAATACCTTTAAAAACAAGGATTTTGTGGGCTAAAACGTATTAAACATCAGTTATTTTGTCTGCGATGTTGCTTAATGTTTGTTTGGTGCGATCCCACCAGGTTGGTTTAGGTTGTGGTATTGAAGGTAACTTTACAGCGCCTGGCCGATACAGATTCATAGCGCACAATGTATCATGATTAGCGTACATGAGCTTTTTAGCATCTTGCATGTTTATGAGGTCAAAACAGTTTGTAGTGGAATATCTATAGGTGTTAAATATTTTATTCCAATCAACGTTATGTTTGGTAAAAACCTTGGCGAGTTTGATATATCGTGTATGCATAGCAAGATTGTTTTCGTGTGTGTTCTGGTTTTGAACATCAAATGCTTGTTGGCTGTGCTGCGCTATTTTACGCTTGAAATATATTATGCCTTTGATTGTTTCGATTGCTGCATAAGAATTAAGTGAAAAATCACCTTCATAGTTTGAAATAAGGTAATCTAGATAATCAGGTAAAGCATAGAAGCGAGCGTTAAAAATATCAAGTTCTGTTACAGGCAGTATCAATGTTGGATGTATTGCAAGTAATAAAAATTCTTTTTTTTTAAGTTCAGAGGCGTTGAAACGATGTTGAGCAAGAGTGTCGTATATTGTAACCAGTTGATATATAGCCAAAGCTTTGTATGCTTTATCCAGTTCTTGTTTTCTTTCTAGAATGTAATGTGATCTAGCAGTGTTTTCAGATGAGCATATCGTCACGAACATTGTCCAGATAAGGCAAAATGTACATAAAATATATTTGTATGTATTCATGAAAAAACCTTTTTAAAAAATAGTTTTGCATGTTATTTGTCTGGCATGCGGTCTACGATTTTTGGTATTTCTGCTTTTATGTTTTCCCATGTTTGCTTGGTTCTATATATTCATTATGTTTAAAAAAAGTAAGGACCGATAGAAAGAGCATTTTTTTGCTTCATTATATCAGTCCCAAGATTAATGTTAATGTTTGGTTTATTTAAATTTGTTAATTAAGTTAGCAATTTTTGTATATTTGTTAGCTATGTCATTTTTAAATGGCATTTGAGCAGTGGTTAAGTTTGGAGGGTTTTGAGCATATTGTGACGCTGTAAAGCCATGCGAGCTTTTTGCTCCCCATGAATTTCTGATGCTACCTATATTATGGTTTAAAAGGTAGGTAAGACAATTGACTGCTCCTAGGTATGTAGCAGCAATTAAAGGTGTTGCAGTTTCACCTGACCATGGTAAATGTTCATATTGTTCGTTCCAATTAAACTTTGGATTTTTTTCAACAAAGCTCTGCAAATCTGTAACGTTATCGGCTTTAAAAATGTTTAATAAATGATTTATAGTAGCAGGTTTCCCGGTTGATTTGGTGTGAGGAGTTGCGTAGAAAACAGATGAAATGCTCAGCATAGTAAGCATTATGCAACGTAAAATTTTCATAAAGGTACTCCTTTTTTAGTGGACGATATTATTTATACACAGTATGCCTTTTTATAAAGGTTTTTTTCAATAGATAGATAGATAGATAGATAGATAGATAGATAGATAGATAGATAGACTTGGAGCTGAAAGGCAGAGTATAAAAATAAAAAAAATGGTTGTTTTTTCCGTATATTAAAGGTTTCATTTGTGTGATATAAGTTGTTTTTGTTGTAGTAATCTTTAAAAAATCTTTTAGACAATTAATATGTCAGGTTTTTTTTCGTAATTCTAGAGCGTGCTGCTCAAGTTCTTTTGAGATTGTTTGACGACAATCATCAATGAACAAATCTAACTCTATACCGGACATTTCATTATCTAAGCATCTTTTTTGAGCAACGTATTGGTCATTTGGCATAACGTATGGAATTATAGTATCTGTTGTAGCTTGGTATGTATCTGGTGGTAAAAGAAATATTTCTGATTTGCGGTGTAGGTCATAAGCGACGACGGCCATATTTGATGATGTATCAGATGTATAGAGTACCATAGACAAGCAGAACGTTATAAGAAACAAGAGTGTTTTTGGAGTCATAAAATTTATATATGTTCTAGGGGAATATACAGGTGTGCATCGTACAATTCTTGTAAAGCTGCAGCATGGTCTTGCAAGAGCGTTTCAAGTAGTAACGGTTTAGATAACATGAGCACTGTTTTCATAGTAGCGATGTAGATTGTACTTTTGTTTTGTAAGCAGTTTTGAAACGTTGTAATGCAACTATCTATAGTTGTTGCAATAGCAGATGGCTCCATAGTTGCTCCTGCAAGCATGGATGCTATATTGGTAAGCTCTTGAAAACATTCAATATTGATAACAGATAGTCGTTGCGCAACAATTGAATGATTGGGCAGTGTGATTGGTGTTGTCGATATATTGCTACATAAACTTACAAGAGTGATTAAAACTATTTTTTTCATAGGATCTCCTTTTTAAAAAGGTATCCTATCATGCATAAAAACCTTTTGAAAGATATGCACGGCCAGAATCACCGAAGATACAAACAGCAACATCGTTTTCTGATAATTTGTCGCCGTAGGTGTGCGCAGCATAGGCAACAGCGCCACTGCTTGGTCCAACCAGTAAGCCATGCTGGTGTGCCATAGTTTTCATGAACTGCATGCCTTGTTCGTCAGTTACTTCGATAAATTCATCAATCACGCTGTTATCTAAGACAGGAGAATCAGAATCAACACCGATACCTTCAAGTTTGTATGGTTTAGGGTTACCTTTGGTAGAGCGATATGAATTTGCAGCATCTACACCAATAACTTTAATGTTAGGGTTCATTTCTTTTAAATATTTACCTGCACCACTCACGGTACCGCCAGTTCCTGCTGCAGCAATAAAATGAGTAATTTTGCCTTCTGTTTGTTCCCAAATTTCAGGTCCCAAGTGTGTGTAATGTGCAATGCTGTTAATTGTGCTGCAATATTGATTTGGCATATATGAATTTGGATTTTCTTTATTCATTTTTACCGCTTGAGAATGATAGCTGTTTGGATCCTGAAGTGACATAGTGCCTGGAAATGTCATAACTTTTGCGCCATACGCTTTGATGGTATCAATTTTTTCTTTGCTATGTTTGTCCATGCAGCAAATCGTGACATCGTAACCTTTTATAGCGCCAATCATTGCAAGTGAAATGCCGTGGTTGCCTGATGATGCATCAATAAGTGTCATGCCAGGTTTGAGTAAGCCTTGTTGTTCTGCCCACTCAACCATGTACAAAGCTGACCGATCTTTAATGCTGCCGCCTGGATTGAGGTATTCTAATTTTGCATACATAGTGCCAGGTTTTTGATCAAAAATCTTAACAAGTAGTGTGTTACCAATAGAGTTCAGTAATGATTTTTTCATGTAAATCCTTCGTGTATTAAAAAAGCAGCATAACAATAGCGATTAAGAGTCCATAAATTGCAAATGAGTCAATCATAGCAAGTGCAAGCATAGTGATCTTTGATAAAGATGGATATTGATCAAGATGCAAGGCGATTTGTGTGCATGCCATCGCCCCAGTTCTACCAGAATTTATACCCGGAGAAATAGTGCTTAGGCCGATACAAATTGCTGCTGCTATAAATTGCCAACTTTGAATAAATGATTCAGGATTAATTGCAGTGGTTAAAATCATAAGCGATATCAACAATGAAAAGATAGCAGGTGTTTCAATAATTGCTTCGCAAATAAACGTGAATGTCATAATTTTGCCAAAGGCCTGTTTGTTGGTACCTACCCCGTGGCATGCTGCAAAAGCAAACAAGCTGAGTCCGATCGATGGTCCAATGCAACCGAGTCCTATGCTAATACCCGCAGCAAGCATTTGGAAACCATGTTGGACAGTTGCAGCGGAGTGTATTTTTGATTTTATAAGCAACGATATCAACATGCCAAACATGTTAGGCGTCATGATCAGAGTTTGTGTAATGAGCATTAAATTTAGCAGCTTTGTCTGAAGGAAGGGTTGTGAGGCTACACTGTGGCATGTTGCAACAGCAGGAAACGCTGAAGCAATCCCAGCACAAAAACCGGAAAGGCCCATAGCGATAGCAATACCAGCTGCACCGTAGTTGGCGTAGTTCGAATTTTGAAGTGTGTTTATATCGCCCAGCATCATGATTGATATCACGATACCCATAACGGCAGCAGTTTCGGTAATTGCCATACCGATCACGCAAAGTTTTGAAATCGCATTTGCAGATGTTGGTTGGCGGTTCATTGCTTGGAGTGCTGCGGCACCAATAAAACCTTGGCCAATAGATGTACCAAGAGCAGATAGCACTGCTGGTACAATGGCGTATAAAATATACAACATATCGATCATGGTATGCCCACTTCATCTTCAGATGTTAATTCCATAGATAGGTATGTCATGGTCAGCATAGTAAACACAAATGCTTGTATAAGACCTTCAAAAATACCAAACAAAAGTAGCATGATAATATTGGCACCTGAAATAATACCAACCGTTTGAGCTATTACAGATCCAGATAAAACTTTGGAATACAGCGAGCTTATGATAAAGCCACCGTAAATATTTCCAAATAAACGAAACGATAGTGAAATGATCGATGATATGGCACCAATGATGTGGAGTGGAAACATGATAAAAAATGGTTCAAAGTAATGTGCGATATAGTGAAGTAAACCTTTAGCTTTAATAGAATTAAAGTGTACATACAAAAACGAAGTAAGTCCTAAAGCAAAGGTGGTATTTAAATCTTTGGTTGGTTCTTCCAGCCACGGAATAATTTGAATAGTGTTGCATAAAGTTATGAAGGTAAAAAACGAACCAATCATAGCAAGATGGTTGATAGGACAAGTTTTAAGTGACTGTAGTAACAGATCTCTAAAAACTTGTACGTATTGTAAAACGCACCACCGAACTAAACTTTTTGGATTTTTTAAGCAATAAAAAACATACACACTTGCAAGTGCGATTAAAATTAAAATAACCCACGTGCTGATGAGTGTGTCAGCTTGAAGGTCCCAGAATTTTCCAGAAAGACCAAATAGTGCAAATGGTTTCCAAACTGTATGATGAAGCATATTTTGGTTATGCATGATCAAATCTCTTTAGAATTATTTTTTATATGCTAGTACAATGGTACATAGGTAAGAGGATACAAAGAATGCGATCAGAAGTATAGCATTGTCCTTAATTAATCCGTAATTATAGTAGACAATAGAAAAAATAACTGCAAAGCGTACAATGGTAAACAAAAGACCAAGCCATATTTTTTTATGTCGAGCAGCATACGTTTTTTCATAATATGACACAGATCCATTTATAATACCCAGTATCGCAGCACACATACTTTGGATTATAAGCATTTCATTCATAATTTTCCTTAATAAAATGTTAAAAATCTGAAATTTTTATACACTATATATAAGCTCGCAAAAAACAAGTTGGAACGCAAATGATTTATTGGAATGAAGAAAAAACTCAAGAAATATTAGAACAGACACTGAGTGATCAACAAGTGATTTTAGCATCAGGAGATACGGTGCTTGGTTTATGGGGTACCATAACTGAATCAGTTTTCCATAAGCTTAACACGATCAAGCAACGACATGATAAACCATATCTACTCGTGATTGGTTCAGCAGAAAAATTACCTTTATTTACCGATCAGCAGTTAACGTCACAGCTGAAAACATTAATTGAAACATGCTGGCCAGGACCGGTTACGATCATTGTCAAAGCTCGCTCTGATTTACCTAGCTGGATGAAAAGTCCTGATGGGACCATTGCGCTGCGTGTGCCAGATCATAATGGTTTGTTGCGTTTACTGACAAAGTATGACGCATTGTTTTCAACCAGTGCAAACACCCATGGTCAGCCTATTCCTGAATCGGTTGGCGCTGTTAATCGTCTCATATTGTCCCAGGTGGGTGCTGTGTGTGTTGAACGTGGCCAATTAGTGTATCCGCAAAGTCCATCAACTATTTTAAATTGTTCATCAGGAACTATCGAGGTTGTTCGTTCTGGTGCTTTTCATGTTGATATGATACGAGACCTATTAGGTTAAGATTCAGGATAAAATTCCTTTATGCTAACATGAAAAGCCTTGCTTCTCGTGTGTGACTACTGTTACAATTGATGCAACAAATAAAAGGTAGGGGGGCTCATGAATAATAGTCTACGTATGTTTATGCTGATAGCAGTGTCACAAGGTATGGTTGTTGTTGCTGCACCATTAGTTCAAAAAATAACCAATAATACTGATTTTGGTTATATGATCGTTCATCATAGTGATGATTCTTTGTGTTCATTGCGCAATAAAAAAATTATTATACAACCGCATTCAACGTTTATGCATGAATTTTTGCTTGAATATGGCCAGCCAAGTCTTGTGCTGCGTCCTGTTTTTTATCAAAATCCAACAACCAAAGAAGATGTATGGTTAACAGGTAATAACTTTGAGTTTCAATCATCGTTGATTGATAATGTGCATACTGTCTGGAAAAAACAAAAAAAATCTGATTATTATCGAAAAGATGCACAACGTTGGTTTGATGTTTGGGTAGGTGGAGATTTATCAGTTATTCCGCATCAGGTTGAAATGATGGGTTATTTATTAGATTTGTCACGCATCACGGTAAGTAACAAACGACATAGTAATAAACAATGGCTCAGTTACTCCAAAGGTATTTTTTCTAAACTAGTACTTGAATTTACGATAGATCAGAACCGTAAAAATGGACTTTTTGGTCACATATCAGTGCTTCATGGAGAAGGTGGTGTGTGTAGCAATGGAGTGGTGGAACGGTTACCGATAGAGCCTATACACTCATAGTGGTAAGAAGTAGCTCAATAATGTGTGGTTGGCAAAATATAAATATCATACTGCCGAGTGCTAAAAATGGACCAAAAGGTATCATGCGCAGCGTATGTCCTGTGTAGAGCATGTACAAACAGCTTGCCAGGCTTCCCACGACGGAACCAACAAACACGGTAAACCATGCGCCAATCATACCAGTCCATGCACCCACAAAAGCAAGGAGCTCGATATCACCTTGTCCTAAACCATCATGGTTTTTAATTTTTTTAAACAGAGCATTGATGCCCCATAAAAACAGATAACAAAGTCCACTCGTTACGATGCTGTCATAGATGTTGATCGATATAAATTGCCCAGCAGCAGCTGCATATCCAAAAGGGATAAGATAGAGCGATACGTATCGAGAAATAAGCATATGGCGTAAGTCTGTTTGTATGGTGACCCAAAGCGCAGATAGATAGACAAGTAAAAGCGGAGTTTGATTAACATTAGTTACACATGCCCCGTACATGGTACATGCGCAGAGTATGCGTAGTATAACATCAACCCTAGAACAGTTAAGTAAGGGTGTATAGAGCTGAGACGTAATGAAATAGTGAGCAATGCTTTCCAGGCAGTATGCCCAGATCAAGCATGCAATGAACAAACAGATAGAGGTAATCATACAAAGCAAAAATTATTTTTTAAGAATTGTTTTTATCTATATCTTTTTTTACTTGTTCGAGTAAAGACTCAATTCGTTGTTGTTTTTCGAATTGATGGTCATAGGCAAAAACGATTTCAGGAGTATAGCGTCCATCAAGTGTAGAAGCTATTCCTTTACGAAGTGAAGGTTTGTATAAAATCAATCGATGTTTTTTTGCTTCGAAAGTAGCAGGGCCTTGTGGGTCGTAGAAATATACGATACAAGCGCCCTTATTCTTCGAAAGTTCAACACGATTTATAAAAAACCCAAAGAGTTCTTTGTCTTCCAAAGTAATTTCGTGCAACATCTTTGAAAGCTCTTTGAGTAGTAACGATTCTTTTTGAGATCGTTTAATATGTGATACGTTTGACTGATTATTCATTATTTTTTAATCAGTAACTCACCACGGCTTGCAAGTAACATGAGATTTTGTTTGATAGCGCGAATGAGACGTTTACGTTTCTTTTGTGTTGGTGATTCAAAGTAGACAATACGTTTCATATCGCGGACAACGCCTTCGCGTTCAATTTTCTTTTTGAGCTGGCGAAGAGCACGGTCAATATTGCTAGTTACTTGAACTTTGATATTTGCCTTTTTTTTAGACATATATAAATGCCGCCTTACGAATTTGGTAAAGAATTAAACATATAAGATATATTTTTAAGAATACTTTTTTTCTATAAAAAGTCTAGCTGTTAACCTTTTGTTTAAAACAAGAAGTTTACAGAACCAAGTATAGAGACTGGATAGTACGCATTACGAGGCGCTATAGGCTGTTGCCATAGAAGGCTGGCCTGTATGCCTGGTTGAATATCAAATACCAGACCCATGTTAAAGAACTGAGCGCGCCAGTCAGATCGGCAGGTAAGTACCGAAGGAACATAATATTGCGCTTTGCTTAGATCACAGATGGTAAATGTGTCTGCACGGTGCTCAATGAGCTCATAATTCATCCAAAAGCTGACGTGTTTTATAAATTGGTATGCATTCAGCAAGAGCCTGATATGCCAGTTCATACCTGGTTGCGTCATAACTTCAGCGGTAAAAGGATATAGTATTCGTTGAAGTTGGTGCGTTGGGAATGGACGACATTCTTTTTGTTCCAAGAAGGTGGTTACGCCGCCTTCAAAGCCTACTTCGACAGATTCAGCAAAATCAAAAGTCATACCAGCACCACCACCAATAGATGGGTGTCCATTGTTACCAAAAGGTAAGCTTAAGATGTTATAATAATCGACCCCTTTTGCCACAGGAAACGATCCACCAAACCAACAGAATGGGGTGAATATAACATCGGGCCATGTGTCTTCGTCGTCACCGTGGCGATAGCGATACGGTTCAAACGGTTTTTTAAAGGTAAGCATCATGCGAATATCGTCGATGCTGTAATCTTCAAAGCCACATAAAGGATCACTTCCCATACAGTTTGGATTTAAAATCGCTGCAACGTTGTTGCTAATTTGTTCATCAAATATTTGTTGTGCTGTGGTATCAGGAGGGAAGGTGGTAACAGTGTTGCCGCCTTGGGTAAGCGTGTTATACAAATTTGAAATCGTTGCAGGGGTCGTAGCTGCAGTTTGCCAATTTGATAAACTGTAAGGTCCATATGTTTGTTGGCCACTGGTTGATGAAATTTGATAGGTGTTGACATATTTTTGTCGCATATTTGACATACCGCCTTGCATGATCAAGTTGAGGTATTCGCTACATTCAAAGCTTATTTCCCAGCGCATACCAGCTTGTTGATATACGATTGGAAGTGAAAAAGCACCAAAGTAAAGCGTGTCCCGAGCAAGTGCATCAGCATTAAAAATACTTACAACAGGAGGAGTTGTTGCTGGGATTGGAGATGATGTTGTACCATTGTAAAATACAAGACCTTTTGCGGGTGTTGGTACGCCTGCGACACTCGGAGTAGCAAGTTGTGTTGCAATGTCGGAAAGGCATTTGGGTAATTTAAATGCGGCAATAGAATTTGTAGTAATATTATTTGGATCACCATTATCAGTACCGTTTGCCCAAATGTTTGTTGGCTTTGGTTTTACGTGAGGATTGTATCCTAAAAATAGACCCATTGCGTTCATGGTACCGCGGAAATCACCCAGTTCAAAAGCACCTTGAGGGCTACCAAGCACGGCTCCGTATTCATTGACGCCGTTATAACCTTTAGCGCGTACTGCACGTTGTAAAAAACCACTCATATTAATGTTAACAATTCTTTTGCGGCTTGGCACTTCATGTTTGATGCGGGCTTTTTTTAAATCTAAAAAGACGCTACCCAAAGGTACGCCACTATCGTTTGCGCTATAACGTGGCGAAGGATCAAAATGTTTTAAGGTAGTAAGTCCGGCATGCAAAAAAGAGTTGCATGCTGTAAAGACTAAAATGCTTTTAAGCAAAACGTTACGGCTTAGTATCATGTGATCGTATCCTTTTTTATATCAATCATGCCAAGATGGTAAATACTAAATTTTGTAATGCAATACCAAAAATGGCACAAGCTGATAGCAACCCTATGAGAGTGACATAATTTTTACCTGATTTCCATTCTTGTTTTATAAATAGTAGTGAGATAATGGAAGTGATAAATGCAAATAGTACGCACACATTGGTTAAACTAAAAAAAATGTCCATTTTTTCAACAGTTAAAAATACCGTGATCATGATTAAACTTGCAAGACACACAGATGTTTTTTTGTTAATGCGGCCTTGTGTAATAGCTTTTGATAGAGCAGGAATTTTTATAACTTTGAGGTATGAAAATAAAAGTTCGCTACATGCCCAAATGACAGCATGTATGGTTCCCATGATTGAAAAGATAATTGCAATATCAATTGATGATACTATCCAAGGATGCTCTGGAAATGCATACGCCAGTACTTCTGGAAAACTTTCAAACATATGAAATGTTGATTGCGGAATACCAAGTAAAATCGAACTAATAAAAATAAAATATATGAATCCAACAATTGATATTGAAATGCGAAGTGCCGCAGGAACAGATTTTTCAGGATGATGCATGATGTTGAATAGTGAAGCAACGCCTTCAAACCCAAACAGTCCAAAAACCGCTGCCTTGATACCAGAAATTACAGAAGTTATACCGTATGGCATAAATGGAGTTAAGTTTGCAGTATTAATATTGGTCAAGCATAGAAGTGTAATTGCGATCACTGGATAAAGTGTCATGCCAATTAAAATATATTGTCCTATCTGTGATAATACTGCGCCAGCCATATTTAAACCAGCAAGTAGCGCAATAGTACCAAGTCCGAGTATGGTTGGTGAAATGGATGGAATATATTCATGTAAAAAAAATGTGCACATGATTTTGCACAAAAGACTCATTGCTGTAAGTAGTCCAAACAGATAAGCTCCTGCAGCAGCAAGACCCAGTTTGTGACCACCCCATTGCTTGGTATAGTTATAAAAAGAACCTTCTTGCGGGTATAAATATGCAACGCGTGCGAATGCTTGAGCAATAAACCAGATAGCAAAAAAAGCAATAATAAAAGATATAATGCCAGCAGGGCCTATTTTAGAGCCAAACAGAGAAATAGTGCCAAAAATCCCTGCGCCAATCATTGAATTAACTCCAATAATTACGGCAGTAGGTAGGCTTATTTTCTCATCACGCGATGAAGACATATATGTACCTTTCTTTATAAATTCACTCAACAAATCAATGTTGATATGGTAAGGTTATAGCATGCTTTTATATTCAGAACAAGTTTTTATACCATACATTATTAGAATCTATTTATGAATTATTCAGTTTATTATCAGGCTCGTGTTCAAAAAGAATTGTGTTGGTTTATTACCTCAGGTATCAGATTTTATGAACATGTTGCTTTTGACCGAACCATTGATAAAGAGCAAAGTATTTTTGAGTTTTATGTTGCACCAGATCTAGAAGATGTTTTTTTAGAAGTGATGCAAGGACTCAAAAAACGAGGCGTTGTGCTTGATTTGCAAAAATTGCCAAATCGATTGATTGACGGACAGTTTTAATACAACCAAGACGTTATAAAAAAAGGGACACTTTTTGAGTGTCCCTTTTTTGTTGCATCGTAAAACTTAATTACGTATTAAATTTGGTTCTAGGCATAATGCCGCAGCACCGTATAGTTGAACTTTTGTATCAGTTACGACATAAAAAGGAAGTTCTGCTAAATATCCCTCGAGATATTTTCTTGAACCTTCATCGAGCACTTTTCCACTTAAATCAACAATGTTTTTGATAAAAGCTTCAGTAGCAAAAAGTTCTGGAAATTCTTGTGCGACTGTGTTTGCTATGTATACGCCACCATATGCTGCTTGTGCGTATGCGGCATTTCTGATAATGCGAGCGTATGCATTAACAAAGAAATCTACAGAGTCTTTGCAACGAGGTGATACTTTACGATTCGTGAAAATATCTAAATAATGTGGGTAATCTACAAATTTTTCTAATGTATATTTTTTATCTTCTTGTTCTTTTTGTGCATCATGTGCATCAAAGAATTTGTAAATTAATTTTATTCCACCAGCTCCTGCGCCCAGTACTTTACCCCACGCAATATTGCCAGTTTGATCTTTCATGTAATTGAAAAACGCTAACTCTAGATCAGACTGTGCACCAAATTCTGTAAAGCTATAGTTTAACTGTTGTGGCACATAGCGGTTGAGTTGGTTGTCCCATAAAAGTAAGCTAGCGCCAAGGCCGTTTCCAGCACCAATGACTAATTTTGGTTTTTGTGGATGGCTTTTGCCTGCTTGTAATGTATGTAAAGAAGATGAATCAAGTAATTGAGTCCCGAGCGCAACAGCTTGAAAATCATTGATAAAATAGACCTTTTCAAGGCCATCTTTTTCTAAAAATTTCTTTTTGCTCAGTCCATTGAGTGATTTGTCTGCTGGTTTTTCGCGATCGTCGCTGGTGCTCCACGGTAAGTGAGGGTGTAAAAACAAATCGCCCTTAGCTATTCCAGGAATTGCAAAGCATGCAGATGAAACAGTGATACCATGTTTTTCGTGTAAGTCTTGTAGAACTGTTTGAACATGGTGATAAATGTCAGCAATGTCTTTATTTTTGCTGTGATATTCGATTAAAAAGGTTTGTTTGCCGGGTTGTATTTTGAAAATACCCAAAGATGTATCAGTATTGGTTATTTCGCCACCAATAATGTAAGACACGGCAGTATCTTTTAAAATAGCGCCATGGACTTTTTTGTGGGTAGTTGGTGCAAGTACGGGAAGTAACGCAATTGATTGCAAAAGCAATATTGCTGTTAAAAATGATTTTTTCATATATTCCTCTGTGTGAAATAGAGATTTTATAACATATTTTCAATCTAGCAATGTTTTATTGCAAGTTCAAAATTATAAAAAAAGGGACACTGGAGAGTGCCCCTTTTTTGTTTACTGTAATCGTTTAAAGAATGCTTCTTTGCCTAAGCTGGTGTATAGATCAAGTAGTTGCATACCTTTTGGTGATCCGGTAATTAAAATACGGATCGTGGAGTATACTACTTTGTCTGGGATGCTTTGTGCTTTTGCTTGTTGTTTAACCTGCGCTAAGAATGTTTCCCAAGATGTCATGTCAGCATTGCGTAGTACGGTGTGCATAGCTTGAAAGGTTGCTTGATCTGCAATGTCAGCATATTGTGTAAAGTCGACGATAGGTTGTATAAAATAAAATTGTAACAACGTAACGCTGTCAACCAAGGTTTGCATATCATTTTGAATTGATTTGATCAATTGCATGAGCGTTTGATCAGATATTTTTGA
Organism: Candidatus Babeliales bacterium; assembly: GCA_018061805.1. Lineage (GTDB taxonomy): Bacteria > Babelota > Babeliae > Babelales > Chromulinivoraceae > JACPFN01. The sequence goes on from JAGOTL010000002.1 coordinate 24,247, forward strand.
TAGATCATAATGTTGTTGTAAGAATGGTTTGCACAAAGCTGTCAACTTTACCAAATCGTATGCAGCAATCCATTTATGATTCATCCATTTTAGTTTTTCAATGTCGTATTTGATTTGGCTTGCACCATGTAAGTTGTCAAAGCGATAGTTGTTTGCAAGTTCATCTAAAGACATGATTTCTTGTTCAAATGAACAGCCAAGTATACCTAAATAGTTGCAAATTGCTTCAGGTAGGTATCCTTGTTGCTGAACGTCTTCAAGTGAAAAACCACGGTCACGTTTTGATAGCTTTTTGCCATCTTGATTGCATAAAATGGGCAAATGCCAAAACGTAGGCAGAGTTTGTTTCATAGCGTTGTACAAAACGGTCTGGCTTACGGTGTTTGACAAATGTTCTTCCCCGCGAAAAACGTGAGACATTTTCATTTCGCTGTCATCAACACAGTTGGCAAAAATAAAGGTAAAGCTGCCATCTTCGCGTGTTAATGGAAAATCTGAAAAGTGTTGTAAATCAAACTCGAGCATGCCACGTGCTAAGTCTCTAAATGATACTTTTTGAGAGCTATCGACTTTCATACGCCAAATGAATGATGTTTTAGCGGCCAATTTTTGTTCGATTTCTGCCGCTGTTAATTTTAGGCATGTGCCTTCGTAGCGAGGCGGTTTTTTCATTGCAATTTGTCTGTTTCTGCGAATTTCTAGTTCGTCAGGTGTGCAAAAACAGCGATAGATAAAACCATCGTTTTGTAATTGTTGTAAATGTTTCTGATAAATTGCAGCACGCTGTGACTGATAGTATGGTGCATAAGGACCACCGATATCAGGGCCTTCTTGGTAGTTGAGCCCAAGCCATGTGAGGTGTTTTATAATAAATTCTGTACCTTGAGAAATGTTACGCTCTTGATCTGTATCTTCTATGCGTAACGCAAAGGTGCCTTTGTTTTGGTGAGCAAAAATAAAGTTTAAAAGAGCTGCTCGGACGTTACCGATATGCATAATACCTGTTGGTGAAGGAGCAAAGCGTGTGCGTACTAGTTTCATATACTTTAGATCTTATTTATCAAATCCATGTAAAAGTTACCTATAAAAACATGATATCACCTTTTTGGTGAATATAAAATAGATAGATATTTATTTTAGTCGCGATTTAAATGCCTGTATGGGAAATTTAAGAAGTGTATTTTGGTTATAGTCTTGCGCAGTAGGTGCAACAAGGTATGTCTTTTCATGATCTTGGAAATGTAATCGGTTTAAGCATGCTGATCGTGTGTCATCAGTTAAAAAGTACATTTTATTGTGCAATATAAGGTACAGTGTACCAACGACTTGATGGCTACTGTTGTATGATGGTTCTTGTATGATTCCAAAAGATGCTCGTGATAAAATTTCGGGAATGAATTTGCCTTTGAGCTCTATAAATAGATTGTTTGGGGTTATCATTCTGCTTATGACTTCTATGTCAATATTTGTGCTTTTGAAAAGTTCATTTTCTGGCACAGCCTGAGCCATGACAGGTTCTTGACTGTCAGAGCTGTATAAAGGCATGGATGCTACGGTACTACAGATGATAAAAAATACTGTTTTCATCTATGCTCCTTTTGAGGATTTTTATTATGACTATAAGGTACCTTTTTCTTTTAAAATATCTATATTCTTGGTTGGGGTTTTTTGTAAAAGTGGTACACTTAAAAAGTGGGGATACGTTGTTCTTTTTCGGAAAATCTTATTGTGTTGTTTATTATATTAACCTTACTTTTTACGTCATATTTTTCAGCTTACTGTCAGCTGGAAAATATATCTGTTGATCGGTTTACGATAACCGTTGCAGATGATAGTTACCGCAGTAAGGCTTTAGAGCTTTTTCCTGAACGTTTTACGATACGCAATCTGACGTATGTAACAGATGGAGTTTGCAAAAACAATGATCTGGACGCTTTGCTTAATCTTGAAGCTGGCAAAGAGGTTGAGGTTTCAACCGTGTTAAACGCTTTGTTTTATCTTACGCATTTGGGACTTTTTAAGCATATTGCAATGCATGTTTCTATCGTTGAGCAGGGCGTATATGATATTTCGTTTGATTTGGTACAGCATGTTTTGCTTGATTACTTAAAGATATCGGGCTTGCTTCGCAGTAAGCATAAGTTAAAGCAGTTGTATATGATTGATTCAGGAGAGCTGTTTGATGCGTCTAAGCATCGATATTCTATTGATCAAATGCAAAGTTTTTTACGAGAACAAGGGTATTTAAAAGCTCGGGTCTATGATGTTGTGTTGCCTGAAAACAATCAAAAAGCTGTTGTGGTCCGTTGTGGCATTGATATGGGTCATCGGTTTAAAATAGGGCACGTTACGGCTTTGGTAGATTGTGTTAGTGATGTCGGGCAAGTCGATTTATCTCATCTAACAAGCTATGTACAAGATTTTTTAACTCGTAAGCTTCACAATCGTTATTATAGCGATCATCTATTGAAAAAAACAGAACAAAAAATACGTGGCTTATTGCAACAGCAAGGCTTTTTAGAAGTTACATTTGATTGCGTGCAGACGTTACAACCCAAAATACATTCTGTTGATCTTAAGGTTACCATTGCCTTGGAAAAAAAGCGTGAAATTGTGGTTTGGGGTAATGTTTTTTTTAAGTATCAAGAGATACTTGAGCATTTGTTATTGTATGGTAAATCAACATGGCATTTTCCGGTTTCGATTATTGTCGATGAGATTGAGCAATTGTATAAAACTAAAGGCTTTTGGAATGTGCGCGTTACGGTTAAAGATGAACAGCAGCGCATGTTTTGTTTTGTTGATGAAGGCGTGCGTAGTAGTATTGCGAGTGCGGTTTTGCATCATGCACAGTATTCTCGGTCACAATTGTTGGTTTTACAAGCATTTAAGCATGCGTACAAAGAACGTTATATCGACATGCAGCTTATCAAAAAATGTACGGATAAGTTGATTAAGCTGTATAAAGCAGCTGGTTTTTGGGATATCAAGATAATCCAACAAGATTTTAAGCCTACAAAAAAAGAATATGCATATGATTATGTCATGTTTGTTGATGAAGGTAAGCAACGTGTGTGGGGTCAACATATTGTTGAAACAGATGCACATGTTGCGCAGACATTGAATCAACAGTGGGGTTATTGCAAAGGTCTTGGTTTTGATAAAGCTCTGTTGCAAGAACAAAAACAGTGGATTTTAAAACACTTTAAAGGGCAGGGTTATCATAATGTACGCGTTGATTGTGCGTTGCAGGAGCTTGCAGATGCTACGGTAGATGTGGCGTGGAACATTACGCTTCCTAAAGCAGCTATGAAGTTTGGTAAGACTTTGATTGTTGGAACGACGCATGTTCCCTATCATCAAATAGTTAAAGAGTTAGCATATGAGCCGGGTGAACAATTTAGTGCAGCAAGCCTTGAACGAACGTTACAAAATTTAAAACAAATTCCGGTATTTGATTCGGTTCAGGTCTATCCAAGTCGAGAAGTGGATGAATTAGGGTGTAAACCTATTTTTATTAAATTGGTTGAAGCAGATCGATATGAAATAAAAACAAGATTTGGTTTACAGCAAGTGGGTAGAAATTTGCAACTGAGACGAGGCTTTACGTATAAAGTGGGTTGTAGTTTTATTATGAACCGCTTGTTTAAAGCCACGGATCAATGGTCTGTGAGTGCAGATGTTACGCGCTTTTATCAAGACATTCATACAACGTACGAATTCCCTTGGTTTTGTAACCGTGACATACGATTCCAGTTAAAAGCATATGATTCTGTGTACCAACAACCTGTCTACATTGGTAGCCAAGATTCATTGTACAAAGCTGTGCAGCAAGGTGGTCTGTGGAACGTTTCGAAAAAATTAAAAGATCAGATGATAAGTGGGTCTTTGGGTATTGAGTTTTTAGGATTGTACGAAGCTGACCAACCAGATTTGCAGCGTATCATGTGTTATGATAAGCAGTTGCTTGAAAAAAAACGGGGATATTTATTTTGCGAGCCGATGTGGTTGTGGCGTAGGGTCGATAATATCTTGAGTCCGCATCATGGGCACACGACAACGGTTACAGCGCGGATGATGTTTGATTTTAATAATCATACAAGTTTTGCAAAAATTCTTGCAGAGCATGCACATTATCTTTCTGTTACTGATGATATTGTGCTTGCGCTGCGTGCTCGTGCTGGGCATGTGTTTAATAGATGTTTTACGCAAATACACCCCATAGAACGTTTTTATTTAGGTGGTCCATCATCTATTCGAGGTTACGAACGAGATTTTTGTCCTCCATTTGGTTTGCTCACGTGTCCTATTGAAGATCAACACGCAGGCTTGCCACCATGTGCCAATAATATTTGGCGTTATGCTGCTCAAGGTGGTAGAACAATGCTGAATGCCAATATCGAAGCTCGTTGTAATGTGTATAAAAATATAGGCTTTGTAGTGTTTAGTGATTTTGGAGCATTGTTTCAAAATAGCATTCCTGATAGTTGGAGCAAAGCAAAAGATCATATGTTTGCAGGATCTGGATTTGGTGTTCGCTACGACACGCCAATTGGACCACTGCGTTTTGACGTAGGATTTAAGTGGAAAATTCAAAAACCAGACTTTGAAGCTGGTTATTCGTTATGTCTAAGCTTGGGTCAAGCTTTTTAATCTGATAATTATTTCTGATTTTTTTTACGAGGGGTCAAAAGCGGTAACTTGGGGTTTTGTAAGGGTTGCAGGTATGATGATTTAGGTTTTATATATGCTTTATTTAAGTCGTGGATCGCAGCATAGAGCAAGCGTCTTGTTCTTTCGATTTTAATTGCAACTTCTTCAAGTACTGGATTTTTTTTGCTGAGTGCTATGTCTGCTTCAGGATGATCGTAGTCATACGAGCTCAGTTGGTAAAATTGTATCAAAAGAGATTGTTCTCTTTTTTTAAGAAACCGTTTTTGAACCATGAGATTTGTAAGCTTATGATGTTGCTCAGAGGCTGCTAAAAATATACCGTTGCACAGTATGACTGTCAGCAAATATATTATTTTCATGATATTTGAGAGGTATAAAGTTCATATTCTTTTTTTTGTCGATTATATTCTACCATCGCTGCTTGGACGGCTTGGGAATATGTTTTGTAGGTTTTTCGTGTACCATTTTGTGTCATGCGCGTAAAAGGTCCTGAAGAATTGAAGGATGGCACATAAGGCTCTACCGGTTGTTGTGAAGCTTTGATGGTATGAGAACAGAAAAACAATATCAGGTTTAGGGATAAACATTTTGATGTCATAATGTGATCCTCTTTTTGATATATTTTATAGCCTAATGTAAGTATAAAAATAGTTGCATTAGATAAACAAGATATCGGGTATTGACCGATTGAAAAGATCTTTGTAAAGCATGATTTCGTGGTGTTTTGCAATAAGGTTGTACAAAAACAAAAATTAGTTATATCGTAGCTAGATATAAAGCTTGTTTTTTATAATTTTTTTATAGCAAAAAGTTGTTTGGTTGTTATACTGTAACCACGTATGTTTTTTCTAAAAAATTAGGGAATAAAGATGTCTTTAGAAGTTAATACAAGTTGTTTAGACGCTCAGCATATATCGCGTAAATCTATTTGGGAAATTTTCTCTCATGAATTAGTTCATCATTTGCCATATGGTACGGTATCGGTAGCTTTGGCATTGATGCTTTTAAGTATGATATCGGTTTTATTTGGTTTATCTAATATTTGTTCTCATCACACACACGATCATGCTATTCATGATGCATGCAGCATGCTGTCAGGCATGGATGTGTTATTTCATAGCTTTCACTTTGCGCATATTTTATTTGCAGCAAGTGGCACTATGGTAACGTTTTATCGATATTCGCGAAACATTGTAGCGGGTATCATTGTGGGTGTTGTTTCGTCGGTTATTTTTTGTACGCTTGCCGATATTTTGCTTCCATATGCAGCTGGTCGTTTGCTGGGTGTATCGATGGAGCTTCATATTTGTTTTCGTTCAGAGCTTGCAAATATTATTCCGTTTTTAGCAATTGGTGTTATCAACGGTATTATTATTCCTCGTGGCAAAGAAGGCCATACAGAACATCATTCTGTATCGCTTCATATCATTCATACATTTATCAGCGCTATGGCATCTATTTTTTATGCTATAGGGCATGGTCTTGAAAATTTTCATGATTATTTAGGTATGTTTTTCGTATTAATGTTAATTGCGGTTGTGATACCATGCACGTTGTCAGATGTTGTGGTACCAATTTTATGGGCGCGAATGGTGAATAAGAAATGAAGGGTATTGTATTACAGGGGATTACCAAGTCATATGATAATGATATCATCTTGGATAATCTTAATTTAAAAATTCCTGGCGGTAAATTTTTTGCACTTATCGGGCCAAGTGGTTGTGGAAAAACAACTATCTTGCGCATGATAGCTGGTCTTGAGATACCTGATTCAGGGTCTGTTTTTTTAGGAGATCAAGATATTACGCATGTGCCTGTCAATAAGCGCAGCGTTAACACCGTATTTCAAAATTACGCACTTTTTCCTCATTTGAATGTGTTTGATAACATTGCGTACAGTTTGCGTGTGAGAGGTTTGACTCAGGATACTGTTCAGCAAAAAGTTGAACGCGTTATCAAGATGTTTCATCTTGAGCAGCATTTATATAAAAATATTAAACAGTTATCGGGTGGCCAGCAGCAACGAGTCGCTATTGCGCGTGCTGTGGTAAGCGAACCTGAAGTGTTGTTGTTTGATGAGCCACTTGCAGCTTTAGATTTACGATTACGTGAAAAAGTTTTACTAGAACTTATTGAGCTTCAAGATCATTTGGGTACAACGTTTGTGTACATCACGCATGATCAAACAGAGGCGCTTACGGTAGCTGATCAAATGGCTGTTATGAATCAAAATGGTCAGATTGACCAAGTTGGTACTCCTAAAGAAATTTACGAACATCCAAAATCAGTTTTTGTAGCAAACTTTGTGGGTACTATGAATATTATTCAGGGTGTTATAACTCAGAATAACGGTGAATGGTATTTGGATGTTGACAAGATGATTTGTATAGCTTTAAAAGTACCTGAGAATGTTCAGATAAAAGTTGGTGAAGATGCATGTATTGGTATTCGTCCTGAAAAGGTGATGATTAGCAAAACAATGCTGACAGGTTTTTCAAATAACTTATCGGGTAATGTTGAGTCTATAGTGTATCAAGGTCGATTTACGCAGTATAATGTTCGCTTACAAAATGGATATATTTTGCAAGTTTTTGAACAAAATGAAGAGCATTTTGCACGTGATGTGATCGATTATGATGATCATGTGTATGTGTATTGGCAAAAAGAAAATGTTGTTTTGTTAAGAAACAAATAAAAAAACTGTAAACAGTACAATGATAAAGGGTCGTTTATGCAGTTTTTAAAAAACCTTATCAAGAATGAAAAGTCCTTTTTTTTCATGGCGCCAGCGCTAGCATGGCAAATATGTTTTTGTTTTTTACCACTGTTGTTTGTGATACAGCTCAGTTTGTGTACCAATTTGTTTCAAGGTTGGACGCTTGAGTATGTGGCGCAGGTATTTCGATTTACACATCTTTTAGTCGTTTTTAGATCAATGCTGCTTGCAAGCGTGACAGCGGTTTTATGTTTGCTCGTTGGATATCCTGTAGCATATTATGTTGCATTGTGTGCTCCAAGTCGCATGAGAACAGCGTTGATGTTTTTGGTTGTTTTACCATTTTTAACCAACCTATTGGTACAGGTATACGCATGGTTTTTCCTGCTTGAAAAAAACGGGGTCATTAATAAACTTTTACACTTAGTAGGTTTAGACTTTGGTCATTTGCTGAACAGTACATTTTCTATGTATTTGGTTATGTTTCACGTATATCTTCCATTTATGATTATGCCATTGTACTCAACGCTTGAAAAAATAAACATGAGATGGATAGAAGCTTCGCTTGATTTAGGGGCATCCTACTTTCAAACGTTTTGTCGAGTAGTTGTGCCATTGTCTGTGCATGGCGTCAAAACAGGATTTTTCTTGGTGTATGTTACAGCGTTTGGTGAATATGCAATACCGTCACTACTTGCAGGCCAACGACATTATTTTGTTGGGACTATGATCTCAGAATATTTTTTTATTGGTAGAGATTGGCATGTTGGTGCGGCTTTTACATTATTTAGTTCATGCATTTTTATTGCATCAATTGCGCTGTATCAAATCTGTTTTACAAAATTAGTTGATCGACTGCAAAGGATTTAGCACTATGAACGTATCCAAATCGACATTGCCTATTTTTGTAGGATTAGTGTATTTGTTTTTGTACACGCCGATTATGGTGTTGGTTTTGTATTCATTTAATCAGGGCGGTTTTCCTGATGCATGGACCGGTTTTTCTTTGCATTGGTACCATGATTTATGGCAGTCACAAGAAATTTGGCGCGCTTTTTATAATTCGATTATTGTTGCAAGTTGTTCATCTTTTTTAAGTGTGACAATGTCTGTATGTTTTGTTCATGGCCTTCGTAAGTACAGCAGTGACTGGGTAGGTATTTTTTACAGTAACACCTTGATACCCGATATTGTGCTTGCGGTAGGTATGTTGTCATTGTTTGCGTATCTTGTTGTGCCACTTGGTTTGGGCACATTGATAGCGGGACACACATTACTTGGTCTTGGTTTTTCGATGCCGATTATTAAAGGGCGTTATGATGAACTGGATAAAAGTTTGATAGAAGCATCGTTGGATTTAGGCGCATCCATGAAATATACGTTTTTGCACGTGATTGTTCCTTTTTTGTATCCAGCACTTTTAGTCGCATTTTTGTTAACGGTTATCATATCATTTGATGATTTTTTAATATCGTTCTTTTGTTCTGGTTCTACGGTTCAAACATTATCTTTGTATATTTTTTCTATGATACGTTCTGGAATATCACCTGTGGTTAATGCATTGTCGACGTTGTTATTGGTAGGAAGTTGTGTGTTATTATTCGTGATGATGACATTTCAAAAAAACCTTTTTAAAGATTAGGTGCAAGCATGGTCAAAGCAGCTCATTATTTCATACGATCATTGCTTGTTGTGGCATGGATAGGAATTATTTATAGTTTCTTGATGTTGCCAGCATGGTTGCCAACAAACACAGTACCTGTAAAGTCGCTGCGTATTTATACGTGGGCGTATCGTATCGATGAAAACATTGTCCGAGAATTTGAACAAAAAACAGGTATTAAAGTATTTCTTAATTATTATGAAAGCGGTGAAGAGCTTTTAACAAAATTAGAAATGATGCCGACACTTGATTATGATATTTTGTTGCCATCAGGTTTTATGATGCAGCGCATCATAGATTTGAACTTGGCTAAAAAAATAGATAAGCAACGTTGTTCATTTCTTAAAAAAATATATCCAGAATTTTTAGATATGTATTTTGATCCACAGAATCAATATTCTATACCGTTGTATTGGGATGTTTTTGGTATTGGCTATAACGCTCGTATGGTACAGGGTCCTATCACGCTTGATTTGTTGTTTAATAAAAAATCTATGGTTGGTTCATCAGTTGGAATGGTTGATGATTCTCGAGAAGCCATTTTTATGGCGGCACAATATTTAGGTATTCCTTTAGTTGGTTCATTTACTCCAGAGCAAATTCAAAAAATATATGCTTTATTGTATGAACAGCGACATTGGGTTGGTGCTTATTCAGATTCTCAGCAGGGATATTATTTAGCATCAGACACCTTTGCGGTCGTTGCAGCTGATCGTGAAATTATTCGCCGTCAAGCGATCAAAACAGACTTTGTACAATTTGCGTTAATACCGCAAGGATCAATGCTTCGCATCGATAACATTGTGGTAAGTGCTACGACACAAAAAGATGACATGATTTATCAGTTTTTAAATTATTTAATGAGTGATGAAGTTATGTTGCATCATGCTACAACGTTTGGTGTATTGCCTGTTACTAAAACAGTCTTTAAACAGATACAAGATTGTATTGGTTTGCCAGATCTGTATCCGGGTAGCGATTCATTTAATAAATTAGTTGTTTTTCAGCATGGTTTGACTCAAAAACAGTTGAATGATTTTTGGGTACAATATAAGTCTTCATAGGAGTATTTTTCAGTGAAAAAAAGTTTTTATGTAACAACTCCCATTTACTATGTAACAGCAGCGCCACATTTAGGATCTTTATATTCAACATTGCTTGCTGATGTTGCAGCTCGTTATAACACCTTGCTTGGCAAAGATGTTTTTTTTCTAACTGGTACCGATGAACATGGACAAAAGGTAGCTGAAGCTGCTCAAAAGGCTGGAAAGTCGCCACAACAATTTGTAGATAGTTTTATCCCTGCTTACACAGATGCTTGGAAATTATACAATATTGGGTATTCAAAATTTATTCGTACGACTGATAAAGATCATGTGCAAGCTGTACAAAAATGGATATCGCAATTAATGGCGCAGGGTGATATTTATAAAGGTGAGTATGTTGGTTGGTATTGTACTCCTTGTGAAACATATGTGACTGAAAAAGAAAGCACAACGCAAGATCAAGAAGTAACATGTCCATCATGTTTACGCCCTACAAGTAAGCTTGCAGAAGAATGTTACTTTTTTAGATTATCAGCATATCAAGATCGATTGCTTGAGCTCTATGAAAAACATCCAAATTTTATGACACCAAAAGAACGACTTCATGAAATTATTTCGTTTGTAAAAGAAGGCTTAAAAGATCTGAGTATTTCTCGAACAACAGTAACGTGGGGTATCCCTTTTCCAGGTGATAGCAAACATGTAACCTATGTTTGGGCAGATGCTTTAAACAATTATATTACAGCAGTAGGATATGGTGCAGCAGGCCAAGAAAAAGAATTAGCTCATTGGTGGCCAGCTGATATGCAAATACTTGGTAAAGACATTGTTCGTTTTCATGCTGTTTATTGGCCAGCATTTTTAATGGCAACGGGTTTGCGTATGCCAGAAAAATTATTAGTGCACGGTTGGATTAAAGTAGGCGATCAAAAAATGTCTAAATCGCTTGGTAATGCAGTTGATCCGTTAACGTTAGCGCGTAGCTATGGCGTTGATCAAATACGTTATTATTTGACACGTAAAATGGCTATCACGCAAGATTCACAATTCAGTCTTGCAGATATTGAACAAAGTATTAACAGTGAACTTGCAAATGATTTAGGCAATTTATTAAATCGTTGTTTGGTGTTAGCTCATAAATATCAATATACCACTATCCAAGCGCCATCATCATGGTCTGCACAAGCACAACAGTTACATGATTCATGTCAACAAATGATTCATGAAGCAACTGTACTGGTTGAAGAAGGGTATTTGTATCGTGCAGTTAATCGGATTTGGGAATTTGTAAACCAAGTGAATGCGTATGTGCAATTAACACAGCCTTGGAAAACAGCAACCACGGATAAAGCAGCATTTGAAGAATCTATTGCAGCAGCTGTGTACAGCTTGAGAGCAATTGGTTTAATGATGTGGCCTGTGATGCCTACCAAAATGGAACAACTGTTGTTATGTGTAGGGTACACGGTGCAACCTGCGCTTGATCATAATAGATTGCATGAAGGTGCTGTGTGGACAGGTGTTTGTACCTTAAAAATATCAGAGCCACTTTTTGAAAAACATGAAACAAAGCCGGAGCTTAAAACTATGCAAGAACAGGTAAAAGTTGAAACAACGCCAACCGTTACGATTGATGAATTTATCAAAATGGATTTACGTGTTGGATTAATAGAGCAATGCGAGATTGTTGAAAAATCAGATAAATTATTAAAACTACAGGTTGATTTTGGTGATCTAGGAAAACGTCAAATTTTAAGTGGCGTTCGCAAACATTTTACTCCGCAAGATTTGATAGGTAAAAAAGCAGCCTTTATTGTGAATTTGCCACCACGTATGATGATGGGCATGGAGTCACAAGGAATGTTATTTGCAGCAGAGTCTAATGGAGTTTTGTCTATTTTACAACCAAGTGCTGATGCAGCTGCGGGTACTAAGATAAAATAAGATCGAAAAATATACAAGGGCACCTTTACGGTGCCCTTTTTTTTATGACAAAGGTACAAATTTTTTGGGGACTAAAATAATTTCATTACCTTTACGATAATGAAGTGTTTCTTTTGGATATTTTTTTTCTGTTACTAAATATTTAGTAAATAGTGGCTCTTGTTTGGGTGAAAGTAGTGTTCGCATTGCGGTGATACCATTTTTTTGTATTTGATCAGATTGGTGTTTGTTTAAGTTGCTATCAAATCGAGATTTAAATTGGTAGAGCACGTCTTGCGTTACTTTTTCTTTGCGGTCAAATTTGCTGGTAGCAGAATCTTTTTTAGGAGCGCTTTTAAATGTTTGGCTGATTGCACTAAAGTCACTCTGTGAAAAATTAAGAGTAAATCCAACAGGTTCCCATTGAATGTACGTTAGATTGTCGCTGAGTAAGTGTCCAAATAAGATATGGCTATTTTGTCCTGGCAGTACGGGCATGCTTTCGTGTCTATGGTCTTTGAGATCAATTCCAAAACTATGATTTTGAAATTTTGGTTTTGATGACCAATTATGTGTTTTACGCGTGTAAGCTTCTGATTGCCATAAAGAATGAGGGTGTACAGGACCATACAGTTTATAACGTGGTGAAATTAATTCTGCATATCCATCTAAAAATAAAAAAAGATCTAAAGTTGGGTCAGGTATGGTTAGCATTCCTGTTGCAAAAATACCATCTTGAATAATTGCTTGGCCGTATAAATACCATTGTAGGTCAATGACTGCATCTTGATATGCTTTTTTAATCTGTTCTATAATTTCAGGATCTGTGACATGGGTGCGAATATAGCTGATTTTAAATAACATTTTATATTCAGGGTTGATACAGTTTTCTCGCGTGAATTGAACGTTAGCGCGCTCTATTTCATGTTGCACATTGGCATCATTGTGGATACGCAACCAAAAATGGTCAGGCGGTAGATTAAAAGCGGTATTTAAAATCTCGGCTGTCTGTGGAGTTAAATTTTTGATACGCAGTGCATTGTACAATAACCCTTGTGTCACAGCTTTCCAAACAGAAGCACCTTGTAAAATTGAAATTAATGCTTGTTTGGTGTTGATAGGTTGTAGTTGTTCAGGAAGCTTTTTGAATGATTGATGGATAGTTTGCAAGTATGGATTTTGTTTTTGTTCGGCGGTGGGCTTTGCCGGTTGAGGAATAATAGTATGGTATGAGCATACGGATAATGGTATAAGCATTAAAATCTGATTATACCAAAATGGTTTTTGCTTCATTACTGATTCCTTTTTTATTCAATAATTTTATTTTGTTCTAACAGCTTAGCGTTTTGGGTGCCTACAAACAATGCAGCTACAATCCAAATACCAATACAACCTAAGCTAATTAAAGTTCCATACATAATCAAATTATGAATTGAAAGTATTGAGTTACCAGGTACGTTGAGCCATCCACCAATTTGTGCCCCAGACATTTTTGCAGATCGGGAACCAAACATATCGATAATGCTTTTAGTTTTAAACTTTACATCTTTGCTGGTTGGGATGTACATCATCTCTTTGACGGGGTTATTTAAAGCGTATGCTAAAGCTTTAATGACAAGCATTACGATAAATATTGCCCACAATAAATGCATTGCTGATGGTGATACATAGTTATAATACGAAAATAAGCCCAGTAAAAATGTTGCAAATAAAATAGGGTAAATTAAAAGACAAATTTTTGTGCCTAATTTTTTAATAGCGTAGCTAGTACCAAGTAGGGCTATTAAAAAGGCAAGTGTGTTGATCGATACGCCATACATACCTTTGAACCATTTAAACGTAGGGTCATCAAAAAGTATTGATGCTTGAGAGTTCATTTGGTATTCAACAATAGTTCCTGCTATTTCATAAAATGTTGAAACAACAAGTACTCCAATTAAATAAGGTTCTGTTGCAAGTAGCGTAAAACCACTCCATGCATGATGTTCTTTTTTTGTTTCGCGACTATCGCTGCGCATTTGTTCTGCAGGAATTGTTTTGACTAAGTAACGAATGGTCAGCATAAAAAAAGCAAGGCATACGACAACGATAGCATAAAAAGGCCAGATAATTTTTGTATGAATGAGCATTAACGCAGAGCCACCAATTGCACCAAATTGTCCGGCAGCAGTGATGACAGGAAATGCTCTTTTTGCTTGATCAGACGGTGTTGAGCTGATGGTAAATGACCAAAACAAAGCGACCATCAAAGAACCGAAGCTTTCGGTAAATAAATAACCTAAAATACCACTGGTTGCGAGCATTGTACGGCCTATAAATTCATCGCCGTAACTATTTTTAATAAAAAGTATTACGGTCATGTATGAAAAAACGATCATGTAAAATGATGCGATGACATACATGAGTTTATGTTTTTCAAATATATCAACAAGTCGTCCATACAGTAAAACAAGAAACAGTACAAAGAGAGGAGATAAGGTTTTGACTGTTGGGATCCAGAGTCGTCCTGTGTCGTGTGACCAGCCTAAAGATGTTGGAAAAGCAAGTTTATACAAAACAAGATCTTTTAAAAGTCGCATGAGCCAGTATGTGCCAATGGTGAATAAAAATGCCAGCGCGAGTAAGCTTATTTTTTTGATCTCGTCTTGTTTGATGTCTGGATAAAAAAATCGTATAAACGCTGATATCATAAGATTGGTCCCCTTTGTATGTATAGTCTTAACAGAAAAGACTCCGACATATAACATGCCGGAGTCTTTTGGTATCGATCAAGATTTCGATATAAATCGTTGGTGTTACCCAATAATCTCACCGCTTTTAACGAGTTTTTGATTTTTGTTACCAACGTAGATTGCTGCCATAATCCATACACCAATAACGCCAAGGCTAATAAGTGAGCCATAAAGCATGAGGTTTTGGATAGATGCAACTGCGTTTCCAGGTACGTTGAGGTAGTCTGTAACTTGAGCGCCTGTACCTTTTGCTGATCTACCACCAAGCATATCGATGATGCCTTTTGTTTTAAATTTAGCATCTTTGCTTGTTGGGATATACATCATTTCTTTAACAGGGTTGTTAACTGCGTATGAAGCACCTTTAACAATCATCATCACGCCAAATGTAGCCCATACGAGTGATGTTGATGTCGCCATACCGCTTTGGTAGTACATATAAAGTGCTACTAAAGAGATTGCAAAGCTTATTGGATAAATAAGCAAGCAGATGCGTACACCGTAGTTTTTAATGATTTTGCTAGTTCCTAAAAGAGCCATAACAAAAGCAAGACCGTTTGAAGCTACACCAAAATCACCAAGGAAATTTTGGAATTCAGAACCATTAAAAATCACGCTTGCTTGTGATTTCATTTGGTAATCAATGATTGTTCCTGCGATTTCGTAGAATGTTGATACTACTAAAACACCCATTAAATATGGTTGTGATACTAATAATTTGAGTCCACCAAAAAAGTCTGGTTTAGATTTTTTTTCTTCATGATCAGATTTCATTTGATCTGAAGGAGTTGTTTTGATCAAAGAGTAGATCGCAACAATTAAACCAAGAAGGAATGTTGTTGCAACAAAGAACAACGGCCATGTTGGAAGTTGTTTAACTTTCATTAAAGCTGATCCACCAATTGAACCGATTTGACCTAACGCAACGATGAACGGGAATGTTCTTTTTGCTTGATCAGATGTTGAAATACTTACGGTGAATGACCAGAATAATGCAACCAAAACAGAACCAAGGCTTTCTGTAAGCAAGTAGTTACCAATACCTGTGTATTTTAATACTGTTGCACCTACAAAAGCTGAACCTTGTGTTGCTTGCAAGTATAAAACAGTAGCAACAAAACCAAAGCAAACTGTATAGAATGCTGCGATGATGTAAAATAGTTTATGTTTTTCAAACATATCAACCATTTTGGTATAAATAGTAACAGCAACAAGTACTGTTAAGATAGATAATGTTTTTGCTGTAGGTTGCCATGTGCGTCCCATGTCAGCGTCAAAACCCAAATCTGTTGGGAATGTTAACTTGAAAAGCACTACATCTTTTAAAAGACGTAAAAGCCAGTAAGCACCAATTGTGAAGAAGAATGCGACTGCAAGCGTTGTATATTTTTTTACTTCATCCCGTTTAATATCTGGGTAGAAAAACTGAACAACTGATGAAATCATAAAGCATGACCTTTCATATAAATATTATTTATTTTTCTTACGTAATTTTTGAAATGCAAAAAGTTCAAAAGATAGCAGTTTAATAATTCTTTTGAAATATTATATCCAATAAAATATGATACCTCAAAAAATCAGAAAGTACAGTTTGTGATGTGAAAAAAGGCTTTATGTCTATAAAACATAAAGCCTTTTTTTGGATTTTTATTGTTTAAAATTAACAGATTTTGCTTAAAATAGCATCGAGTAGATCATTGCAGATAGTTTAAAAAGCTTTGCATGAAATATGTAAAACTTTGCTTAGAAAAGTCTATTCTTATACGATAAAACACTATTGCGTTACAATGTATTTACAGGTATCTGCAGGGCAGATGAGTGTAACTTTACCTGTTTTGTCTGTTTTTTTGAGCATGTATTTTGTTTGCTGACACTGTGGGCAAGTGTTTTGATCAATGTCAGAAAATATTGAAAAAGTACATTTTGGGTAATTTTGGCATCCCCAGAATGTGCCGCCTTTCCATTTTCGCTCTACAATGTTGCCTTGGCAGGTAGGGCATGCAAAGTTAGCCGTTTTTTGTTTGATAAATTTGCATTCTGGATATCCAGAGCATGCGATAAATTCACCGTAACGACCTTGCATTTTGCGCATCGGCTTACTGCATTTTTCACATTTTTCATCGAGTAATGCTTGTTCAGCTTCTGTTTTTTCAATAATTTGTACCGTGCCATCATCTTTACGTTCAAACTTGCTGGTAAAGGTACATTTTGGAAAACCGCTGCATCCTAGAAAACTACCATTTTTTCCGATGCGAATCACTAAAGGTTTTTCATTGCACGCAGGACAAGTGATGGTGGTTACTTCTAATGTTTTGTTTGATCCTGTGTTAGTTTGTCCTTTAAAGTTTTGTAAATCTTTTTCAAAAGAGTTCCAAAAATCAAACAACAATGTATCTCGATCAAGCTCTGCTTGTGCAATTTTATCTAAATCTTGTTCCATATGAGCTGTGAACTTTGGATCCATAATCTTAGGAAAATACTCGTTGAGCATTTGTGTCACTTTCATACCCAGATCAGTTGGCATGAATCTTTTTTTATCCAGTGTCACGTAGTTTCGGTGTTGTATGGTGCTTAAAATAGTTGCATAGGTACTTGGACGTCCAATGCCTTGTTTTTCAAGCTCTTTAACCAGCGTTGCTTCAGAGTATCGAGCTGGTGGTTGCGTGAAATGTTGCTTAGGAGTTGTTTTTTCTGCCTTTAAAGGATCATGTTGTTGTAAGCCTGTAGGCAACTTTACCGTTTTTTCATCATCTTCATCTTCGGTTTGATATGCTTTTAAAAAGCCATCAAATAAAAGAGTAGATCCTGTTGCTTTAAATGTATATTGATCAGCTTTGACCACTACTTGGCGTTGTGCATAGATTGCAGGTTTCATTTGTGATGCAACAGCACGTGACCAAATGAGTCCGTATAATTTATAAATTTCTGGCGATACGTATGATCTGATATCATCAGGTTTAAGATCCATATCAATAGGTCTGATTGCTTCGTGAGCATCTTGAGCAGATTCTTTTTTGCTGTACATATTTGGTTTTGCCGGTAAATAACTGGTACCCCATTCTTGTGTAATAAAATTACGTGCACCATCGATTGCCGTTTGTGATAATCGTGTAGAATCGGTTCTCATATAGGTGATAAGTGCCACAGGGGATTTAGCATCTTGTAGTGGTACACCCTCATACATATTTTGAGCAATGGTCATTGTTTTTTTGACAGAAAAACCAAGTTTGTTTACTGCGGCTTGCTGTAATGTGCTGGTAATGAAAGGAGGCACAGGATTTTTGACGCGATCTTTATCAACAATGCTTTCAATGCTGTATGATTTTTTTGCAAGATCAGCAACTATTTTTTGTGTTGTTTCTTCATTTGGTAGTTCTGCTGTTTTATTGTTGATCAAGCTTAATGTTGCATTAAAGGTACCTTTTTCATGGATAAAGGTGCTTTCAATAGACCAATATTCTTCAACTTTAAATGCTCGAATTTCTTGTTCGCGGATACAAACAATTTTAAGCGCTACAGATTGTACGCGTCCTGCTGATAGGCCTTTTGCTAGTTTGCGCCATAAAATAGGTGATACTTCGTAACCTACCCAACGATCAAGTACGCGTCGAGCTTGTTGAGCAGCTACTTTAGGCATATCCACTTTAGCAGGATGATTGATGGCATTTAATATTGCAGATTTTGTGATTTCGTTAAACGTTATTCTGTGAATTTTATTTTCAGGTACAAGTTTATTGATTTCTTGTTCAACGTGCCATGCAATGATTTCTCCTTCGCGGTCAGGATCTGGCGCTAAGAAAACATCATCGGCGTTTTTAGATGCTTTTACAATCTCTTGTATAATTTTGTCTTTATCTTTGATCGTAACATATTCAAGCTCAATAGTTTTGTCTTTCATGCTGATACCAAGGCCACTGCTTGGTAAATCTTTGATGTGCCCAACGGTAGACATAACTTTGAAGTCAGAACCTAGAAATTTGGAGATAGTTTTTATTTTTCCAGGGGACTCTACAATGAGTAATTTTTTCATAATTTGCTTAAAAAAGTTAGATAGTAAGGATAAAAACGATTGATTATGTGTATTCATAAAGCATTTCCAACTATAAGTCAAATTTTTACGCAGATGTTTTTAAAGCTATTGAGGCCTAAGAGCTCTGATATTGGGTATCCTTTTAACAGGAAAGATTGTTGATTGTTGCTGTAAGTCGAAATATTGTTAAAAATATTATCCTAGAAGCAAAAAAGCCTTGTTTTTTACAGTTAATGTTTTGTACCATTAAAGTAAATGGAAGAGTAATTTTTATGGGGGTTACAGTGAGTTTAAAAAATATTAAATATCTGTTGTTAATTACGTTAATTACAGTATCTACGCAAAATGCTATGCAATCAGGTTTTTCGCAAAATGATCAGGATGAAGGGTTTGGAGCTTTTGAAGACAATGATCCAGATTCTATCCGCTTTGAAGGATATTTAGGTGATTGGAAAAATGAGTATGGTGAAAACGTCCCACATGTTGAAGGTGAGGACCTTGCAAGATCTCAACGAGTATACCAAGCAGAAATAGATCGTTTAGAGTCAGAGTTAGCTGATTATAGTAGGCAAGATTTAGAAAATTTTGTTGGGATGCTTGACCGTAGTCCAGAAGCGGTACTGCTTGAAGATCAATCATATGATCATTATAGATGGTTACAAAACATTTTACGTGAGCAGTGTAACGACTTAGATGAATTAGACCAATCAGAAAAATTACAAGCATGTCAAATTGTTAGGCAATATGTAGATTTATTAGATATTAGAAAACATTTAAAAGATTTGAGTTGGTGGACATTACAAGAACAAATATTGCGTTATGCAGATACACCGCCATCGGATGAAGAACATATGGCAGGAAATGGGTTGCGTGGACTTGGCCAACGGTTGGATGTTGCGGCTGAAAGAGACGCAGCGTTAGCAGCATTAGGTTTAACATATGATGCTCGTTTGACAAACAAAAGCTTGATACAGCAACAAGCAGATATATTAAAAGGACAAATACGCGCTCGTTATTTAGCAGAGCGGAATCGATCTTTTACGGCCTTGTCTGAATTGGTTGGTAAAAAAAGAGATGAATATATACAGAATATGATACTGGGCAATCCTTACAATAAAGCATTGTGGGATCGTTTATATCAAGAAGAACAAGAAACTAAAAGTAATGTAGATCAAGCGGCGCAGATGTTGATTTCAAAATATTTTCCAAATTGATATATAGAAAGATAGCATGGGGTTACGGTGATGTTAAAAAATAGTAAATATGCATTTTTGTTTGTAATGTTGATAGTTGTTAGTGCATCATGCGTTCAAGCACAAGGGCTTCAAGTTTCACCAGAAACGGTATTGAAAGCTTTAAAGAATCAAACACAACAGATATATACTCAACATCGAGAGCAAGTTTTGGAGTCGATGCAAAAGCTTCAAGATCAATTACAACGTTTAACGTTTGACAAAAATACCGGAAAGATGTCTGAGAGTCAGTATGCTGGTCAAGCTATAGAGCATCAATTAGATCGTCAGATACTATTGTCACAGTTAGAAAAATTAAGAGATGATAATTTAGAAAGATTGCAAGAAGCAGCAGATATGTTGTTGGCATCTGAATCTTCTGTTTCAGATCAGCAAAGAATTGACGCTTTAGCTTTACTGGGATTGTTAGATTCTTCAAGGGCGGTAGAAAGTCGCATGTCGCAAGAAAATGCACAACGTATGACTGAACAAGAAAAAGCAGCTTTAAGTTTACTTGAGTTAGAGCTGTATAATTTGAGTAGTGAGCTATTAATTAAACAAGCAGCTGCTCGAAAAAGTGCTATTAAGGCGCAGTATCAAGCTCGTCGTAATGAGTTGTTTCCTCAGCTTGCAGCTTTGAATTTGTTTGAACGTGAAAAAATGCTACAAGATCCAGATTTAGCTTGGATGAGAGATGCTTGGGACGCTTCGTTAAGAAAAGAAAAATTAGCTATCAGTGAAATTGATGCGGCAGTTGAAATAGTTCGACATACCTTATCTAATCGCTGATGTATTAAATAAAAATTAAAAAATCAATAAAAAAATGGAGAAGTTTGGTTATGGATTTTAGAAAATATCTAATAGTAGGACTCATGTGTACTTCATGGGGTTTTGCAAAGCTGCAGGCAGCAGAGGCAGCTTATGAGCCACGCGTTGTATTTGAAAATGAAGAAGAACCGGCTACAGCAATAGATCCAGTTTGGCATACTGATTGGAAAGAAACATATTTGCAAGCATTACAACATGATCAATCTGCGTTTAGAACGCTTAAAAATGTAGATACTCGTGTCATGAATGAAAAATCTTTTCAAGATTTAAAAAAACGTGTTGATACAACAAAACAAGTTTTAATTAATAAAGCGAAATCAATAGGCCTTGATGAGCAAGATCCTGCTATTGTAGATATTGAAAATCAAGCAAGTGATAAAAAAAGCATGTTAGAGATTTTAAAACAACAAATGGTAGACGAAGTTAATCATTTTAATGATCATTTTCCTATGAATCTAGAATTGCATACCCCCCAAGGAAAGCAAAAAGCACTTGCCCTTTTTGGGTTAAAATCAAATTACACCCAACAGCAGCTTGATCAAGCATATCAGAGTTTAAAAAATCGTCTTCATTTTAATACGAGCGCATTGTATTTTCGAGCTCAAGATGCATCAGAGCGCTCAAAAATAATTGAATTAAATAAACAAAGATTAACATCAATAGATGGTATTTATGCTTATTTGACAGGAGATCTTGGTGATAGGCAGCCTGTAGGTTTATCTGCAAAGCAAGAACAGTCGTCTGTTAGGCAATCTGCTGAGCAACCGAAACAATTTGGTGTTGCAAAAACTTTAGATGAACAAAAAGAAGAATTGCCTAAAAAAGAAGATGTAAAAGTTGAACCGTTGCCTAAGGTTTATCAAGATCCGATTGCTCCTGTTGTAGCATCTGATATGCAACCAAAACAATCTGTTGTTGAAAAAGCATCAGGCGAAAAAAAAGAAGAATTGCCTAAAAAAGAAGATGTAAAATTTGAACCGCTGCCTAAGGTTTACCAAGATCCGGTTGCTCCTGTTGTGTCAGTTGCTCCAAAGATGATTAAAAATCAATCTGATAGTTTGTGGAACGTTGATTTTGAATCAATACTGAAATTATATGATGATCAAGATATTTCTGTTTTTTGTAAAAAAATGTTGGAAATAGATCCTCAGTTTAATATGAATAACTATCTACCATCGTTTGATGGTATTATGGAGCGTTTAATAAATATAAAAAGAGATTTAGAAAAACAGGTAATGATTAAAGCTCGTGAAAATGGTTTAAATGCTGAAGATGATGTGGTTAAAAGAGAGTTGAGTAACATTAATAAACAATATCAGTATCGTAGAGGATTTGTATCCAGCATTAGATATCGTATAAGTAATTTAAATAGTGCGTTTAAAAATTTGCATAATGAGTTAGGCAAGGTACTTGGTGATGTTGATATGCAAAAAAATTTAAATGCCGCGGTTACATTTTTTGAGTTCAAGAATCTTCATAGTGATTATGGAGAATCTAAAGATAGTGTACAAAATAGATTACGCGAAAAATATGAACAAAGTAAAAAAATACTTAAAAACTATCAGGGATTAATAGAGGGTACGCCTACATATACCAACAAACAACGCGATGAGATTGTGAGCTTAATTAAAAGTGATTTAGAGTTCTTGGATAAAATTTATAATAGAATCAAAGAAAATGTGACCAGTTTTGATTATCGACGTTCTTCTAGAATATATATGGGTGGCATACGATGGTAGATTATTGCTTGAGCTGCTATGAGATACATTGAAAATACGTTTATTATACGTGTTTATAGTATTTAGATCTTATAAAATGGATAGGTTATATCATGAATTTTAAAAAGTATGTATTTTGTTTGTTATTTGTCAGTATGATTGCTATGGGTAGTACGAGGTATTATACACCTAATGAATTATCTCATAGGGTGTCATTATTTAATACGTATACGCCTTCTGAATTAAATCGTCTGAAAATAAAATCACTATTACGTCAAATACCAGGCATTAAAATCACTCAAAAATTGTTAGATGATATTGATGATCGTCAATCTTGGGTAGAGAGGTATATTCGTGAAAAAATACAAGATATGAATGACGATGTGTCACTTGAGCAACAAGAACGTGCAGTAAAAGCTGCTAGGCTTTTATTGATACATTTAACACATGGAGCACCGAGTTTTTTTTATGTCACTCCTTCAGAATTAGATACACTATTGGCAGAAGAGCAAAACGTTAGTCAACTACCAAAATTTAATAGACATAAGTTGGATAGTTTGAAAAACAATGAAAAGTTACAAGCGGCAATACAAGAATTAAATTTTCAGGATGAGCAAGATAGATATAATTTTGCCGTGCAAGATGCTGAATTGGAAGCATTAGAACAGTCGTTGCGACCATCGCAATATGTTTATTATGATATAGCTACGCCCTAGAATTACTCAAAGTTGGTTTATGAACATATATCTTTGACAAGATTGTATTTTCTTGTACAAAAAAAGGCCCTGAAAGCTTGTTTTTTGGGTGTTTGTATTGATAAGCTATATGTATGGTTACTGAAAATGGAGAGTTTTGATCATGAATTTTAAAAAATATGTATTGTTAGTATTGTGTTGTGTAGCCTCTGCAGGAGTTATACGTAGTTCTGCCAGTTTAAATAAATATGGTGAACGCGTTGTTCCTCTTTCTGCTTTGCAACAAGAAGATATGCAAGCTTTGTTATTAAATGATACATGGTTGAATGACGTACAAACAAATTTAGACCTTTATTTGCAGATGCTCGATATGCAACAACATATAAATTTGTTTCAAATTGGATTGAGTTATCGAAATTATAAAATGTTGAAAGACCAGTTGAATTATAAGCTTACTGAAAGTATTTATTGTCCTATATTTTATAAAAATAGTGATACTCAAGTAGCGCGGGACAAAGCAGAAAAAAAGATACAAGCCATACAAAAATTGTTGGATTATGTAACGTTGCTTGAATATCAAACTAAGGAACAAGATTTTGAACGACTTGAGCATCAACGATTACTTAGAGACGTTAATGCTGTTGTGTTACGAGCGTATGCAAAACGAATTTTAGATGAAGTAGATGAGCAGTTGTTGCAAGCAATTATTAATAGAGAGCCTACTATGCGAGATTATATCGTTGATATGATCGAAGATTTGGATGATGATTATAAAGAGTCTTTTGAAGAACAAATTAATGAAGCGCGCGATGGGTTATTATATTATATGGATCATTCTGGATTTAACTTTAATATGTCGCCAGAATATTTAAGAGCTTTAACAGAAGAAACGGTTGATGATGTATCAGTTGAAGCACAACACGAATAATAAAATATTACAATATAGATTAAAGAGCGCTTGCTGAAAAAGTAAGCGTTTTTTTATGTTTGTACAGATCAAACATTTGCATACCCTTAATTTTTTTATATGTTGTGGTACGCTTTTGGCATAGATGAATATTGTGTTCATGATGTAAAAGGGATGTACATGTCATTATTATTTCATTTTGCACACGTGCAATATATGCTTGTGGCTCTTTTTATACTCTGTTGTTTGAGTGTCTATCGATTTTTTTTCTATAAGCCTACGTTGTATCGTTATTCATTAACGTCTTATATTGTTTCAAAAAAGGGACAAGCATCATTGTTATGCACACAATTTTTTTTCTGGATGCGTGTTGCTATTTTGTTCTTGCTAGCGCTACTTATAGGAAAGCCGCAGTTTGTTGATTCTAAATCAAAAATATCTGTGGATGGAATTGATATTGTTTTAGCGCTTGATGTATCAGGTAGCATGGTGTTGTTTGATGATTTACAAGATCGTCGTTCACGTCTTGATGTTGCCAAAGAAGAAGCGTTACGTTTTGTAGATAAACGTAAGAATGATGGAATAGCGCTTGTTATTTTTGGTCTTTATGCTTTAAGTCTTTGTCCTTTGACGATGGATAAAAATATTTTGAAATCGGTTATTTCTGAAGTGGTAATAAGGAAACCGAGTGATGATGATATAAGCCAAGGTACAATGTTATCACAAGGTTTAATAACAGCATGTTGTCGGTTACAGAAATCGAAAGCTTCAAGCAAAGTAATTGTTTTGATGACTGATGGTGCCCCTTCTCCGGGTGATATAGCTCCTGATAATGCTTTAAAAATTGCACAGGAACTAGGCATTAAAGTATACACTATTGGTATTGGAAGTCAGCAAGGTGGTTTTGTATTAGACTCCTCAAGTGGTCGATTGCTTAGCTTTCAAACCCCTTTAAATACAGCTTTGCTTCAAAAGATTGCACAGCAAACAGGCGGTAAGTTTTTTGAAGCAAGTAATCCAAAAGAATTAAGTAAAATTTATGATACTATTGATACACTTGAAAAGAGTACGATACAAACAGATCTGTATCATAAATATTATGATTATTTTATGCCATTTGCATGGCTAGCTGTGTTGCTACTTATGATAGAATTGTGCATGGCAACATGGGTTTGGTTTATTTTGTAATTCAGGGATTAATATGTGGTTTGGAATACATTTTGCAAATAGTGCTGTAATTTATAAAATTGTCTGCATTGCGTTGATAGCAATAATTTTTTTGATCGTACGATGGTATAAGTCGGTGCGCCGTATGCAAGCTTTAAGCTCGGCACGATTGCGTACTGTTGTGTTTTTTAAATCAGGTTACATCTATCGAGCATTAAAATATATTTTGTATGCTCTTGGTGTTTGTAGTTTACTTATCATAATTTTACAACCTCAATGGGGAAAAAAAGAAGAATCGATACAGCAAGAAGGACGTGATGTTTTGATTGCTGTTGATATTTCACGAAGCATGCTTTGCTCTGATCAAAAGCCAAATCGTTTAGAATTTGTAAAACAAAAAGTTCGTAAAATGTTAAGCAATTTATCATGTGAACGAGTAGGGCTTATTTTATTTGCAGGCGACTCTGTGGTGCAATGTCCTTTAACCATCGATTATAATGCGTTCTTTATGTTTTTGGATAACTTAGATGTGGAAACTGTAGCATCAGGTACGACAACGCTTGATGGTGCTGTGCAAAAAGCATTAAACATTTTTGAACAAATGCCAGAAAAAAAATCTAAAATTTTGTGTATTTTTACCGACGGTGAAGATTTTTCAACAAACCTTGCTCGTTTTAAAGATCAAGCAATTGCGCAAGGTCTTTCTATTTTTACTTTTGGTGTAGGTACAAAGCGTGGCGCACCAATTCCGATTGTAGATAATAAGGGTAAAAATAGAGGGTTTGAAAAAGATGATAAAGGTACCATCATTATGTCTAAGTTAAATGAAGGTATTTTAAAAAATTTATCAGAGCAAACCGGTGGTACGTACATACATTTAGAATCTGGAGATAAAGATATTGCGCAATTTATTCGTTTAGTTGAAAAATTTGAAAAAGATTCTATGGAAAATGTATCTATGCAGCAATATGTACAGCAATATTGGTATTTTGCAGTAGTTAGTTTTATATGTTTGGGGTTAGAATGGTTGTTATAAAGTGTGTTTTTTCTATGAGCATGTTGCTTATGGGAACAGATGTATATGCATCTTTTGTGGTAGATGCTTTTAAAAAATATAAGGCTTTGTCTGCGTATCAAGCGCAGAAATATGATGTAGCTGATGGGTTGTACACGCAGTTGTTACAAAAAAATCCGTATGATCCTGAAACTAATTATAATATGGGACTTGTGTTGTATGCACAAAAAAAACATGAACAATCAGAGTCGTATTTTAAGCGAGCTGCAGATCATATAGATCGTAAAGATACGCACAATCTAACATTAAAACAACAAGCACTTTTTAATTTGGCAAATGCTCAGTTTCATCAAAAAAAATTACAAGAAGCATTGAGTTCGTATGCACGCGTACTCGAACTAGATCCAAAAAATAGCAAAGCTTTACATAATTACGAGTATGTTAAAGATTTGTTACAGCAACAGCAACAGCAACAGCAACAGCAACAGCAACAGCAACAGCAACAGCAACAGCAACAGCAACAGCAAGAAAATAATTCAAAAGATAATAGTCAGAAAGATCAATCGCAAGATCAACAAAATAACGATCAAAAAAATGATGAAAATCGCCAGCAGGATGACTCTTCACAGCAATCAAAGTCAGGACAATCAAATAATAAGAATAAAGAACAATCAAGCTCGGCAGATTCATCAGATGATGACCAGCAAAAAGATAATCAACAACAGCAATCAGGTAGCTCTCAACAAGATCAAAAATCTGAAAAAAATCAGAATGACAAAAATCGGAAAGATACAGAACGGTCGCAAAAATCTGATGCAGCTCAAGATCAACAGCAAGATGCATTAAAAGATCAAAACAAGCAGGAACAATCACCAAAAGATGTTGCTCAAGGGTTACAAAAATCTCAAAATGACCCCAAAAAAGAATCTCAACGTGACAAAGCTCAGGATATGCAAAAAACGTCATCAAAAAATGATAAACAACAACAAGAAATAAAATCTGGTAATGCAGGTACAACAGATGATGCAGCGGCACAAGAGTCATTGTCTGATCAGCATGCAGGACAAATGGGACAGCAAGCGCAAGATGATGAGCGTTTGGATAAAAAAAGTGCGGCAGTGATGCAGAAGATGCAAGATCAAGAAGATTTTAGGCAAAAACAACTTTTAAAAATGAATGTATCAAAACAAGGAGCTTTCAAGCATGGTCAGAAAAACTGGTAGTGTGATATTGTTGCTTAGTTTGTGGTGTGTCTCAACGATAGCAGCTTCAATACATATGCGAGTATTAAATACACAGCAACAACCAATTACAAGCGTAGAAATGGGAGTCCCTTTTTTAGTGCAAGTTTCTTTGGAAAATATTGATCAAGCACAAGAACCTTCTGGTTTCGAAAAGCTGGATGATTGTACTGTTGCTTTGTGTAGGAAGTCAGAAAGTTCATATTATATTAATGGTGTCGTAACACATCGATTACTGTTGAGTTACTGGGTTACTCCTCCATGTGTACGTAAAAATCTTGAAATTGGACCACTGAGTGTAACGTCTAAAGATGGCACAAAAATAGTATCAAATACCGTCACGGTACCTGTAGGAGATGTACAGCAGGCTGATTATAGTCAAAAGTTACCGTATTATTTTATGGTGACATCAGATGAAAAAAAAGTGTATGTAGGTCAAAAAGTACGATTATATTTAAAATTTTGTTATAGGCAGGATGTTGAAGATGTTTCTTTAGATAATGTACATGTGCCACAAGCATATTGTGGATATACGCAGACACAGTGGCAAGATAGTACCGTTCGTTTGGACCAGCAAGAATATTCTTGTAAGCAGATGTATGTAGAAATATATCCTCAAAAAAAGGGCACATTGGTTATTCCTCCTGTTAAAGCTACGTATGTTGTGAAACAAGATACATTGATGTGCAGTGGTGGATTTAATATGGTGTATATGTCGCAGTCATATGCTCTGCTGAGCAATCCGTATAGTATTGATGTTGTGGATATGCCAAAGTCTGATACACATTCAGATGTACAGCTTGTAGGAGATTTTGCGAAGGCAACGCTTGAATTGCAACAAAAAACAGCCAAAGTAGGTGAAGGTATCGTTGTTGCGTTAACAGTTGAAGGTGATGGCAACTTAGAAATAGCACGAGCGCCAGAGTTACAATTTCCAAAAGGATTACATTCATATGAAGGCAATAGTTCTTATGATAGAGTACATGAAACGTTGCAACGTAAAAGGTTTGAATGGATTGTGCAAGCTGATGAGGGTGGAACGTATGTAATTGCACCTCAAAATATTGTTTATTTTGATCCTAAAAAACATGAATATCGTAAGCTTAAAACTGAGTCATGTTCGATTACTGTTATAGGCAATGCTAGGATTGAAAAACAAGAGCAATCTTCAAAAGCAGAGCCTGCTGAGCAAAATACACCGCCTGACTCTTCTGGTGTAAAACAAGAAGAAACACCCGAAAAAATTACGTATGCATATCAAACATATTTTACCTCACGATTTATGCATAATTCTCGATTGTCACAATGGCTTGAATGGATTATTGTGTTGCTTGCAATTTTACTGTCGGTCATGTTGTCGGTCAAAACGCTTTGGCCTCGTTTGCAGCGATACTTTTTTGTGCAAGCTTTAGTCTGTCGTTGGCTGTTTTGGAAAATTATTCGTAAAAACGATGTACAAAGTTTATATCAATTTTTAGAACGTATGACTGCAGCATATGGTTTTGGGTTACAAAGTCCTGAAATTAAAGAGTATTTTAAACAACTCGGACTTTCTGAAGAAACATTTGAAAGTTGGAATAATTTTGTTGTGATGATGTTGCAGTTTAATTTTGCATCACATTCAGTCAGCAGTGATAGCCAAGTGGTCTTTAATTTGGCAAAACAGTGGTTTCCTATTATACTTTCATGTTGTAAGTTGTCATATCAAAAAGCAAGAAAAAAGTCGTAAGATTTGAACGGATTTTTATGTTGGACCAAATACTAGGTTTTGTAGGTGAATTAGAAGAAGTTTTTTGGGCGTACATGGGCGCTCCTGGTTTGATTGGCATAGGTTTATATTTATCAATTAAGTCACGCTTTTTCCAAATTCGACAACTTCCTGCAATTATTCGTATTTTTAAAAGTTTTGCAACTCAAAAGACTGACGATAATAGTGATACTCGTGGTGTTGCACCAATACAAGCGTTTTTTGCAGCTGTTGGTGGAGCAATTGGTGTTGGTAATTTGGTAAGTGTTTGTTTAGCTATTAAAATCGGTGGCCCGGGCGCAGTGCTTTGGATGTGGTTTGCAGCATTAATGGGAATGCTTGTAAAATATGGAGAAATTTATTTAGGTGTAAAATTCCGCGTTAAGAATAATGAAAATAGTTATTCTGGTGGTCCTATGATGTATCTTAAACATGTTCCTGGTGGAGCATTTTTATCAAAGTTTTCTGCTATCTTAATGTGTTTATATGGAATTGAAATATTTATTTTTAGAGTTGTCACAACAACGGTTACTATCGGTTGGAATCTAAATCAATACGCAGTGATTTTTGGGTTGCTCTTTTTAGTAGTTGGCGTAGGTCAAGGTGGCGTGCGCTTGGTGGGTAAAATCTGTTCTATGGTTATACCTTTGTTTCTTGCTGCGTACGTAAGCATGGGCCTGTATGTCATTATGCAAAATATTACACAAATACCTGCTGTTCTTTCTTTAATTTTTAAGCATGCATTTACTCCAGCGGCAGCTGTAGGGGCATTTGCAGGAAGCACCATGATGCTTTCAGTGTCACATGGTGTTCGTCGTGCTTGTTATACGGGTGATATTGGGATTGGGTATGCGTCAACAATGCATGCTGAAACAAAAGAATCTATCCCAGCTCGTCAAGCATCACTTGGTATTATTGATATTTTCTTAGATTCATTTTTAGTGTGCACCATGAGTTTAATGCTTGTTTTGGTAACAGGGATTTGGAATCAAGATATTCATGAAAACTTTATGGTAGCCACTGCACTCGCGCAATATTTCCCCGCTGTTTATTATATTTGGCCTTTGTTTATTTTCTTACTTGGTTATACGACGCTTATTGCGTTTTATGCAGCTGGTCGTCGTGCGGCATCAACATTGTCGGTACAATATGGAGCACCGATGTATAGCTTTTTGGCAACAGCAAGTTTATTGTTGTTTTCTTTTACCTGTACACAGACACAGTGTCTATCGATTATGTCGATAGTAGGTAGCTTACTTTTGATGTGTAATTTGTATGGCTTGTTTTTCTTGCGCGATCAAATTGAATTTGATGTTTCAGCGCATGAAAAAACCAAGTAATTTATTCTACTTTACGCAATATTACAGCTTTTAATTGGCAGAGCGCTTTATGGCATTAAAGTGTTGAGTTGCTTTTCTAATATGCATATATCGTGCATGGTTTTAGTTCGCTTAGCTTGTAACAAAACAATACATTGTCTGGCGCAGCGTATAAGTTCACGCGTGTCTTCCAGTAGGAACTCTGCAGTATACTGAGCTTGAGTTGCAAGATAGTATTTTAAGCGCGGTAGTTGTTGCTGTAGGACTAGGTATAATTTATGATAATCTTTATCGTGTAATATAAGGTCATTGTATTTTTGTTGTAACTCTTGAGCGCACGATGATGCTTGTTGTTGTCGAGTATGTTGTTGCACTTTTTGCCGTAAAATTTCGGTTGTTTTTCGTGATATAGAAAATGGTTTTTGCGTCGATTTAAAACTTGTGTGCAGATGTATGTTGACCAAGAGAGTACATATAATCAACATCAAACATTGTTTCATGTGACACCTTTTTATATAAAAGATCGATGATCATACATGCATATAAAGCAAACAACAGAGTGAAGTCAATATATTATTTGCATGCATGCACCACTCTATGCATCAGAAAACTTTATTATTTAAAATTGGAAATGCAGGTGAGGTAATAGGTGGATGGATGTTCTGTAGTAGCAGTAATTGTACATAAAATGTGATTAGAATATATCGTAAAAATTAATGAACAGTGCTAAAAATATATTTGTAGCACTGTTCATTAATAGTGGCTGAAAGCCACCTGATATTTAATAAGTTCTAGGGAATTTTTGTTGGTGTAGGCTTGGGGCCATGGCGCAGTTATGTAACATTCTAAAAAAACCATTACCATGGCATTGGGAGTAATACGCTCTATTAGCTTGGTCGATATCAGCCATTTTAGAATAGTTTATTAAAACATTAAAAACGTCAGCTCTTTGGTGTTGATAATCAGGCGATAATACCGTGAAACCTTTAGAATCTTTGGTAGAAACATTAACTATTCCGCTGATTAAAAGTTTGTTGACAATACGTTGAGTGTCATCAGTGAGTTGTGTGTCATTTGTTAAATCCAATACTTTACTTTGTGATCGAAACATTTCAAATAAAATATTAGGTTGCACAGGATCATTTGTTGGTTTGTATGTTAATATCATGTTAAAAAAATTAAAATCCCCTTGTTGTGCTGCAAGAAGTATAGGCGATTGGTTTGTCGGCAATGTAGGATTTGCACCTAATTTTAAAAGTTTCAAAATCAAGTTTTGATATTCGTCGTCGGGTAAATCAAATTTTTTATTTTGTTTCAAAAGCATTAAGCATTGTAAAGGTGTTTGAGGCTGAGATGATTGTTTTTGTGCTTTTATGGTGATTGGTTTGTTGACGTCGCCCGAATTGAGTTGCTCGATATAATATAATAAAGTTTCTAGTACGTTAGATTTTGTCTTAGGCATGAACGGTTTGATGGCATCATCAAATTGTTCATGTTCTGCTACTGGTAAATGTTTGTTGATGTTAGGTATGAGCAGTGTTGTAATTCCATCTGTTTTTTCTAAATTAACATTGCGTTGTGTACTTGGATGACCGCTAACGTCTAACGGTGTAGCTACATCAGTATGTTGTAAGCTATTTGTTACAAGCATTAATTTTATTTTGTGATGTAAACGAGAAGAACACATTATTTTTTTTAGTGTTTCATGGTTACCTTGAAAGCAATCTAAGCAAGCCTTAATAAACACTTGCCCAAATAAAGTATCTTTATATTCTTTGGTATAATAAGGTGTAAGGCTTTTTTGTAAAGTAATCACTTTGCGCAATAGATCTGTACGATCTTGTGTTGTCAAGTTAACGTTGTGGTATACAGCGTCATATGATGTATCGTAGGTTTGTGTTTTGTGGTTTTGGATGGTTATATTTGTAGTTGGATGATTTATTAAAAAAAATAATGTTTCAGGACTGTGACAATATTTAGCAAATAATACTGTTTCACCTTCTTCATCTAATGCGTTAACATCTGCTCCATGTTCTATCAACAATTCGATAATTTCTATTGTTTCTGGCGTGAGCATAGGAGGATTGTTGGAATCGTCGAATATAGCAAGTAGTATGTCGCTGGGTAGAGAAATTTTTGTTTTATTATGCTGTAATAACTGTTTTAAAGTAACTATATCGCCTATTTTTGCAGCATTTTTAATGAGCTCATAGTTACATACTGTTGGATTGGCACCTAGTGTGAGTAAACGTGTGACCCATGTTTTATATTGATCATCGGTTATGAGTAGTTTTTTTTGGTAAAATGCTTGCATTAAATATTGCAAAGGATACATATTTTCAGCGCTCAGTACAGATCCATCCATAGATGAGGTGTTGACGGTATTTGCGTTTACTTTTTGTAATTGTTGTAAGATAGATTTGTTCTGGTCCTGTCCTACTACTGTTGTCAGTATTGCAGAGAAAGATGCTGTCGCAACCTTAAGTGCCATGAGGCAAAGCATGTATAGTTTGGTCATAGTGCTCCTAATGCATGTAAAAAATTTTATAGAACATGACTATTTAGCTTTAGGCAATAACTGTCGATGTTGTTGTGGTGTTATAGAATATCTATGTAGCATTTTAGAAAAAGAATTAGTTTGAAAATCTTGGAATTTGCGGTATGTGTTTGCAGCTTTCGTAATATCATTAATGTCAGAGTATTGTATTAAAAGTTGCAAAACGTCAAGTTGTTGATGTTGATAATCTGAAGATAAAACAGTTAACCCTTTAGGATCTTTTATAGAAACATTAACCAGTCCGTTTTTTAAAAGTTTATTAACAATTCGCGTTGTATCATCCGTAAGTTTAGTTTTATTTACTATAGGATCGAATACATTAGAACTTAATGTACTGCGTGATTGAAATAGATGAAACAAGATATCAGGTTGCACAGGTTCATTCGTTGGTTTGTAAGATAGCATCATATTGAATAAAGCTAAATCTCCTTCTTGTGCAGCAAGAAGTATGGGCGATTGATTTTTAGGTAATGTTGGATTTGCCCCTAAATCTAAAAGTTTTCTTATGAAATGTTCATACGTATCGTTTGGTAAATCAAATGATTTTTGTTGTTTTAACATCATTAAGAATTGTAAAGGAGCTTGAGGAACAGGTCGACTTAGTGAAAAATCCCCTAGTTCTTTTATAGTAATAGGTATGTTAACGTGTTCTGATTTGATTTGAGAGATGTACCAACATAAAGTTTCTACGACGTTATATTTTGTCAGCGGCATTAATGGCTTGATGCCTGCATCAAAACTTGCATGTTCAGATGCGGGTAAAATTTCTTTGATGCTTGGTATAAGCAATGTCCGTATATTATCTGTTATGTCTAAGGCAACATCGCGCTCTGTAATTTGATAACTATCAACACCCAAAGGTATAGTTGTATCAGTTATTTGACCGTGGTGGCTTACAAGTAAATCACTGATTTTTTTCTTGAAGCTAGGATGACACATTGCTTTTTTAAGGGTTTGATATTCACCTTGAAAGCAGTTTAAGCAAGCCTTAATAAATACTTGTCCAAACAAACTGTTTTTATGTTCTTGGGTAACGATTTTTTGTAAGGTAATTACTTTTCGTAACTGAGACATCTGATGCGTGGTGTTATCATTTGGTATAAAATATGAGTGATCAAATGTTTTGGCTTTTTTGTTTTGTATTGTTGTGTTTGTGGTTGGATGATTTATTAAAAAATGTAGTGTGTCGGGATTGTGATGATATTTTGAAAATAATATAGTTTCACCTTCTAAGTCTTGAGCATTAATGTCAGCACCATGTTGGAGCAATAATTCAATAATACCTACAGTTTTTACGGTAGGTATAAAGAAATCTGAATCGTGCTTTAGAACAGAAAATAAAATATTTGTTAAAGAAGGCGAATTTGTTGGATCTCGTTTTGCTAATAATTTTTTTACAAGATCAATATCATCTTGTCTTGATGCTGTTATAAGTAGAATATCATTGTTTATCGTTGGGTTAGCGCCTAGATTCAACAAATGATCTATTAAACTATGATATTCTTGAATAGTAAGATCGATGAGGTTGTGGCTATGTGAAAATAGTAAACATTCTAAAGGATATGGATGAGACAATGAAGGATGTATATTTTCAGCATTTGTCATTGGAGTATTGATGGTTTTAGCAGTTACTGATTTTAACATTTCTAAAATTTCTTTAGAAGATGTATTGAACGTTTTATGCTGAAGATAATCAGCAGCACCTGTTAGTGGCGTTGTAAGAGTAGTAAGCGCCATAAAAAAAACAAGATATAGTCTGTTCATATGAAAAAGTCCCTAATATTAGAATTTTCTATAACAAGATAGTGCGTAGTTTTGATTTTAATAAGAAAGCTGCGCACTATGTTATAAAATATGTGAGTTTAATAGATATCGCGTAGAGCTACTAAGATATAGATTTATAATATGCTCTCAGGTTTAGACTCATGATGCATCGAAGCTTGTGTCGCTTGGTTGGGTTGGGGTAGTATGTCGTCAATTTCATTGATGAGAAATTTTGGAATATTGAGATCTGGATGTGATTGATATGATAATGATCGGAAAAAAGCATTGAAATCGTCAACAAGTTTTGGATCTTTTTCTTTGATAAAAGTTCTTAATGTTTCAGTGTGACCGTCGATGCTTTGTAAGATTAGATTTAAAAATGTTTTACCCGTTTCAGAATCTTTGTATTGATTTTGATAGAGTTGATTTTCGCTGAGTACGCGATGCAAATAGAGTATTTTAAAATATTTTATATTACGTCTATTGTTGCAAGTGTCATGTTCTATTTGTTCATTAAATATATTCATTACATATCTAACATCTTGCTCGTGTGACTTGCTCACTAAATAGAAATATACATCAACATCCATTGATAAATAGTCAGGGAATATTACTGTTTTTTGGTCTTTATCTTGTGCTTGTACGTCAATTCCGCGATTAACCAATTCTTGGACAATAGCTAACGTATCAGGTGTTTTTTTAGGGTTTGCCATAAGGCGAAACATTTCTAATAAAATATTTGGCCGTATAGAATCTTGTGCTCTTGTATGGTCTAATAATTTTTTAAAAATTTTAAAATTTTTTTGTGTTGCGCTTAAGAGTAGAGGGTTACGTTGTTTGATATGTGATAAAGTTGGATTAGCACCAAGTTCGAGTAAGTGGGTAACCATTTGCTCATAATGATCTTGTGATACCATGAGACAATTAGCCCCTTTAAGGGATAAAAGATATTCTAAGGGATATACTGTTAATATAGTAGGGCTATCTGTAGACTCATCTGATACAGAGAACAAATGCCTTGGAGTATTTACAGTGACTGCATCTAACGTGTTGCAATGTGTAATAAATGCTTGAGTGTTTTCTATAGCATTTATTATTTTGCGCGTTGATGTCCCTGCAAAAGATGTTGTCGCAACATTAAGTGTAATTAAAAAAACAAGATATAGTCTGTTCATATGAAAAAGTCCCTAATAAATGTAAAAAGTCCCTAATGTATGTACAAAAAAACTTATATTGATTTAAGTTTTTCAATTTCTTTTTCTGTCAATGCTCGGTATCCACCCACTTTTATACTCTTTTTTGATAGTCCTGCAAAAGAACTGCGGTCTAATTTTTTAACAAAAAATCTTAAAGCCCCAAATAGTCTTTTGATGATATGGTTTCTGCCACTATGAATCGTGACGATAACAGTTTTTGGAGAATGTTTTGAAGCAAGTATCGCTTCATCTACTTTCATAAAACCATCATCCAACATGACACCTTCTCTAAGTCTTTGTAAATCTTCTGCTGTTACGGGACGATGAGTTGTAACGTGATATGTTTTAGGAATGTTAAATTTTGGATGAGACAAACGTTGTGCCAAATCACCATCATTGGTCATAATGATAAGTCCGGTTGTGTTACGATCAAGTCTGCCAATAGGATATAAACGTTGTTTGATGTGCGCAAAATGATGAGCTATCGTATCGCGTCCTTGAGTGTCGGACAATGTGCAAATCACATCTTGAGGCTTGTTAAACAAAAAGTATAATTTTTGTTCAGGTAAAATGCGTTTGTTACCGACTTTAACAAAATCAGTGTCAACTACTTCATGGTACGGCTCTGTGACAAGAACGCCGTTTACTTTTACTTTTCTATCTTTTATAAGTTCTGTTGCTGCTCGACGTGAACAAAAACCAGATTGGGCTAAAAATTTACTTAATTTAGTCATTATCAGTATCAGTCTTTTCTATCAAAGTTTGAGGTGTTAGTGTTTCAAGAACAAGATTTTTTAAAGGGGCTAATTTTTGTGCCAGAATTTTATCCCATGCCTGTAAAATCGCTTGAGCTAAGGCTTCTTTTTGAGCATCTGTTTTGGTAGCAAGAGCTTTCCCAGATTGTCCATGTGTGTAAAGAGCTTGGGTGTATCCTAGCAAGAGTAATAAGGTGTTTACAACTTTGATAGGTTGATCATGGTTTACAAAAGTAAGACAGAGATCAAATGCTTTTTCAAATTCTGCATCAAATTCTTCTGGTGTGATATTTTCAAATTCTTCAGCAAGGTATACAAAAATTTGGTCTAACTGCCCTATGAATTTTTTAATAAGAGTATCTTGGTTGGTTTCGTTGAAAACGATATTTTGCTGATTTCTATGGTTATTAGAGTCTTTGTGGCAATAGATCGTTGTCGATAGGATCATGGCTATAAAATAAATAAAAAACATGTAAGCCTTTAGTAAAAAATGGTATATAGGTAGGTACTCTTTTAGTATACGTTATTTACACATGTCGTCAAAGGAATAAAGTATGATAGGGCTTTGTTTATATAGGTTTTTTTGGGGTTTCTTAGAGGTTTTAAAAGTTATTGTATGCGACCCTTTTTATATTTTTAATATTTCATTTTTGTGGTTTTGCGTTGCTATGGCTATCACGTATGGATATTTTTTGTGGGCTCATCAAGACATGATGATACGCATTCGTCATAAAATAGCATTGTTACTGTGTCAAAGTCTGTGGTTTGGCTTTTTATGTGCGGTAGCAATTGCGGGTATGTATGAAGGCATTTTACAGCTTTTGTGTTTATCTGAATGTTTTATTGTACCGCACCAGATCATTTGTCATTTAAGCATGGTCCAACAAGCAGATCATCACCAGCTTTTTATGATCGTAGGATGGGGCTTGATCATACTCAGTACCTTGTGGTCATGCTTTTTTATCGAACCATTGTTTGAGGGCGTACATGATAATCATATTGTAGAAGGATACGGATGGATTATGATAGCAGTTTCCTTGCTTAGTATTTTGTTTTTATGGTCTATTGCCTATTAAGATAAGACAATACAAAGGAGATACCTATGTTTGATATGATTGTGTCAAAAGTGCTTAATGTTTTTACCTCGTCAGCGCTGTATGCGATTTTAGCGTGGTTTGGCTTGATTGGCTTTGTTGCTCATGTCATTATGGTCATGCTCATGACCTGTATGAAAAAATCGTCAGTGGTTAAATCTGTCTGGTATATGCATGTAGTAAGTATCATCTTAAGCTTTGTAGGAGCTCCTATTTTGACCGTAGGAATCGCTGGTGTTTGGCGCTTGATGCAAGAACCTTTTGATATGCGCAGTATGTCTCTATTTTTATACGTATGGTTTGCCATTATTTTTATGATGACGATGCGTTATTTTGTATGTAAAAACATTGTGGAAGTTGCTTGTCGCGCATGGTACACAGCTTTGCTTATAACCAACGGGGTTGTTGCGGGCTTAGGTTATATCGTAATATTCCGGATATGGATGTTTTGATCGTTACAAGAGCGGTATTTTTTCAGGTGTTTCTACTAAAATAGTTTGAGCAATAACTAAAAAATCGTTACGAGGTATTTCAAAAAAACTTTGCGTTAAAACATCTTGCCACGTTTCATGGTCGGGTAAAAAGCTGACTTTGCCGACAAAGATTGCTGGATGATGTGGATTACAGTGAAAAAAATCAACATTGCGTCGCCAACGATCGGGAAATTGTCCGCCTTGGGGGTAGACCCTTGAATCGTTGACGCATGAAATTCCGCTGAACTGTTCGCATGATGGTAGATCTTGTCCGTAGTAGATGGTGGGTGAATAATAGAGTATCCAGTCACCTGTGTTCATAGTTTCTAAAGGACCGCGTGGTCCCATATTAACCTGTGTATAACCTTTATCTCGTACAATGTTGACATGTTCTTGGGCTGCCTGGCAAACCCAATAATGGCGCATCATACTACTCTCCTTTTTTATAATCATAAAAAGTATATTTATATAAAAGCAATATTTTTATAGTTCAAATATTACAAATAGTAATAGATACATTTGTTTGGCGGGTTGAGATCTGATAAAATAGGGATATAGGGATAATTTTTAAAGGGGATTCTTTATGCATATGAAAATATTTATATTTGCTACTTTAGTAGCTTTTTCGTGTTCAATGTTTGGGTCGGTTAATAGTACTGATGCG
Source organism: Candidatus Babeliales bacterium (assembly GCA_018061805.1). Classification (GTDB taxonomy): domain Bacteria; phylum Babelota; class Babeliae; order Babelales; family Chromulinivoraceae; genus JACPFN01. The sequence continues at coordinate 63,403 of JAGOTL010000002.1, forward strand.
ACGAAACAATATCTTGGAGTTTATAAGTCAGATGCTCGACGAAATGTCGATACTGGTGATTATGGACTATGTTTTGATGTTTCACAATCATCCGTAGGCTTAGTGTCACGTCTATTGCTTGCAGTGTTGCATTCAAGAGAGAATAATCAGTAAATTTAAAAAAGCCTCGGAATTTTACCGAGGCTTTTTTTGTTATAAGCAATCAAGTCTTTTTTTAAGTTTTTGTATGCCAAGATACAAAAACAATATGGTAAAAAGGCATAACATGCCTAGGCACAACCAATAATTAAGCGAACTTTGCGTAAACATGATGGCTGATCTACCACCTTCAAGTGCATAGGTTAAAGGATTTAAAAGATCCAAATAGGCTAGAATTGGGGAAATGTTGTACAGGTCTTGCCAAGAAAATTGAAAACATCCTAAAAACCACATAGGAAATAAAACGCGGACCCATAGATTATCAAGGTCCATAGCAACATCATGCGTAATGCTGACTGTGAACAGTGAAAATGCACCACTAAATAAAGATACTACGAGTAACAAAAGATAATATTTGCACAAAGCAAGAATGCTTAAAGGTATGATCATTTTTGTTAAAAAATAGCCAAGCGGTAGAACAATGCTTGATACTATGAACGATAATTGTGCATATTCAAGAGCATATTTAAAAAATACAGTCCATTGTGGAGTAGGTAGCGTAAGTTCGTAGCGTAGTGAGCTACCTTCGCTGGTGACATCAAACAGAAGTCCATACATGCAATGGATTGCTATAAAAAAAGAAACAGATGTTGCCATAGTTACGGCAATAAATGGTCCGATGTTTGTTTGAGACATAAGGTGACCAAACACAAGAACGTTTAACGTTGTCCAAATAGTTTGATTAATGATACGTGTTGTAATTGTGGGCGATGTTACTTTGATACTACGCAGTAACATGTATAAAAATGTTTTATACGTATTGGTGTCATAAATATATTTCATAAAAATCCTGAAAGATTATAAACAATCGAGTCGTTTTTTAAATTGTCGAATTCCCAGATAACCAAAAAAGCATGTGAATCCTATGATGGCAAGCATGCAGTATTCAAAAGGAATAGTTTTCAGGCTTGTATTCGTACAACCTCGTGTACTTTCCATAATGTACATGGTTGGATTAAACAAATTTAAATAGGCCAAAGTTGGGTTAACTTGCAAAAGCATATCCCATGAAAAATAGTAACATCCTAAAAACCACAAAGGAAAAAGTACCCTTTGGCGAATGGTTGTAACATATTCAAAGTTATGAGTTAAGCTTGAGATAAATAATCCAAAAAAACCAAAAAACAAATGTGCCATGATCCAACTTAAAATCATTTTTGGATAGTGAATTGACGTTAAATCAAGGTTTTCCTGTAATACTAATTTTGCTACAAGCAGCATAGGCAGTGTAGGTATAAATGACTTGAAAGCATCCATGAGCGCTATTCTAATAAATATTAAACTGGTTGGAATAGGAAGTGTCAGATAATAACTCATCGAATTTGCGCCATGCAAATCACCAAGCAAAATAGACATGTTGGTGCCGACTTCAAACATGCCCCACAAAGCTAAGTTGCCAAGCACTAAAAATGATGCAAATTTTGCGCTTGTACCAAAAAGAGGTAGTAAGTATTGTGATACATACAACGATGTACCAGACCATACACATGCATCAATCATACGGGTTAAAATATGTTGTTGAAATGTGCGTGCATCACGAATGAGTAAGGTCATGAAGGACTGCAATACATTATAACTCATTTTCCTTATCCTCTTGGTTTTCGTGCATTAATTTTATAAAGACATCTTCTAAATTATTTTGGCTATAATTTTTCTTTAAGTTTTCAGGAGAGTCAATTAACTTAATAACACCCTGATCTAAAATACAAACACGATCAGACAAAGTTTCAGCTTCATCTAAATAGTGAGTTGTTAAAAGAACGGTTATGCCTTCTTGTTTTAGAAGTTTAATAATTTCCCACAAGTTACGACGAATGTGAGGATCAAGCGCAACGGTTGGCTCATCTAAAATAACAAGCTTAGGGCTATGCATTAATGTTCGTGCAAGCATAAAGCGTTGTTTATAGCCACCGGATAGAATGGAACCTTTTGCGTGAGCATATTTTTCGAGTTGGAATTTTTCGAGTAAATAATCTATTTTTTCTTCAATGACATTTGGCGCCATGTTGAAATAACGTCCCGCAAAAAGCAAGTTTTCTTTGATTGTAAGCATCGTGTCGATATTTGGTTTTTGTGGACAAAATCCAATAATACGACGAAAGCCGATGACATCATGATAGATTGATTTATCTTCATATAATATTTCACCAGATGTTGCAGGATGTAGCGTTGCAATAATAGATGATAGCGTTGTTTTACCAGCGCCATTAACACCCAATAAACTCAATACTTCACCTTGCATAATATCTAAAGAAACCCCTTTTAAAGCTTCGATAGTAGGATTTCCAAAGTAAGTTTTTTTTACATTGTTAATGCGCAGTAATGCTTTTGTATTCATAAAAAGTACTCCTTGTGATTTCGCTCAAACGTACTTGAGCACGTGAAACAAAATCAACAATTAAGAAATAAATAGTGGATAAACCACATGAAAAGTTGGTTTTTTTAACGATGCAGAAATCTGCATGACATGAATAAATGAAAGTAAATACTTTCGTTAATGAACAATTACCATGGTATAAACTCCCTTAGCTGGTAATGGGAAGGTTGATGATATCATTATAAAACAAAGTAAGGCTTTGTCAATCTCTTGCTTGCTCATCAGGAGGAAAGAATAGTAATAATTCGTGTACAGATTTTATTCGTTTAACTTCCAAATTATTTTGTTGTAGTACTTGGTCTTGTGCAATAATCAGATGATTAAATCCAAACGTAGCCGCTTCTTTTGCATGAATATCAATGTTGTATACCGGTTTGATTTGTCCTGTTAGGCTCAGTTCTGCAAGCGCAATTGTTTTTTGTGGTAAAGCTTGTTGAAAATAACTTGAGAGTAACGCCAAGGCTATTGCAAGATCAGATGTATGATCTTTGGTTTTCATACCACCGCTGATTTTGAAAAAAATATCATGCTTGCACAGCGGGATATGGAGATATTTTTCTAAAATTGCAGCAATCAGGCTGACATGTTTGTGATCAATACCAGTTATGATACGTTGCGGAATACCATACTTAACAGGAACTGTTAAAGCTTGAAGCTCTAAGAAAATAGGTCGAGTACCCTCAAGAGAACTAACAAGCATAGATCCTGGTGCATGTTTGGTTTGTTCTACGAGGTGTTGGTTGATGTTGTGTACTTCTTGTAGTCCGTTGCCTTTCATATGGAAAAAACCGATTTCATTAATTGATCCAAATCGATTTTTTATAGCGCGTAGCGTGCGTGTTTGCCATTGATCTTCTTTTTGTAAATAAAAAACGCCATCTACCATATGTTCCAGTAGTTTAGGACCAGCAATGGTCCCTTCTTTGGTTATATGACCTGTTGCAATGACGGCAATGTTATGTTCTTTGGCAAGTCGCATGAGCAAAAAAGCAGATTCTTTAAGTTGCGAAATAGTACCAGGTAGTGCATTGGTGCTATCGTTGACAATGTTTTGAATAGAATCAATCACAATTAAAGCAGGTTTTTTTTGCTTACAAATTTCTATGATGCCAAGCAGCGAGGTGTGATCTGAAAAAAATAAATTACTTGGAGCTTTTTGTGCGATACGTTGGAAGCGTAATTTGACTTGTGTTAAAGATTCTTCAGATGAAAAATAAATAATAGGATGTTGTGCGCTTATCTGTGTAGTAATTTGCAGTAAGAGTGTTGATTTTCCTATTCCAGGATCACCAGCTACAAGTAAAAATGATCCAGATACAATACCGCCACCCATGACACGATCCCACTCTAAACAATCACTGGTGATACGTGCTTGCTCGTCGAGTGTAATGTCGTCAAGTTGATGAACTGTGAGTTTGCTGTTTGTAGCTGCAGTATGCTTGCTGCCTTTAACGGTTGATACTTGGTCTAAACTGTTCCAAGATTTACATTCTGGGCAACATCCTATCCATTTTACAGTTTGATAAGAACATTGGACGCATTCAAAATAGCTAGTTGTTTTACTCATAGGTCTTTAATTTTCTCGTAACGTGTGACATTTTCGACAACGTGGTTCATAGGTAATTGATTTTTGGCTTGATTCTACGACGATTAATGGATCATTGCGGTGGGCAGGTTGACCATCAACGAGTCGTTGTGTGATGCAGTATGTATCAGTACCACAAACAGAACAAATTGCGGTTAATTTCATAACATTATCAGCTAAAGCAAGTAGTTGTGGCATAGGTCCAAAAGGTTCGCCTCTGAAGTTAAGATCAAGTCCTGCAACCATAACTTTTTTACCTTGTGCTACAAGCGTGTTGATTAGTTGAATGAGCTCATCGGCTTCATGGGTGAAAAACATAACTTCATCAATAGCAATAACTTGAGCATCTGTTTGCTCAGTATATTTTTTCATATCTGTACAGTTTTGTACAGCGATACATTCTACCCAGCTGCCACTGCGTGAAGAAATGTAGGTTAACGGATCAAGTTCTAATTGTAAAATAGTACGCGTATCGATTGTTGGTTTGAAAACAAGTACGTGAAATCCTGAAAGTATAAAACGTCCTGCAGTACGAATTAATTCTTCTGATTTACCAGAGCACATAGAACCACAAATAACGCTCAGTGATCCACGTTCAAATGGTTTGTGTTGAATTGCTAAAGGTTGCATGCGATGAATTGGTTCACTTACTTGTGGCACGAGCGCAACCATGTATGAAGGCATTAAAAATAAGTACAAAAAGCTTTTTTTGACAAATGTAAACATATCTTTTCCTTCTTGTGTTATAAATTTTTTTACAGCATAAAGAGATCCATTATTTTGACAAGGTTTAAAAAAAGATGGTGATCTTTTTGCGTTCACTTATTATACTAAAAGTATTCAAAATGTTTTTCTTAGAAGGTTTTTTTATGTCAGCAGGTTATATTGTTGTTGAGCAATCAGGACCACTTGTTGGAGAAGTATCGTTATCGGGTGCAAAGAATGCTGTGCTTGTTATTATGGCATCATTGTTGCTCACTCGTGGCAAATCTGTATTGCGCAATGTGCCTGCGTTGTCAGATGTGTATGATATGATTGCCATTTTAGAATCTGTTGGTGTACAGACCGTATTTGATGCACAAAAAAACATTTTAGAAATTGATACAACTCATATTGATATTGCTCATATTAATCAAGATGCTGTGCGTAAGTTTCGCGCGTCATTATTAATTTTTGGGCCAATTCTTGCACAATTTTCAAAAGTACAGGTTGCAATGCCAGGTGGTGATGCGATTGGTGCACGGCCACTGGATTATCATATTAAAAATTTCAAAAAATTAGGCGCAGATGTACATCAAGATGCGAATTTTTTATATGGTTCATGTACGACTATGAAACCGCAGCGTTTAGTGCTTGATTATCCAAGTGTGGGAGCAACTGAAAATTTATTGATGGCGTTAACTTTGGTTGAAGGTGAGTCGTATATCATCAATGCAGCACTTGAACCTGAAGTATTAGATTTAATTGTTGTCTTGCAAAAAATGGGTGCAGATATTGAGATTTGTCCCCCTGCAGGCATTAAAATTAAAGGTGTAAAAAATCTTAAGCCTGTTGATCACACTATTATTTGTGATCGTTTAGAAGCTGGATCATTGTTGATTGCTGCATCAATTACCAAAGGTGACATTTATATTCCGAATGCTAACGCGTTAGAAATGGAATTAGTCCTCATGAAACTTGAAGAAATGGGACATACTATTACCATTGGTGCTGATGGTTTGGGTATTCGTTTGCAAGCAACGCAAAATCCTCAAGCAGTCTCTTTTAAAACAGGGCCTTTCCCTGGGTTTCCTACCGATTTACAATCTCCTATGATGGCAGCTCAAGTGGTGGCAGCAGGGAGCTGTAACATCGTTGAAACAGTTTTTGAAAATAGGTTTTTACATGTTCCAGAAATGAACAAAATGGGTGCTACTATTTCTGCATCTGGTCATTATGCACAGTTGACTGGTTCATCACAGTTGATAGGAACAGAAGTAAAAGCAACCGACATACGTGCTGCTTGTGCACTAGCATTGCTTGGTTTAGCAGCGCAAGGTACAACTCGTGTAGCACATGGCGTACATCATTGGAAACGTGGATACGAAACCTTGGATGTTAAGTTACGTTCTTTGGGCGCTTCTATTTTATTACAATGATAATTCTTTAAGTAAATTTTGTTGTTTTGCTCGTTGTTGGATGCGTTCATATCGTTCACGTTCAGAAATATCTGGAAATTGTATACGTTTGCTCTCAGGGAGCGCTTTGCGCTGTTTCGAATCTTTTTTTGAGCGTTTGGTAGAAGTTGAAAAATACACAGGAAGTGATTGTTTAAATTTTGAATGGGCTGCAATAATCTTTGCTTTTTGAGTACGTATATCATTGCGTAGATATTGTATGGTGATGTCAATATCATCTTCATCTTCGCAAGCTAAAATACCATTAATTACATATTCTAAGTTAGATCTAGAAATTCCTTTTAATTGAGTATTATATATAATGTTTGCAATAGGATATTTTGTTTTAAAATCATTGAGAAGGAACAGTAAATAATTTATTTGATCTTCTTCACTAAGACCAGATTGAGGTAAGTTGATAAGACCCTTACGTGCGATTGCTGCATCTTTAGAGCTAATTCTTTTATAGGTCGTTGGTGTATTGAGAATGTTAATAAGAAAATCAATATCTGCTATAGTTTCGTTGTATAGTTTGTCTATATCTTTTATGTAATCACTAAAAGAATATCTGCCATACAAATTAAACATAGTTTCATAAATATTATCAGTTCTTAAAGGATTTTTATTGCGTGATATCACTTGTAAATGAGCCCAGTGTTCAAATAAGGGATCATGTGCAGCGATATCTTCACATAATTTTTGAAAATCAATTGGTTCTTTTGGTGTCGAAGATAAACGTGAAGGTGTTGAAGATAAGCGAGATGGTGTTGAGCTATCTGTGCCATAAGGTGTTGGGGCAACAGGAGATGTAAAAGGCATGGTAGGTGTAGGATTGGTAGAAGATAACAGTCCTTTAGGGAAATTTTGAGAAGTATTTTTTGGTTTTGTTGGATCGACAAAGTGGACTTTTCGTACACGTGGTGTTTTTCTTGTGGCAGATGCTTGAATACTTGAGGATGATCCAGAGGTTTCTGACATAGAGTTTGATTGAACTTTTCTGATAAAATCTTGAGAGTCGCTTGTTGGTGATTGATCGGTATTAGATTGCTCAGGATGAAAGATCCTAGAAGGTTCTGACCTTGGAAAATGAGCAAGAGATTCTTGTAAGACATTTTCAAGAGATGGATCATAACCTGCGGCGTTTGCAGCATACGTTTGAGGGAAATATAGGCATGTTATGGTCAATAGTAATATGTGCAACATAAAAACTCCTTTTTTCTGGAGTTATACTATTAAAAATACTGTATAAATGTAAATAGTTTTAAAAGCTTGATATGAGTTCGATCAGTTCGCGTGTGATTTTTGCTTGGCGTAATTTGTTAAACATAAGTTTCATTTCTTTGAGCAGCGTTTCAGCGCTACGTGTTGCATTGTCCATAGAAATAAAGCGTGCTGATTGTTCTGAAAGCATAGAGTGATTCAAAATAAATAAAATATTGGTTTTTAAAAGCATGCGAAACATTGCGCGTGTTACCTGGGTGCGGTCTTGTACCCATTGATAATCTTGTAAGCTTGTTTCTGAACGAATATCACAAGGGTCTTGTGTGATAGGAATAATGGTGGTCATGTGCGGTTCTTGTACAAAAAAAGTTTTTGGATTGCTGTACAAGCAAACGACGCTTTCATAGTGTTTATGAATATGGATGACTTTTTCGTACAGCTCTTGGGCGATTTTTTCAAGTTGATTTGGCAATACTTTATCAAATTCAAACAACGGTGTGATGCCTTGTTGTAAAAGATACATTGTTGCTTTTTTACCAACGGTTATGACATGACTATTTTCGAGTGTTTGTGGTGTTAAATGTTTGTGAAAGTATGCGTACATAGTGCTGTTAAAGGTACCACATAAACCTTTTTCGGAAGCAAAGATGATAAATAATGTTTTATGCTTTGGAGCATGATCAAGTCGTGCTTTTTGTATGTCAGTTGTCAGTGAGCAGAGCAATGGCTTGATTTCGTTTTGAAAACGATGCATAGCATCAGCTTGTTTTTTAAGCTTAGAGTGAGACGACATAGAAATTAAACGCATAGTTTGCGTTATTTTTTTTATGGCACCAATTGCCTTGATTCGTTGTTTTAAATGTATCAATTCTGACATACGTTTTATCTTTTAAAAAAACATTATTGTGTTACTAACATACGTGGATTTGCGAGCTATGACAAGATTTTTTAAAAAAATAAGGACATCTTTTTCAGATGTCCTTATGGTATTTATAATCGTAGATTGATTTACAAAATATGTTCTATTTCAAGCATATGCTGTGCGATATTTTGTGTTGAAATCCCAGGCACTAATTTGAATGGATAAGAAATTGAATTGTCAGGGTTAATAATTGCATCTGCAACTTTAAAGTTGCTAAATCCTGTATTGTTTTTTTCCAACTCTGTCATCTGCGGGAAGTGTGTTGTGATAATGCTGATATTGTGAGGAACTGTGCCGAGTTGTTGTGCAAATTTGTAACAGATATCAGATGCTACTGCGGGGTTTGTTCCTGTAAACATTTCATCAATAATGGTAAATGTTTTTTGGCCAGCTTTGCATGAATTAATAGACTCTTTGAGTCGTTTTGCGCGATCTACTTCTGCAGCAAATAAAGATAATCCAGCCTGTAGATTTGTTGTTACATCAAGATAGCAATGTATTTTTGTAAATGGTGTAAGTGTGAGCGATGTCGATGGAGCAATACCAAATGTTTGAGCAAAAATAACGTTGATGATCAGTGCTGTTAGCGATGTTGTTTTACCACCCGCATTAGGACCTGTAATAACCATGTTTTTCATGGTGTTATGATCAAATGATAATGAATTGGTTACGACGTTGTTTGGATTGATAAGTGGGTGCCAGAATTCTTGTGCCATAACTATTGGTTGTGCTTGATTAACAAACTGTGGCATACAGAAACGAACGTTTGTATGATTTTGATATTGTTGATACAGTTTTGCTGCAGCAACATACGCATCAATATAACCAATTGGTTGCATGTATTGTACTAATTCTTCTTGTACTTTTTCAAGTAACATGTTGGTTGCAAGAATGGTACCTTGTTTTGAGAAATAGTAAGTTGGATCACCTTTAAATGAAGATGAGGTAATTTCTGCAATAAACTTTTTAAGGTTGCTTGAAGTGTTTCTAGATGATGGATCAAAAAGTTCATCGAGCTTCATGTAGCTATCAAGAAAATCTTTTTGCAGTGTAGGGTTTTTATCAAGTATTGCATGGATGTTTTTTGCACTATTAATAATTTGAGCAATATTAATGAGCTTTTGTTGTAATCTGTATGCAGTATCAAAATCTTCTTTGATGGTTTTGCATTGTAGATATTCTGCATATCCAACAAGAGCACTCATATATGCCATATAAAATGCAATGTAAGCTTTTTTATCGCTAGGAAGAGCTGATATTGTAGCTGATATTGTATTTGAGATTTTGCATAGATTGTCATACGAACAAGAATCTTTAAAGATTGTAGCTGTTTGTTTCCATGATAAACCAAGGTTCTTTTTGATTATGTAAGCAGGAAGTATCATGATTTCTAATAGTAAGGCGGCGGGAGCTATCATGGTTATTCTTTTACTAAAACCAAGCATGTGTTTATTGTTTAAAAAATCAAATTTTTTAGACCACTCAGTGCGTAATTTGAAAAATTCTGCTTGTTTTTTTGCATCTTCGCTTAACTCTTGAAATAAGTTAAAAAAATCTTTTTCAGATGTTTGAATGTTTTTAAGTTGTGCCTCGATCTCGATAATGATTGTAGGATTTTCAAGAAGATCACGCATTATTTTTTGTCGGCGGTTCAGTTCGGTTATGTTATCAGAAAATTCAGTTGCTATGAGCGATGCTTGGATCAGACCAGTTTTAGTAGCAGTTGGAAGATAGGTTGGTAGCACTTCACTCATGAAAGATGTTTGTTCAAGGGCATTAAGAATCTCTGGGTTCTGATTCAACAGATGACCTTTGGCATGTTTATTAAATGCACTGGTCGCATTAATCAGAGCTTGTTGATCCTCTGTGATACACTCTAAATTGATGTGCTTTGTTAATGCAGGAGTGATAAATTCGTATGCGCTTGTGCTGGTTGAGCTTTGTGCCGTTTGTGTTAAAAGGCCAAAGCTTACGAGTAGTACTATGTGTAACATGAATAAAGACCCTTTTAGTTAGGAAAGATATTTTTTAGTTTTAAAATATGTGCTGCAATATTTTGCGTTGAGATACCCGGTATAATTTTGTACGGATACGTTAATGTATCATCAGCATTAATACGAGCATCTTGCGCATGATAGTTGCTAAACAACTCTAATTTTTCAAGTTCTGTTAATTTTGGAAAGTGTGTTGCGAGTAAACAGATACTATTTGGTATAGCACCTATTGTTTTTGCGAATTCAAATGATGCATTTTCTGCAAAATCAGCGCGAGTTCCGGTAAAAATTTCATCAAGGATTGTAAATGATTTTTGATTGCTTGAGCATGATGTTATAGATTGGAATAGTTTTTCTGCGCGATTTGCTTGAGCCATAAACAGTGATTCGTTTGCAGCAAGATTGGTTGTGATATCAAGATAGGTGTTTAAGCGTGTAAAGATTGTTGCGGTGTATGATTGAGCTGGAGCTATGCCTAAAGTTTGAGACATAATTTGAGCAATCATTAAAGCTGTTAATGCAGTTGTTTTACCGCCAGCGTTTGCACCGGTGATGACAATGTTACGCAAGCTGTTTGTTCCGCCAATGTTGATAGAATTTGTAACAGCTTTTTCTATAGGCAGTGCTGCATGCCAGTAATTGTGCGCTTGAATAGTTGGTATCGCATCATCTGTTAACGTAGCAAGGCAGTAAGCTGTTTGTTGAGAGTTGAGTAATTGAGCTGTTGAAATATATGCATCAATGTCACCTAAAGCTTCCCAGATAGGTACTATTTGTGACCGTATTTCTTCAAAGAGAGTAAATGTTTCAATGATTCTACCTTGAAATGATACGTAGTACGAAGGATTACCGTTAAATGTTGAGCTGTGAAGAAGTTGTAAAAACTGTGTCATTTTAGGAGAGCAAACGGTATTGTTTTTATGTGCATACGATGAACCAAGTGCGATTTCTGAATGCGCTTCAAGAAGCGGATGCAGCTCTGGGTGTTGTTGCAAAAGAGCATGTATTTTGGTTGTGGTATTAAAAAGATGACGCACGTGCATTAATGTAATTTGTTTGCGATAAATATCGTCAAAATCAGATTTGGTGTGCATGGTAAATTTTACGGCTTGCCATGAGACATTAATCAGAGTTGCTAAGGATAAAAATGTCGGTATTCCTGGAATATCTAATAATGATGTCATTGCAACAGGTTTACCGTTAAGTTGCGGTATTTGTGCGTGACATGCGGTACATTCTTTGGTTGCGTTACCATGCCATGCATTAATCCACAATTTCCAGCCAGTATACTCGCCATCACGCATAGCATTAAAGTTATATATATATCGCATGATATAGAGCCATGATGTTATCACTGCAAGTTGGTTCATGCGTTGATATGGTTCACTGATCCATTGATTAGAATCAATCTTCTTTTTTAGTTTTGATGCAGCATCGATAACTGCATTAAGGCCATCGGCATCAGTATCTTCATTTGATCTTGCTCCAGGAAAAAAATTCCACAAAAAACTCATTTCAGCCTGATGAAGTGATTTTAAGAGTGTCTGAAGTTCTTGAGTCACTTCTGGGTTATTTTTAAAAAATAAAAGAAGGTCTTGTCGTTTTTGTATGACGTCAAGATCTGTTTGTATTTGAGCTAAGCTATGAGCTATGCAAAACTTACCTAAAACGAGGTTGTTGCGAGCTGTTGCATCGAGCACGAGATCAAACATGTGCAAACTATCAAGTGTTTGTAATGTTTCAGAGTCAACCATGGGTGATTGCGAGCCGTGTCTGCATAAAGCGGTGGCGGCGCACAAGTTTAAAGCGCTTGATAAATTAAGTGTAGGGCCATCTATTGCAGCAAGTCGCAGAGCAATTTGATCCCATAAATTATTTGGTTGAATAGAATCAAGAGATGTTGATTGTGATGATGCGTGAAAATAAAACGTAGACGTCAGAGCTAAGATGCATGGTAACCACTTCATGAATATATTGCCCTAAAAAAATAGATTTTACGGATAACTTTTGTGAATGTTGTATATGAATTGTATACTATATATAATACTTAAAATTGAGAAATAAGGCAAACTTTGTAGGCGTATATGCTTTTGTAAAGGGGGAGAGGTATGATTATTTTGATCGATGGATATAATTTCTTGAAAACGGTGACGGGCAGTAAACATATCGAAGAACGCGTCATGCTTGATTGGATCAATATTTTTGATCAATATAGCGGTTTGCGTTCTAATCAGGTCATTATTGTTTTTGATGCAGGGCCCGTGTTGTTTGAGGCGGCTCACCAGCAAGGTCGGGTAACTGTTATGTATGCGGGTCAGTATCAAACCGCAGATGATCTTTTAAAAAAATGGCTCTTGAAGCATAGAGAAAAAGATGTTTTATTGGTAAGCTCAGATCGAGAGGTCCGCGACTATGCGCAACAAATGGGCATCGTATCTTTGGCATCGCTTGATTTTAACAAGATATTTAACGATGTTTTGCAACATGCTCAGTATGACCAAGACAGCTTGGCGCATACGTTGCATAAAACAATGCAACAGCAAGATCCTAGTGCGCTTGATCAAAGCTTAGATGTGCTTATGGAGCTTGGTACGCGTAATTTAGTATCGGGGTTTAAAAAGCAAGAATATAGCTCTGATTTACGTGTCAGGGATGGTAAAAAAGCATCTAAGGCTGATAAGCTGGTTATGAAAAAAGTTCAAAAAATATAGGTAATTTTAAGGCTATAAAATTAGGTTTTTATGCATAAAGTAGAATATTCAATTGATGCGATAGATGCTGTAGCAAGACGCTTATGGCAGGATTGTGTGGGTGTTCAGGTTATAACATTGTCAGGTGGCCTTGGGGCCGGAAAAACAACATTGACCCAGGCTTTGGTGCGTACTTTGGGGGTGCAAGAGCCTGTTTCGAGTCCAACTTTTACATATGTTAATATGTATCATGGACCTAATAATATGACGGTCTATCATTTTGATTTATATCGATTGACGTCGTTTACTCAATTTGAAGCAGCAGGCTTTTTTGAGTATTTATATGCGCCAAATAGTATAGCTATAATTGAGTGGCCTGAGATTGTGATGCCGTTTTTAACGCATCATGTATGCAATATTCAGGTAAGCGTCGTGTCTGAAACAAAGCGTTTATTGCAATATGATTATAAAGTATAGATGGAAGATGTATGAGTTGTTGTAAAAAAAATAACGGTTGCCAGCAGAATAATGTGTCTGATTATTTGGTGTGTACGTGCATGGGAGTCATGCGATCAGAGATCGTAGAAGCTATTGAACAAGGATCGCGCGATTTTGATGCTTTATCGGAAAAATTAGGCGTAGGAACAGGTTGTAGTTCTTGTGTGCAGGAGGTTCATGACATTTTAAAACAAACTTTAGGCTCAGGATGTTGTAAAACATAAAAAGAACTATTGCAAAGTTTGTTGAGATTGGTACAATTAAATAGTTGTCTTTGAACCATTTGTGAATTTCTGTTATTCCCTATGACTGTTTTTAAGGTGTATGCTTTAATAAAGGCATGGAATAACCGCACGAAATGACATGCATAAATGAATAGCTGATTGGGCGAGATTCCCGAGTGGCCAAAGGGGACGGACTGTAAATCCGTTGGCTCTGCCTTCGAAGGTTCGAATCCTTCTCTCGCCACCAGATTTACATGTATGAGTCCAAAGCTCTGGTTTAAGCATCGCTGCGGGAATAGCTCAACTGGCCAGAGCGACAGCCTTCCAAGCTGTAGGTTGCGGGTTCGAATCCCGTTTCCCGCTCCAAAAAACCCGCAAGGGTTTAAAATTGAAATAAAAATTACATAGATGCTGGCGTAGCTCAATGGTAGAGCAACTGATTTGTAATCAGTAGGTTGCAGGTTCAACTCCAGTCGCCAGCTCCATGTATTAAGTTGTAAGTAAAAACTAGTTGTTTTTTTCTAGGTTTTACTTTACACTAAGCAAATAAACAAGCGTGATCACTACTGAGGGTTTCGTGCCCACGTAGCTCAGTTGGTAGAGCACTTCCTTGGTAAGGGAGAGGTCGCCGGTTCAAATCCGGTCGCGGGCTCCATACTTAAAAAAAGTAGGTAGTGACGTGAAGTGACCACGTTTGGAAATCTGTCATTGAAATAGGTCAGTAGCTCTAATGGTAGAGCAGCAGACTCCAAATCTGATGGTTGGGGGTTCGAGTCCCTCCTGGCCTGCCATAAATTGTTTGTGTACGGTCTGTAAGGTTTAAATATGAAAAATCTGAGTACGTTTTTATTAGAAGTAAAGCAAGAGTTGTCAAAAGTAGTTTGGCCAACTCGGACAGAATTTATAGGGGCGGTTATTGTTGTATTAATTACTATGGTAATTTTCTCGATATTTTTAGGTCTTATCAATTATGTATTCTATGTGGGATCATTAAAAGGGTTCCAGTATTTTGTTTTTGGTCGATAAGAGATTAATTCTCAAGGTTTTAAATTATGAAACGTTGGTATGTAGTTCAAATTTATGCAGGTTACGAAGCTAAGATCAAAGCTGATCTTGAGCGTCGTATTCAAGAATCTCCTTTTAGAGAAAAATTTGGTGGTGTTCATTTTCCATCTGCGAAAATGAAGCAAGTTTTTAGCTCAGGAGAAGAAGAGGACCAGCAGTTGTTTCCGGGCTACATGCTTGTTGAAGCTGAGTTGACACCAGAAGTTATGCAGACGGTGCTAGATGTATTTCGGGTGATACGTTTCCTTGGCGGCAAAAAGCCGGTCCATTTATCTCAAAAAGAAGTAGATCGTATTTTTGAGAAAGTTAAGGGCGGCGTTGTGTTGACAAGCGATAAAGACAGCTTGGTGGTAGATAGTGAAGTTTCAATAACAGACGGACCATTTTCAGGTTTTGTTGGGGTCGTGGAAAAAGTGGATCCTGAAAATGATCGTGTGACGGTTATGGTAAGCATATTTGGACGAATGACTCCAGTCGAATTAAGCTTTAACCAAGTTAAGAAATAGTACATACGTAATTACTAGTGGTGTAAAGAACTATGTCAAAAAATCTAGGTAACATAAAATCAAAACTTAAACTTCTCATACAAGGTGGTGCGGCAACTCCTGCTCCGCCAGTTGGTTCTGCTTTGGGACAACACGGTGTGAATATCATGGATTTTTGCAAACAGTTCAACGCAAAAACAGCTGACCGTAAAGGTGAAACTGTTCCAGTTGAAATTACAGTTTTCAAAGATCGTTCATTTACATTTGTTCTAAAGACACCTCCAACTTCTGAGTTGATTCGTAAAAAGTTGAATTTGCCAAAAGGATCTTCTCGTCCTCACGACAGCAAGGTTGGCAAAATTAAATGGAGTGATGTGGTAGAAATTGCAAAAATTAAGCTTCCAGATCTTAACACTCGTAACGTAGATGAAGCAGCAAAAATTGTTGCTGGTTCAGCGCGTAGTATTGGTGTTGAGGTTATTGATTAATAAAGGTTTTTACTATGATTGAGCACGGGAAGAAATATAATAATGCACAAGAAAAACTCAAAGATTCTTTGGGTAAAACTGTCGCATTAACTGCAAAGGAAGCTTTGCAAAAAGTCCAAGAATTAGCATATGTGAAATTTGATGAAACTGTTGATGTATCGGTCAATTTAGGTATTGATGCGTCAAAAGGTGAACAAGTTGTTCGTGGCAGTGTTATTTTACCACACGGTAGTGGCAAAAAAACAACTGTTTTGGTTTTTGCCGAAGGTGTAAAAGCTGACGAAGCGCGAGCTGCAGGTGCTGATTATGTAGGCTTTGATGATTTGGTTGAAAAAATTTCTGGTGGTTGGATTGATTTTGATTATACAGTCGCAACTCCAGATTTAATGCCAAAACTTGGTAAACTTGCTAAAGTTTTGGGACCAAAAGGTTTATTGCCTAACAAAAAATTAGGTACAGTATCAGATGATGTTGCTGCTGTCGTTAAAGAATTGAAAAAAGGTAAAGCTTTCTTCAAAAACGATAAGTACGGTTTAGTTCATTTTGCAATTGGTAAAGTATCTTTCGGTGCTGATAAATTGCAGGATAATTTTACTGAGTTTTTGAAAGTGCTTGCAAGTTCAAAGCCAACGTCATCAAAAGGTAAATTTATTCGAAAAATTACCGTTTCTTCTACTATGGGTCTGGGTATTCAGATCGATGTAGACAGCCTATCATAAACTGATAGAAAATAAGGTATATAATCATGAACCGACAGCAAAAAGAAAACGTTATTCAAGATGTATCGCAGTTGTTTGTGAACAATGCAGCTTCTTTCGTTGTAAAATGCGAAGGTCTTACAGTAGCACAGTTGCATGAATTGCGATTAAATCTAGCAAATAAAGAAGGCGAATTAAAGGTTGTAAAAAACCGTTTAGTTCGTATTGCTTTGTCAAAAAATGCTGATTGCACAAACTTAAGCTCTATGATGAAAGGTCAGACAGCTGTTGTTTTTGCAAAATCAGATTTTACAGGTGTTGCAAAAATTTTAAGTGATTTTGCTAAAAAGCATGAATCATTACAAATTATAGCAGGTTGCTGTGAGTCACAGTTGTTTGATAAGCAGGGTGTAGTATCTCTTGGAAAAATTCCTTCTCGCGAAGTTCTTTTATCAAGATTGTGTGGCGTGTTAAAAGCTCCTGTTGTAAAAGTTGTTGGAGTATTGTCGCAAATTAGCGAACAAAAATCCGGCGGTGCAGCAACTGAGCAACAAGCATAAATAAAAATATAAGTTTAGATTTTACATACATATTTGGATATCTTGGAGACAATTATGTCAAAAAATTTTGATACAATTATTGAATCAATTGAAAAAATGACTGTTCTTGAATTAAATGATTTAGTAAAAACACTTGAAGAAAAATTCGGTGTTTCTGCTGCGTCAATGGCAGCTCCTGCTGCATCAGCAGATGCTGGTGAAGCTGCAGCTCCAGCTCAAGAAAAAACAGAATTTAAAGTTGTTTTAAAAGAAATTGGTGCAGATAAAATCGCTGCGATCAAAGCAGTTCGTCAAATTCTTCCAACTCTTGGCCTCGGTGATGCTAAGAAATTGGTAGAAAGTGCTCCTGCAACTATTCTTGAAGCTGCATCAAAAGATGATGCTAAAAAAGCAAAAGAAGTTCTTGAAGCAGCTGGCGCAAAAGTAGAATTAGCGTAACGATCTGTTTTTGAGTGTAGTATCATTGAGGGACGGCTGTTACTGTTTTTGGTTTTTTGTGTGAGGAGGAGCATGATATCTTGCTCGACCGTTGATAATTTCGTTATACGAAAGTCATTTAGAAAAAATAAAGCGCTTGTTGCTGTACCGAATCTTATCGAGGTGCAATCGGATTCATTTAATGAATTCGTGCAACTTGATTTTCTGTCAGAAGAACGCAAAAATATAGGCCTAGAGAAAGCGTTTCGCGATATCTTCCCTATAGAGTGCGGTCCTAAAATCTCCTTGGATTACGTCAGTTATGAATTGGGGAATTGGGCATGTTCTTGTGGTAGTTTAACCGGTATAACTAATCGTTATACATGGAAAGATTCAGTTACAGGTAAAATGGGCTGTTCACGTTTAGATGGAAGTTCAAAAACAAAACGTTATATTGTTTGTTCAACATGCCATTCGCGTGTTGAGTTGAGCACGCCTTTCTCTGTCCAAGATTGCAGAGACAGTGAAAAAACGTTTGCATTTCCTTTAAAAGTAAAAGTACAACTTATTACTTGGGATGTTGATGAACAAGGCAATAAATCAATTCATGACATTAAGGAGCAAGATGTATATTTTGCAGATGTTCCTGTTATGGTTGACGCTTATGAGCGGGCAGGTCAGTATCGTTTAGGAAGTCAAGGTACTTTCGTTATTAACGGTGTTGATCGTGTTGTCGTAAGTCAGTTGCACAAATCATCTGGTGTTGTTTTTTCAAAAAGCAAAAAGACCAAAGATTTGCGTGGTCGTCCATACTACTTTGCTCGTATTATTCCGATGCGTGGTTCATGGCTTGATTTTGAATTTGATACAAACGATTGTTTATACGTTCGTATTGATAAGAAAAAGAAAGTGTTGGTAACAACATTCTTGCAAGCTTTGGGCATATCACGTGAAGAAATTTTACCAAAATTTTATGGTGCAGATTTAATTCAGGCGGATGGTAAATCTTTTTATAAAAAATTAGATGCATCATTGCTTGGATTCACTGTTGGCGCAGATATGTTACCTGCTGGTTTAGAACCAGATTATTTAGGTACAAAAATCGATCAAGATACACTAGAAGTTTTGCAATCTAAAGGTGTTGATCGTATTAACATCCCAAATTCATACTTGATGCATAAAGTTGTTCGTGCAGATATCGTAGACCCTTTAACAGGTGAAATGCTTGTTGAACAAGGTGCTACGTTAACTGAAGACGTATTGCATGATTTAGTGAAGCATAACAATGTTGTGCTTGATTTAGTCAATTTGTACGGTCATTCATTCTTGCCGACAATTGCAATTAGCTTATCGCATGACGCAAGCAAATCTCGTGAAGATGCTTTGCATGAAATTCATGCAAAAGTATGGCCAGGGGATGTTCCGTCAATTGTTGAAGTTAGAGAACGTTTAGAACGTCAATTCTTCTCTGGTAGTTATTATGATTTAGCTCAAGTTGGTCGTGTTCGTATGAACGCTAAGCTTGGGTTATCTTTGCCAAAAGATTTTACCGTTCTTTCGCTTGAAGATATTTTTGCAACAATTCAATATTTGATTAATTTACGTGAACGCGGCCTTGGTGAATTAGATGATATCGATCACTTAGGTAATCGTCGTGTTCGTTTGGTTGGAGAACTTTTAAGCAACCAAGTATATTCTGCATTGTCTCGCATTGAACGTATTGCAAAAGAACGTTTTAGAATGCAAGAAGCTCATAATGCACTTATGCCACAAGACTTTTTAAACATTAAGCCATTAAGCGCAGTGTTAAGAGAATTCTTTGGTTCAAGCCAATTGTCTCAGTTTATGGATCAAACAAATCCACTTGCTGAATTAGCGCACAAACGTCGTTTGTCAGCTCTCGGGCCCGGCGGTGTTATGAAAGATCGTGCAACGTATGAAGTGCGTGACGTTCATAATTCTCACTATGGCAGAATTTGTCCTATTGAGACACCAGAGGGTCAAACTATTGGTTTGATTTCATCTCTTGCTACATACGCTATGGTTAATGATCTTGGTTTTATTGAATCATCGTACCGTTTGGTAAAAGATGGCAAAATCCAAGATGAAGTAGTGTTCTTAGATGCATTTGAAGAATCATCATTGTATATTGCTCAGGCAGATGCAGCTGATGACACAGGTAAAAAATTAGTGGGCGACAAAGTTATCGCACGTCATTCAGGCAACTTTATGTCTGTTGATGCAAAACAAGTTAATGCAATTGATCTATCCCCACAACAATTAGTATCTGTAGCTGCTGCGTTGATTCCGTTCCTTGAACATGATGACGCATCTCGTGCGCTTATGGGTGCAAACATGCAACGTCAAGCTGTTCCTTTAATTAGACCAGAAACTCCTATAGTGGGTACTGGTATGGAATCAGAAGTTGCGCGTTCTTCGGGTGCTGCAATTATGGCAGAACGTTCAGGTGTGATAAAATATGTTTCATCAGATGAAATTGTTATTGCATCAGATGAGCATGATTTTGCAGACGAAGAATCATGGGTTGATAAAGGTATTCAATCATATCGATTGAAAAAATTTAACCGTTCAAGCTATAGCACATGGATTCATCAACGTCCTATTGTTAAAGTAGGTGATCGTGTTTGTAAGGGTGATTATTTAACAGATGGTACATCTCTTACAAATGGTGAGTTGGCACTTGGTGCAAACTTAACCGTAGCATTTATGCCATGGCGTGGTTATAACTTTGAGGATGCTATCGTTTTAAATCAACGTTTAGTAAGCCAAGATGTTTTAACATCGGTTTCTATTGATGAATTTACTGTAGAAGCTCGAGATACTAAACTTGGGCCTGAAGAAATCACACGTGATATTCCAAACGTGAGCGAAAAAGCGCTATCACAATTGGATGAACACGGTGTTGTTCTGTTAGGTTCTCGTGTTGTATCAGGTGACATTTTAGTTGGAAAAGTAACCTTAAAGGGTGATGTACAATATTCTCCTGAAGAAAAATTGTTACGAGCAATTTTTGGAGAAAAATCGCGCGAAGTTCGTGATACATCATTGCGTGTTCCGCCTGGAATCGAAGGTACTGTTTGCGACATTAAAATGTTCTCTCGTGGCGGTGCTCGTAAAGATAAACGTTACAAAGATGATGCAACGCGTAAAGTTGAAAAACTTGAACGTAGCTTAGCAAAACAAATAGCAGCATTACAATCAGTTGTTGTAGTTAAATTGGCAGCATTGCTCGATGGTCAAAAACCAGTTGGCAAAGTATCAAAAGACTTACTTAAAGGTGATGCTTTTGATGGTGCAAAAGTAGCGCAACAGCATGTAGAATCTGTTTTTGAATTAAGAAGCAAAAACAATGAAGCTATGGAAAAGTTTGAACGTATCAAATCAGCATATGAAACAAAATTAACTATTTTGAAAAACGTTGCTGAAGAAAAAATAACTTTCTATAAAAAAGGTGATGATTTACCATCTGGAGTGATTAAAACTATAAAAGTTTACATCGCTTCTAAACGACCAATTTCGGTTGGTGATAAGATGGCGGGTCGTCACGGTAACAAAGGTATCGTTTCAAATATTTTACCACGTGAAGATATGCCATACTTGGACAATGGACAAGCTGTGGATATCGTATTGAACCCACTTGGTGTTCCTTCTCGTATGAACGTAGGACAAATTCTTGAAACAGTCTTGGGTTATGCTGGTAAAAAATTAGGTGCTCAATTACAAGATCTTTTAGACAATCAAGGTTATGATGCTGTCAAAGCAGCATTGGTTGATTTGTATGACTTAGAAATTGTAGATGAGATGGAAAAAATACACGGAAAAGATGGTATTCGAGATTTTGCTCGTAGAACTGTTCAAGAAGGTGTTCATTTCCAAACTCCTATTTTCCAAGGTGCAGAATTTGCAACAGATATTCAACCATTGTTAAAACAGTGTGGTTTATCACTTGGTGGTACATATAAGATTCGTGACGGACGAACAGGTGATTACTTTGATCAACCAGTCACAGTCGGTACGATCTACATGATGAAATTGAACCACATGGTTGAAGATAAATTGCATGCTCGTTCTGTTGGACCATACTCATTGATTACGCAACAGCCGCTTGGTGGTAAAGCTAACTTCGGTGGTCAGCGTTTTGGTGAGATGGAAGTATGGGCTCTTGAAGCATATGGTGCTGCATATACATTACAAGAATTGTTAACATACAAATCTGATGATGTCGGTGGACGTCATAAAGTATATGAAAGCATTATTCGTGGTCATGATATCCCAGATCCAGGAATACCAGAATCATTTAATGTCCTTGTAAAAGAATTACAAAGCTTAGGTCTACAAGTAGATCTATTTAAAGCTGGAAGGGAGGAATTAGGTGGCTAATCAAATATTACAAAGATTTAGAGAATATATTCAGCCTACACAGTTTAATGCTGTACGATTACGTCTTGCTTCGACCGACAAAATACGAACTTTATCGTACGGTGAAGTTAAGAAGATCGAAACTATTAACTATAGAACATTAAAACCAGAAAAAGATGGTTTGTTTTGTGCGCGCATTTTCGGTCCTGTAAAGGATTGGGAATGTAACTGTGGTAAATATAAACGTATGAAACATCGTGGTGTCACATGTGAAAAATGTGGCGTTGAAGTAATTCAAGCACGTGTTCGTCGTGAACGTATGGGTCATATTGAGCTTGTTTCTCCGGTATGTCACATATGGTATTTAAAGGGCACACCAAGCTATTTAAGCTTTATTCTCGATCTTCCGGTTAAAGATTTAGAACGTGTTATTTACTTTGATGCATACATGGTTGTGCATCAAGGTAATTCACCATATCCTCGTAAAACATTACTTTCAATTAATGATTACGAAGAATATGTAGCGCATCACCAAGATGATTTCAGTTTTAAAGCTGAAAGTGGTGCACAAGCGGTTAAAGATGTTTTAGCGTTGATGGATTTGAATGCAGAAATTGCGCATATGCAAGATATGTATTCACAGTCAACATCAGTTGCTGCAAAACATAAAATGATGCGTCGCATCAAAATCTTGTCAGCCCTTAAAGCTGCAGGGTTGCGTCCTGAATGGATGGTTTTGGATGTATTGCCGGTCTTACCACCGGATTTACGCCCATTAGTACCTATTGAGGGTGGTCGTTTTGCAAGTTCTGATTTAAACGAATTATACCGTCGTGTATTGAATCGTAACGTACGGTTACAGCGTTTAATAGAGATTGAAGCTCCAGACGTTATCATTAAAAATGAAAAACGTATGTTACAAGAATCTGTTGATTCATTGATTGACAATGGTCGTCGTGGTCAACC
>JAGOTL010000009.1 GCA_018061805.1 Candidatus Babeliales bacterium
TCTTTGGATCGTTTTTTTAAACATCACATATACACGATAGATAGAGTGAACAAACAGGCAAAGCCAAAACCTGACGTGTATCTTTTTGCAGCAGAACAACTAGGTGTTCAACCAGATGAATGTATTGCTATAGAAGATTCAGCTCATGGAATTGCTGCAGCAAAAGCAGCCAAAATGTTTTGCATTGGCATCAATACGGGCAACGATAAGCATAGCCTAACTCAAGCAGACTTGATTATTGATTCTTATAACGAAATAGATCTCAAAAAATTACTCCTTTAAACAAAGTTTACATTAGGACCATATGATAAACATACAACTCTTTTTAACCCTTTTAACGGTTTTTGCATGCATCTACTTAGCTATTGGTTTATGGGCAGCTCGCTCAGTGCACACATTGCACAATTATTTTCTTGCAAACCGTAATCTATCTTTACTACAACTCACCTTTGCTCTTATCGCAAGCCAACTGGGCAGCGGTATGATTTTAGGAACAGCATATCGCTCATATCACATTGGGATATGGGGAATTTTATATACCGTTGGTATGAGTCTTGGTTTTTTAATTCTTGCATGTGGACTTGCTTCTCGTATGCGCAGTTTAAATATCCAAACCACGGCAGAAATATTTGAAACACACTATGGATCAGTGTCATTAAAAATGTTTGCTTCGCTTCTTTCAATTGTCAGCTTATGGGGCATTTTGGTTGCTCAAATAGTTGCATCCAAAACATTGTTTGCCGGCCTTTTGATACAAGAGCCGTATATTTTTATTATGTGCTGGCTCTTTGTAATTTGCTACACCATGCTTGGTGGCCTGCAAGCTATCATTATGGTTGATATCGCTCAAGTATCTTTTATCATCACCGTATTTTGTGCAGCATTATGGTACAGCTTTCCTAATGTTTCAAGCATGATCAGCCTGTTGGATTTTCAATCAACTCATTTTGATAACAGTATGACAATATCATCTTTGGCCCCAGCTCTTTTAATACCAACTCTTTTTTCTTTGATCGAACAAGATTTAGGGCAAAAATTCTTTGCTGCAAAAAATCAAACCATTGCAACATTATCTGCACTTCTTGCAGGAATTTTAATCATTGTTTTTGCCTCTATCCCCATGATTCTTGGAATGCTTGCCAAAGTTTCTGCCCTTGAAATACCTGCACAAGCAAATCCTTTGGTTGCTGTTATTTTGGCACGTTGTCCTGAAATTTTATTTTTACTCCTCATGTGCGGCATTATCGCAGCTATTACATCTACTGCCAATTCCTTGATGTGCGCTATCAGCTCGAATGTGATACAAGATTTTGCGCACGTCATACCGTTGCACAATAATAAATTGTGGATCACCAAAATAATATCTGCCTTCATTGGACTCAGTGCTTTAACGGCATCGTTTTTTGTACACGGTGATGTTATTTCAATTTTACAAGAAAGTTATACACTCTCAGTTGCTTGTTTATTTGTCCCAACCATGGCTGCGTATTTTAGTAATCGCAAAAAACCAGCGTTAACAGCTTGGATATCAAGCCTGAGCGGTCTTACAACTTATTGCGTGATGTCATACTGTTCATCTAATATTGCACTACGAGATAGTACAACCATTGCTCTATCTATTTTTGGATATTATGTAGGAAATTACATCGTTTCATACAAAAAATAATCAATCCATTGGTCTGCAAGATCAATTATAGGTATAGTACAAAAAAACGATAAAAAACTAGGCGGGCTTATGAAGAATTCTTTTAAAACAGTTGGCTACCTCTGTGCACTTTTAATCTGCACACATACCATAGTTCCACAAGCACAAGAAAAATGGATTACCGTATTTATCCACGGTTCATTTTCTTTACGACCACATTTAAGTATCAGCAATATTTTTAAAATGTTATATGACACTATTGAAGAATCTGTCTACTATCGATCTACAGAAATTAATCGACGCGATCCATTCTTTTATAAAAACCAAGCAATGTCTGGACTTGGGCTTCATAAGATAGATATCACACATCCTCACAACAATGCTGCTGCACCTATACTTGCAGCATCATTTGAACAAATATCCAATGAAGTTGGTTACCCAGCGTCAGAAGAATATTATACTTTTGGCTGGAGCGGACTGATTAGTAATAAATTGCGTTATCTTGAAGCTGGCTTTTTATATCAAGATCTTGAGCGCATTGTTCGAAAAATACGCAAAGAAGGTTTTGAACCTAAAATAAGATTGATTGGTTACAGTCATGGTGGAAATTTAGCATTACAACTGGGAGCTTTGTATACCACAAAATCAGATGCTGACAAAATAACTATTGATGAATTATGGTTACTGGGAACACCTATCCAAGTTGAAACTGATTATTTAATCAATAGTCCTATTTTTAAAAAGATTTACAATTTTTATTCAAAGGCTGATCGCGTACAAACACTTGATTGCTTTTCGTTTAAAAGATTTTTTTCTGGTAAAAAATTTACAAAACGCAGCAATTTTAAAGTGCCTGAAAAACTGTACCAAATAAAAATACACATCACAAAACTAGAACCAACTAAAAGAAATCCTGGAATTACCGAAATACCTGATAATCCAACATTACGTAAAAAATATTTTAAAGAAGTAAGCTTTGATCCAGGACATTTTGAATTATGGTTTATGGGTTGGACTATTTTAACCTACCGACAAAATTTTCCTTTCTACCCTTTGCCAGTTCTTACATTTTTACCGTTTGTCGTTCAATATTTAGAAACTCACCCGCAAGCTCCTCATGATCTTACGGCACATTTCAGACCAGATTTTAATATCATCGAACTCACACCGCACTATTACATCAAAAGCAAATTCAAAGATGCAATTCCTTTTGTAAACGATGAACTGATGCAACACATGAAACATCATGTTTCACTCTTTACACCGCATGATTACAACATAGAAATATACAATCAAAAGGTGTATGGTGCTATGAACATTGCGGAACATGAATGGAAAGAAATACGACGCTTAATGCGATTAGAGCGCAAGCAACAAAAACCACTGCCTAAAAAAATTAACTTACATCAAAACGACTTGGCGTATACCGGACACATTCCTATAAGTTGCCATAGCAAAAAATTATGATAACGTACTTACATCAAGCTCTTGATCGATAAAAAGGATTGTCATGCAAAAACATATTTCATACATATTTTGTACCATTGCATTACTCATAACATTACCAAGTTGTTTACAAACTGAACAAAACAAGGAATTTATGACAGAACATACAAAAACTCCTCAAGCTACTAAACATTTGAGACTTTTTGTATACAATAATTGTCCCTATTGTAAAAAAGTCGTCAAATTTTTAAAAGATAACAACATTGCTCAATATGTTGAAATTGTAGATTTGGCATACCCTGCAAACATGAAAGAACTTGAACGACTTAACAATTATAATACTCAAGCTCCGTTTTTACATGATGTAGAACGTAATGTCCGCATGCTGGAAAGCGCTGATATCATTGCGTATCTGAAAAAAAGATTTTTAGTTTAATAAAAATATGAAATTCAAATATCTGGTTATCATACTCTGCGCTCTTATTACTCTTGTAACATACAACGTGATAAAAAAAGTTATTTTACAAAACCAAACACAGGGAAAAAAACCGTATGTTGTTTGTACAACAACATTAATAAGTGACGCTTTACAACATATTGCTCAAGACACGATTCATTTGGATGTTTTAATGGGACCAGGGGTTGATCCTCACACCTACAAACCAATAGAAAAAGATCTTATCAAAATAGCTCGCGCTCATCTGGTGGTATATCATGGACTGCACCTTGAAGCACGCATGGCTGAACTATTTGAACATCTTAACTCTTTAAAGCCAACACTTGCAGTAACTAAAAATATTGAACATCGATATTTAATTAAAGCAGACGATTCAGACACCATCTATGATCCACATGTATGGTTTAATCCAGATTTATGGATATGTACCCTAACAACCATATGCAGCACGTTATGCTCGATGTATCCAGAACATAAAATACTGTACCAAGAAAACACACAACGATACATTCAAGAAATACAAAAAGCATATCACGACTGCTGCAAACAAACACAAAAAATTCCTTATAAAAATCGATTTCTTATTACCAGTCATGATGCTTTTTCTTATTTTGGAAAAGCTTTTAATTTTAACGTTGTTAGTTTACAAGGTATCAACACTGCGTGTGAAGCTGGTATGTGCGATGTTAACAACATTGTACAAATGATTATCAAACATAAAATACCTACTATCTTTGTGGAATCTTGTATACCTCCTCGCAACATGCAAGCAATACAACAACGCGTAGCTACTCATCGTCACACGGTCAACATTGGCCCTGAACTATATTCTGATTCACTCGGAAATCCAGATAGTCCCGAAGGTACGTATGTGGGTATGCTCAAGTATAATGTGCAAACAATTGTAAACGGTTTACACCCGTAGCCTATTGACACCCTATAAACTCTTTACGTTTATGATATACTGTATCGTGACATACTTAACTACTTTAGAATAAAATCATGCCTAACACATCTAATTACATTATTAACGTCAAAGATTTAACCGTCGTTTACGACGAGAAACCTGTCTTGTGGGATTTAGATTTACAAGTCCCAGCTCAAACAATGCTCGGAATTGTTGGCCCCAATGGTAGCGGTAAAACAACGTTATTAAAATCAATTCTTGGTATTATTAAACCAATCACGGGTACTATTTCTATTCAAAATAATCCATCACAAGGTCATGCAAACATAGCGTATGTTCCTCAAAAAAATACCGTTGATTGGACCTTTCCCATTTCAGTACAAGATGTCGTTATGATGGGCAGATATCACTATCTATCATGGTACCAAAAACCTTCTAAGCAAGATTATGAAATTACACAGTGGGCACTGCAGCAAGTGCATATGCATGATTTGGCTCACCGGCACATTAATGAATTATCAGGCGGACAACAACAACGCGTTTTTGTGGCTCGAGCTTTAGCTCAACAAGCACATATTTTAATACTTGATGAACCATTTAATAGTATCGACATGGTAACGCAGCAGATTATTTTACAACTCCTCAACCAACTCAAACAACAAGGCACAACAATTTTAGTTGTTCATCATGATTTAAATACCGTGCAAAACTATTTTGAATGGACATTTCTGATGAACATAAAACATATTGCTCTGGGACCTACGCAGCAAGTACTTACCCCAGACAATATTATAAAAACGTTTAACACGCCTTTCCATTTTAATGTAACTCTATGATGATACTGAATTATGCAATGGTGTATGTGACCAGCACGCTCGTTATCTTAGGAGCACTTACAGGCATCGTAGGTTGCTGGTTGTTTTTACAACAAAAAAGTTTATATGGTGACACCATAGCTCATGCAACATTCCCAGGATTAACGCTCTGTTTTTTTCTTACAGGTTTAAAAAATACCAACATGTTACTTATGGGTGGCTTATGCTCTGCACTTTGTGCAACATTGATTATTTATTCACTTCATAAAAACAGTTCTCTTAAAAAAGATACTATTTTAGGTATAACGCTTGCTGGATCTTTTGGCATAGGATCGATTATGCTCACAAAAATACAATCTATTCCTAACGCTCATCAAGCAGGCATTGCACAGTATCTTTTAGGAAATCCTGCAACCATGTTATATCAAGATTGCATCATGATTATTGCTATTGCGATAGCTTTATTATTTTTTATCGTACGATATTTTAATGAATATAAAATTATATTATTTGATCCTGTTTATGCTCAGACAGTCGGCATTGCATACACAAAACTGACAGGATACGCTTTATGCATGATAACCATAACAACCGTGCTTGGCCTGCAAGCTATTGGTATTATTTTAATGAGTGCACTTCTTATAAATCCTGCTGCTGCTGCATATCAATGGACCAAATCATTTAAAAAGATGCTCATACTTTCCAGTATTTTTGGAGCGATTAGTTGTTGTAGCGGTACACTGATCAGTTGTTATCAGCCACATATTCCTACAGGACCCGTCATTATCGTGATTGCAACCTGCATCACCATATGCTCTATACTGTTTGGTCCTCATGGTATTTTTATGTTAAAAATAAAACGTTATAGTCAAAAAACATCAATTAATACAGCTACGTTATTGTCACGATTTTTACTGTTTAACGAAGGCCAAATAAATCCATACCATGCTCACGATATAGCTGCGCTCAATGCAATTGGCAAAACAATCACACCAACTCAACTCAACAATTTGCAACAACAAGGATACGTCAAAAACACACACCATAATTTCTGGTGTTTAACACACAAGGGCGTATTACTCTTACAAAAAATTGGTCTGTACAAGGATCTTCAATCATGATCATATCTTGGTTGTATATACAAATGATTATCACGGCGCTATGCACCGCTCTTGCCTGTTGTTTGCCAGGAACATTTTTAGTTTTACGTGGCACGAGTTTAATGAGCGATGCTATCAGTCACGCTATTTTTCTGGGAATTGTACTATCATTTTTAATGCTTCAACAGTTCTGGACACCTATATTATATGTAGGAGCACTGATCACTGCACTGCTCACCGTATGGGCTATAGAAAAAACAATTTCGACCAAATACTTAAAAGCTGACGCCGTTATTGCTGTCACATTTCCATTGCTATTTTCTATTGCAGTTATCCTGATCAATCTGTATGCAAAAAATATCCATCTTGATATTGACGCAGTACTGCTCGGCGAACTTGCTTTCACGCCCTTTTATCAATTAATAATCAATGGCGCATATCTTGGTTCTTATCACGCATGGATTATGTTTTTTACATTGATTATGAATTGCATCATTATCAAAATCTGGTACAAAAAATTAATTGCAACGACTTTTGATCCTCACTTTGCAACACTGATCAAGTATAGCCCATATTCAACGTATTGGGTTTTAATGATTATGACCAGTATTACTATACTGGCAGCATTTGATGCCGTTGGAGCTATTTTAGTCGTGGCATTCATCATCGTACCGCCCGCAACCGCATACGTGCTTACTTCAAATATGCGACAACTTTTAATAATCAATGTGTTAATCAGCATCTTGGGATCAATGAGTGGTATTTTAATAGCGCACTGCGCAGAAACATCTATTGCTGGATCGATAGCAACCACCTATTGCGGCATATTTACCGTAGCGTATCTTGCGACCAAAATTCGCTAAATTTATAATGGCTTGATGTTAATTACTTTCATACGCCAATTACTATACTGTGCATCTAAAACTAATTCGGCATACGTATAATCATGCACACCAGATGCACGACCTATGTTCGTATCAGGCGCAACGTTGAATGTCCAAACCAAACCATCATCCATCGTACGCTGTAAAACATTACCCTCATTTTGACACCACAGCTTATACACTCCGTTGTTATAGATTAATCCTCGCATCATTTCAGGATCACCATGTTGATGCGCACGAATCACACCGCGTATACGTGATGTACGAGAGCTTTGATCTTTTAAAATATCTTCTGTTGCAAATTTACCATATCTATAACCTCGGCCGACATCGTATATAATTTGCCGTTTTCTATCAAGAGCCGCAAGGCCTGGTTCAAAGTCATTCCACAAAAATCCAACATCTGTTGTTGCTCGAGGAGCTACATTATCTCGTACTTTTCCAACCAAGCTATTCCAATAATTATGTTCTGTTGTTTTTATTTTTTGTACCCAATAATCAATCCACCGTGGCCATATTAACTGTCCTGGAGCCGTTGCATGTCGATCAACAAAAGACTTACGATGCAACAAACCAAGCTGTTGATATTTTGTTGTCATAGTATCTAAAAATGTTTTTGGATCGTAACCTATCTCCATTCCACCATGACAACATTGTACATAATTAATAGTACCTGCACCATCTGCAGTTCCTACATAAAATGCTACCGGCATAAAATTATAAATCGATTGCACTGTATCAATCACATCTTTACTATCTTGACCAAACTTTTCCTGCAACTCACGAATAAAACCACCCATTTCATTAATGCCACAATCTTCATGATTACCACGCACCAAGATTACACGGTCAGGATTTGCAAGAGATAAACGCAGCAAAGTATAAATTACTTCAGCGCCATACACGCCACGATCTACATAGTCACCCAAAAACAACAACCAAGCATTATCAGGAATAATACGAAAATTATTATCTATAATTTTTTGTTCATACAACTTGTAAAGCTCTCTACACAACGAACGAACGTCACCATGCAAATCACCATGTATGAAAAACATATCACCAGATTGTGCTACCAATTTTTGAATATACGGAAAAAATTCATCTTTGGTTCCTTGATAAAAATCTGTCACAGGTTCAAGTTGACCATTATTTGACCTATTCCACAAAGAACGCTGATGAAGCGATCCATGAGCCATCATCTGAATCCAAAGCTGTACTACATTTACCAATTCTTGTGCTACATTTTTGCCAACAGACTTTATAGGTGAAAGTGGTGAATTGGGTAGACTATACGTACGCGGAAAAAAAGCAGAATCTGGCTTTAACGGGTATCGATTAGAGGGCGGCAAACTTCTACAAGCATTAACCCATGATGATAACGTTGGAAATGTTATTGCCATCTTTGAAACATCGATAGCATCACAACGCTGCAATGAAATAGCAGAACATTCCTGCTGCTCAAGCTTTGCCTGAGGTGTCTGCACAAAATCAAATGAAACTTCTTGGTCGGCACTTTCAGTGCGAGACATATGTGAAGGAGGATGCATGTGGTCAGAACCATATAAAGATGTTGTCAGTCCTACCATTGCCCATAATGTAGTATATTTCATAAATTTTACCCCTAAAAATATATCTTATAAGATTATTGTTACCACAAGATAATCTCGACAAGCAATATAATCATTCATAACTACTGGGGCAAAAGCAGCGTCCATATGTTTTTTAGATCAGCGATAGTAAGCTGTTGAGCTCTTTTTTGCATGGTTTCTTCAGAAATGCGTGTAAGCTCATAATGAGTTTGAGCTAAATTATTGCGTAATGTTCTACGAGGCTGATGAAAACACAACTTAATGAATTTCCAAAACTCTTGTTCCTGCACAAGAGGCTCTACATTTTGCTTTGGAGCAATGTACAACAAGCGAGAAAAAACTTTAGGTGATGGGAAAAACGCCTCAGGTGGAACTTTATCTAAAAGTTTCATATCAAAATAATGTTGAAAAAACAGTGAGGTATACCCATAATCGCGCCCTGTTGTTTTTACCAACTTTTGAGCAACCTCTTCTTGCACCATAACCACACCCTCACGAAACATTTCTTTGTGTTGATACACTTTATATAAAATAGGAAATGTAATGTGATATGGTAAATTTGCAAGCAAGACCCAAGGTCCTTGATCGTGCAACATATCCCACTGCGCATCTAACACATTTTCATGTATCATATGCAAACGCGTATCTGAACCCAATAAATCGTAGACATATTCTGCCCACTCATAATCGATTTCAAATACTTTAAGTTGACGGCAAGGACCTTGTAAAATTTGACGAGTTAAAACGCCTTCTCCACAGCCAATTTCCATAACAGATGTTTGATCATTCAGCTTTACAGCTCTGATCATATGTTCAATATACACAAGCTCTTTTAAAAAATTTTGCCCGTGTTTTTTTTTCAGCTCAATGCCATGACTAATTGGTTTGTGGTTTGACATAACTAATCCATTAAAGCTTCTTTAAAGAATTCTATTTCTTCCAGTACTTTTCCAGCACCTTCAACCACGCACAAGAGTGGATTTTTTGCAATACGAACAGGAATACCTGTTTCTTTTGCAAGCAATTTATCAAGACCGCGAAGCAATGATCCTCCGCCAGCCATCACAATACCACGATCTACGAGATCAGAAGCAAGTTCAGGTGGAGTATTTTCAAGAGCAACACGAACAACATCAACGATACTTGATATTGTTTCAAGCAATGCTTCATTTACTTCTGCATCAGAAAGCACTACTGTTTTTGGAACACCTGTGATCAAATCGCGACCTTTTACTTCCAAAGATTTACGTTCTCCGTCAAGCATCACAGTACCGATTTGCATTTTGACAACTTCTGCAGTTCTTTCACCGATCAGCAAATTGTATTTTCGCTTAACGTATGAAACGATTGCACGATCCATTTCATCGCCACCAATACGAATCGAACGACAGAAAACAATACCACTGAGCGTAATAACTGCGACTTCTGTTGTTCCACCACCAATATCAACGATCATGCTACAGTGTGGTTCATGAATTGGAAGACCTGCACCAATTGCAGCTGCCATTGGTTCCATAATAGTCATAGGCTTGTCACGAGCACCGGCTTGTTTTGCCGAATCGATAACAGCACGACGTTCTACTTGCGTGATACCTGATGGAACAGCGATAACCATACGCGGTGCTACCAACGTACGACGATTGTTGTGTACTTTACGAATAAAATAACGCAACATGCTTTCGGTTAATTCAAAATCAGCAATAACACCATCGCGCATTGGACGGCATGCCGTAATGCTTTCAGGTGTTTTACCAAGCATCTCTTTTGCTGCTTTACCAGCGGCAAGCACTTTTTTAGTGTTATTTTTTATCGCAACAACAGAAGGTTCATCTAAAACGATACCTTTGTTGCGGACATAAATTAATGTATTTGCGGTGCCCAAGTCGATAGCAATATCATTTGAGAATAAGCTAAACCAACTACGAGCAGGCAACATATTTTTAAAGTAACGTGATGACATTATAATCTCATTTAAAAGTTAATGTTACAACCAATTGATACTCTATTTGTTCTTGCAAAACCTTTACCAGCAACATGGTTCATAGGGATATCCCATATAAAATATGCGCTCGGTTTATTTTTCCAATTTTTATCATACCCGATGTCATAAAATAGTTTAAAAGTAAAATATTCTTGCGTCCACGCTGAATAATAATTCATCTCACAAAATTGAGGCTTATTGCCATTTGCTATACAATTTGATGAAAAATAATCATGCTCATGGCCTGTAATGGTGTACTGCAATTGAACACCCAGTCCTGCACGAATATTTTGAAACACAAAATACGGTGCAACGCTGTACGTTGTTCCTTGATCTATATACACCTGTCCAACTTTTGGAGCAAACAACATATTTTCATTACCAAACGGTATACGAGAAATAGCACAATGATCAAATCGCTGAATGATACGCGCTTGAAAACCAAATATTAGATCGTCACGCAATTCAAATTCTGCACGAGGTACTAAGAACCAAGCCCAACCTCCAAACATACCTCCAAAAGGAAGTGATGCTAAATTTGAAAAATCTTGCTTAAGTCCATTAGGAATAATAATTCCCCCAAGAACACCCCAATCTAATTTATGAAATTTATATTTGTACTCATGCGTATCATGCAAACTTGCATACAAAACAATATCACCTACACCAACTGATTGTGATGCAGTACTGTTAATACCAATGGTTTGATAAATTCTTTGCATTGTTTGCATAAAAACAGCTTGATTACCCGGTGTATTCAAATTTAATTTTGAAATCGCTTCATTGCCTGGCACCACGGATACAAAGTTATTCAACTGTTGCACCATGATCGAACCACCGATACCAAAATGTGATAAAAATGGTACAAAACCTGAGATGATACCACCTTGGCCTTCTATGGATGCTGGCATAAATGCTTTAATTTCTGACAACCACAACCAATCATCTGGCAATGGATTTGGTTCACCCGCTTTTACCATCGAATTAGCAACTTGCACAAGGTCAAGTTCACCCCAAAGTTCAGGGAATGTAATTGCTAACTCTTCTTTATTTGCACGCGATTGAAAACGGAATGCATCTCCGCCTTTGATCACAAAAAACGTAGTATCAAGATTACTTTCTCGACTATCTGCTCCTGTATACATGTGCTCAAAGAGCGGGAAATATCTGTTATCCCAACACATAGGCATAACAGAACTATACTGTATTCCCAATAAACTAAGACCTATTACTACTTTACGCCACAATCTGGTTGCTACTATCACTTTTTATCCTTAGATACTTATGAAAAACTCGACTTAAGAATAGAATGCCTTCT
This sequence comes from Candidatus Babeliales bacterium, assembly GCA_018061805.1. Lineage (GTDB taxonomy): Bacteria > Babelota > Babeliae > Babelales > Chromulinivoraceae > JACPFN01. The sequence goes on from JAGOTL010000009.1 coordinate 12,146, forward strand.
CAGTCTAAATCATTTTAATGTTTTTAAAAACTTTTTTGTCAAAAAAGAGATGATATTTTTTATTACAAAAAAATTGTATGCTTTCACATATAAAAAAAAAGAGATTTTTTATGATAGATCAATATATTCTATCTCAAAAATCTCTTACTATTGTATACCAAATTTACAAATCAAGCCAGTCCGTATGCTGCCTTCAAATCCGCATCTATTTTTTTCATCTCATCAAGCACACAAACTATAAACTCATCTTTTGCGTGTGAAGAGTTATTAGTAAAACGATGTCGCCATTTTTTAGTGCCATCATGACGATGCAGTGTTACCCAATTTGTTTCACTATCAAAACAAATATAACTACCGTCTGCTTGTTTTGGTCCCGTAATCACTCTTTTGTTGCCCATATCAACGACCTTGGTACCATCCTTCAATATCGTAATTACCATTCCAACTTTGCCATCATCAAAAAATATTCGCTGCAAAACTCCGTCACCACATATTTTATGTACAACTGCTGGTCGCACAGCTGCCGGAGTTATCGCGCCACAGAACAGTGTCATTACAATAGCCAAAACACGTTTCACAAAACCCCCATTTTTAAAAACTACCATATATTAAATGGTCTTTTATCAATAAAATCATTATCCAAATTTTCATGCTCCTGCTTGTCATAAAAATCTTGGATATTTGCAGCTCGATCTTCTTTTTCTCGCATCATATCTAAAAAATTTCTATCTTCTATGTCATATGAATCAAAAGGATGCGTTTCTAAAACATTTCCTTGTGCGTCTAACTTTTCAACAATCGTTTGGCTTGGTATAATCCGTCTATCAGGAGTCACTTGTAAATCTGTTTTTCGAACCAACAAACGACTACCATCAGCATGCTTAGGTCCAATCAAAACGTCCCTTTTATCACGATTTTTGATAATAGAAGAACCATCTGGAAAATCGAGTTTTACTTGAAATGGTAATTCTTCTTGATTTTTATATGCTAATGTTTTAACAATCCCTGTACCACGATGAGTAAGCACGACTCTACCAAAATCACGCTCTTTTTTCTGTACTAAAAACATTGAAGCTCCAGAATATAATCCTTCAGAGCAAACAATCATTGCAATCATTACTATATATTTTTTCACAAAACCCCCATTTTTATAATATAAAAAAACTTATTGCATTTTTTCATTAATCATTTTTTCTAGACCTGCTTCATCTATAAAAAGCACATTTTGAATAATTTTTTCTTTTTCAAGCTGTTGATAACGTTCTAATTTTATAATCAATCTTTGATCTTGAATTGGATCTAAAAGATTAATAACTTGTTCTATATTTTCTAATTTTTGTAGTGTATAAAAGGCATAATTTTCAATCCAATTCTTTTTTGAAGAACTAGGTAACAAGCTTAACATAATTTCATCTATTACTTTTTTTTGTTCTTCAGTTCTCAATCGTCCCGCTGGCTTAGCAAGATTTATTAATATAGTAAGGCATTCTTTTTGATTTTTGGACAATTCAGATTGGTTAGATACAATATTAGCTATATACATTTTAAGTAAATCTAAATAATAGTTACCGCCAAAATAATACTTTGGCTCAGGTATAATCTTCATATAAAAAGACAACATAGCTGGATCAGAAGTTTTTAACACTTGAATAACATTAAAAGTCCTTCCTATAAGAGGTTGTCCGTGATTATACAACCAAGTATCTAATATATACCACATATATGTTTCCACCGTATCAAACATATTAAGATGTTCAGACACAAGACGAAGCACATATACAAAATATGTGAATTTCATACCATCTATAGCAGCATTTTTAATATCGACCAACTTGTTCAATTGACGGTTAAGTCTATTTTCAATCTGATTATCTAACGCAACATTTATGTCATTTGCAAACAGTTCATCTACCAAAATCAACATCATATCTTTCAAATCATTCCATCGTTTTTCTTGTATAATCCTAGCAAGCTTATAAGAAAGCGTATTCGGCCTTTGAATATCTTGAATAATTTTTTCGTTATATTTTTCAAAGCCAAATGTGACTGCTAACTCTGTTGTTTTAGCTGCAGCAACCAACATTAAAATTCTACTGACAATTTTCATAGCCCTTGCGTATCTTGCTGACTGTTGTTGCTGCTTTCTTGTCATATCTGCTTGTAGCGCTTGTTCAGACTCGTGCCATGCTTGTTGCATCACATCTGCCTGAGATGGAGACATAGCAGACCATGACATAGAGCCATAAGATGTCGGAACACGTCCTACCTCTGAAGGCATACGGCCCGTCGAAGGCGTACTTTCTGCAAAAGAATATGTTTCTTGTTCTGTTGGGCTATTCCACCATGATTGAGCCCTTTGGACCATAGAAGAACCTGCTACATTGCGACCATAACTCGATAAACTTTGACCTGTGCGACGCATTGCCGCTTCAGTTGTTTGATAAGCACTTGCAACAAGTAAGAGCATCAATATTGATATTTTTTTCACAAAACCCCCATTTTTTTGTACTTTTAATCAGTTTACACAAAATAAATAACCAAAATCTAGAGTTTAATACATAAGATAAAGGTTTTTTACATATATTTTTGGCTTGTCTGCTGCATATTGCTGATTTCATATTGAAACAATAGTTGCAGTTTAGTATATTGCCCACAGAACTTGTTCAATATCCATATCTTACAAGACCGCTCATGGTTAGGTAAAGGAGATATCATGTTAGAAAATGTACAAGCAATTGTGCTTGCTGGTGGCATATCTGAGAGATTCCATACAGGCAAAACAAAGTTGCTTGAAAAGATTTGTGGCACCGAAATGATCATCTATCCGGTCAATCTCCTCAAATCTCTACATATTCCAACCACGCTTGTTGTAGGCTATCAACACGAACGAATCAAACAAACAGTGACAGCAAAACATCCATCTGTAACTTTTATTTTACAACATGAACCACTAGGTACTGGTCATGCTCTACAAATCACAAAACATATTTGGTCCCATGATCACGTTCTTATTATGCATGGCGATATCCCGCTTCTGACGCCTGACATCATCAATAAACTGTATCGTAAACACACAAAGTCAGACGCTGATATCAGCTTTGTAACAGCACACGTAGAATCAGACACTCATCAATATTCACGCGTGGTCATAGATAATCAAAAAATAAAGGTCATGGATGAATCTGACCCAGAGATAGACCCCTCACACTGTTGCATTAGCGCAGGTGTCTATCTTGCAAAACGTTCATTTTTGGAAAAATATATTAACCAATTATCCAAAGATGAAACAACCGGCGAATATTACTTGCCACAACTCGTACAAATAGCAAGTGAACATCAATGCAAAATTGTGACATCGCAAGTATCTTTTGACATTGTACGAAGCGTTGAGACACTGGCAGATCTATGGGCAATTGAACATATCCGCAGAGCAAAATTACTGCAACATTGGATGGATCATGGTGTTCGCTTTGCAAACACACTCAATGTCATCATCGATGAAACAGTAACTATTGAACCAGGATGTTTTATCGGTACCGGTGCTATTTTAACTGGTAATACCATTATTAAAAAAGGTAGTCAGATTGGTGCATACACCCAAATTGATAACAGCTTAATAGAAGATAGTTCTGTCATTCCATCATATATGATGATCATGAATGCGACTATTACACGATACGCAACCCTGCAGCCCTTTACGCTGTACAAAGGCAACACCCCTGACTTAACATCGACCATCTTGTTTAACGAACAAAAAAAACAAGATTATCAATTTTAATTTTTATGTTTATAACGATATTTTGATATAATACAAAGTGAGGCCGTACACTGTGGCCTCACTTTTTTCACAAGAAAACATTTTAAGGTATTGTTGCATGATACGTTTTATTCACACAGCAGACATACATTTTGGCATGGAAAATTACGGTCGAATAGATCCCCAAACAGGGATACACTCTCGATTGCTTGATTTTAAAAAATCACTTGATACCTGCATAGACTATGCCATACAACAGAATGTAGATTTATTTGTATTTGCTGGGGATGCATATAAAACAGCACACCCTACACCAACTCAACAAAAATTATTGCTCGATAGTTTTATGAAACTCTACCAAGCAAAAATTCCTGTAATCATCACCGTAGGTAATCATGATAATCCTTTAAGTTTTGGTAAAGCAAACGCTTTAGATATTTTTGCACATTTGCCTATTGACGGTTTTCATGTATTTGCAAAACCAAGTAGTGCTACCATTATGACCAAATCTGGTCCTATCCAAATCGTAGGAATTCCGTGGCCCAACAGACATAATTTAGCTCTTAATGCACTACACACTATTTCAAGTGCTTCAGAACTTACCGAACAAATATCAAAATCTCTTGCACATATTATTAGCACACTTGCAGCATCACTTGACCCTGCAATTCCTGCTGTACTCGTCGGACATTTAACCGTGAGTGCAGGAATATTTTCAGGATCAGAAAAACGTGCTGTATATGGACATGACCCTATTTTGCTTCCTTCTCAACTGGCTGTTCAACCATTTGATTATGTTGCACTAGGACATCTGCATCGCTTTCAAAACGTCAATGCATCAGGATCCATACCAATTGTATATGCAGGATCAATAGACCGCATTGATTTTGGAGAACGAAAAGAAGAAAAAGGGTTTTGCGATGTCACTATTACCAGCAAGGGAAACTGCTCATTTCAACATATCATTATTCCAACACGACCATTTATACAAATAGATGTTGATATTGATGACCAGATCGATAGCACACAGCAAATTATTACGGCCCTTGAAAAACAAACCATTAAAGATGCCATCGTAAAAATTACGTATCAGATACCAGCTCATATGACCGACACGGTTGATATCAAACAAATACAAAAATATTGTAGTGACGCTATGTATCTTGTCGGTATTATTCCTATCCGAGCAACACAAACACGTGCACATCGTGACCTATTAAAACAAGAAATGAATCTTGAGACACTGCTTCAAACATATTTTGATGCTCACGAATCACTTAAAAAAAGATCAGAACTTTTAACACAAAAAGCATTAAGACTGGATGAGCTATCCGAAAAATATGCTCCTAATTCTGAACCATCTGATTCATAAAAAAAGCCTTACGTTTTGTAAGGCTTTTTTTTATTCTACTTCTTGCTGACTTTCTTTACCAAAGGTAATGATGTCAATGTATTCTCGTACAGATTTATTATAATCTGCCAACATTTTTTCAAGCTTTTGTCTATTTAAAATATCGACAATTGCTGTTTTACGTTCAGATAGTGGCTGTAATGTTGTTGGTGTACGACCTGCCAATTGATACAATTCATATCCATGATCTAAATCAAGCATATAAACCTGACCAATTTTAAGATCTTTAATAAAAGCACGCTCATCACTGACGTCTTCATCAGCAATGCGTATCGGAGCTGTCCAAGAAACATCTGGATATTCTTTATCAGGATGCTGTATAATCTCATCTACTAATGCACGTGCTTTTTCTGGGTCATCCTTTTTTTCAACGAGTGCAGCACGTACTTCATAATATCCATCAATAAATACTGGATGCTCATCATAATACGCCTGAATCTCATCGTCAGTAGGAACAAGCTTAGATTTAAACTTAAAATGCATAAAAAATTCAGAATTATAACTATCAGCAAGTAACGCTAAACCTTCTGGTAACGTTCTACCAATATCAGAAAACCAGGTTTCCAAATCTGCATCATTAAAATTGTTTTGTTTTTTAATACTTTCAACATATTTATTGACTGCATCTGGTTCAAGCGGCATTTTTTCTGCTACAATCTGCTGCGTGATAATATTTGTCTGAATCTGCGATTTAAGAGGGATAAATTTATTATCCAAACCACGTTTCCATGTACGATCAGTGTTTGTAAACACAGCATTATACTCTGGACCACATACGACAGCATCTATTTGATCAATCAAATATAGTTTTGCCTGGACAAGCCCAGGCAAAACTATAACACAAATACCAATTTTAATTATTTTGTTCATACTTTTTCAGTTACTTTTGGAGCAGCCTCTTCTTCCATTTCTGGCATTTCTTGCATTGCTTTATTGTTTTCTACTGCCGCTCGTTTTTTAGCTTCTTTATCTTCGAAATATTTGCTGTTTTCAACAACACTCATTTCTTTTTTCAAGTTTTCCATCACAGCTTCAATCTGTTTTTCTTTGCGTTCATCAGTCATCATTTTACGCAAACCTTGTTGTACTTGTGGAGACTTTAGGTCATGATATTTTGCTTCTGATTTTCCAGATGCAAAAACAACCCAATATGCGCCTTCACCAGCTTTTAACACTTGTACTGATGGGAATTTTTTCAAAGCTAAAACCGCTGTTTTAATAGCTTCTGAAAATGGACTTTTTTCATTAATCACAGCTTGACCAACTGTATGATTTTTTTGTTCAGCTAAAGTTTTGAAATTATCTGTTTTTCTAATTTCTTTAACCATATCAAAATATTTATCCGCTTTATCTTTTGCATCAAAACGTACAAATGATATGTCAATGCCGCCTTGAGACAATGCAAGACCTGGAATAACATCTTTTTTCTCGTCATAATATGCAGCAACATCAGCGTCGCTGATATTAATCGGATGAGCATCGTCAAAATATTTCATATACAATTGCAATTCCATTGCTTCTTGCAAATGTTTCAACTGTTTTTGGAATTCAGGGGTATCAGTAATACCTTCTTTTTGTGCCCATGCTTTTACTAAACGTGCTGTTTCCATACCTTTAAATACAAAATCATGTTCTGCATTTGGTACCATAGCTAAAAACATTTCAATTTGTGGATTAGCCTGGCGAGCCATGTCCAACTGTTCTTCATACTCATCTGATGTTAAAACAGGTTTTCCATCAATAGTAAGCAATACTTCACCTGAACCTGTTGATGAATAATCACTTGTTGTTTTTTTACCAAATGGCCACCATCCACATCCTGGCAAAAATAACGCCCCAGAAATTAATAAAAATGCACATAACGCAATTTTTTTACTTGTGAGCTTCATACGATGAATCCTCTTGTAATAAAATAAGATAGATATGTTGAAAAGATATCAAAACTGTATGAAGTTGCAATCTAGAACTTACAGCCCACATGATCTACAGATGTTTTTTTGTGCATTATGTATGCTTATTTTTTTGAAGCATGACAATAAAAAACTTTGCCATCAGCATTTTTCCACGTTTGTCCTGTACATTTAGAGCCATCTGGCATAATCGCACCATCAAAACGAGCAAGCGTTATATTTTGAGCTTTACTCAACTTTGCTCCTCGCAAATCTGCCCCTGAAAAATCTGCATATAAAATATTTGCTTTAGAAAAATCTGCATTTTGCAAATTAGCTTTACGAAAACTGGTAGAAACACACACGGCGCCCGAAAAATTAACTCCTGCTAAAATAGTTGGCTGATCTATTTTAACGGTACCTATAGTTGGCGTATTTGAACTATCATTTCCATCAAACAATGCCCCACTCAGCTGTGCTCCTGAAAAATTAACCTGTTGCAAAAGCGCGGCACATGACCGTAAGTCACATCCTGATGCATTAATAAATTTTGCTTGTTGTGCTTTTTGAATAATCGCTTGTACATGTACACTGTTATAACCATACACATTCAAACAATACAACCACGCTATCATTATTTTTTTCATGAAAGCTATCTCCTTTTGAGTAATATCAAAAAAGAGTATGGATTTTAAACCATACTCTTTTTATATTCATGCTCTCTGAAGTGAATGTAACAACTATTACTTTTCACCACAACATTTTTTATACTTTTTGCCAGAACCACATGAACACCGTTCATTACGGCCGACTTTATCTTCGTCTTTGCGTACAGTGCCATCTGTTTCATCGCCAGATTTTGAATCATCTGCAGAAGTCATTTTCATAGCCTCAAGCTCACGCTCACGACGCTCAACTAACCTTTGTTCATCAAATGCTTCTGGTTTAATATTAAAGATATGACGCACAATATCTAATCGTATTTGTTGCATCATCTCTTCAAACATATCAAATGCTTCTTTTTTATATTCAATCAGTGGGTTTTTTTGTCCCCAGCCACGCAAACCAATACCTTCTTTTAAATGATCGATATTAACCATGTGTTGTTTCCATGCTTGATCAATAGTTTCAAGCATAATCCATTTTTCAACTTCCTGAATCTGCTTTGCATCTATCTTGCTTCGGCTGTCGATATATTTTTTGACCAAATATTGCGCCAATTCACGCTCAAAGGTATCAACATTTTCAAGATTGAATTGTTGCTCTTGCAATTCTTCTATTTTGATACCCGTACCAAAAGCCACAGCTTCGAGCACATCACGGGCCTGCTGCGCTGATATTACACGCAGTGGTGCATACAATGCCACCAAATCGCTTACGGTATCAATCACAAAATCTTGTACAACTTCATGTAAGCTATCAGCATCTTTTAACAAATCTTGTCGTAAATTATAAATTACTTTACGGTGCTGATTTAACACATCGTCATATTCAATTAAATGCTTACGTATTTCAAAGTTATGTTTTTCTACTTTTTCTTGAGAATGTTCAATGATTTTGCTGACGGTTGATGATTCAATCTGTTCATCTTCTTGCATACCCGCTTTTTCCATATAATGCTTCATAGAATCGCCAGAAAAAATACGGATCAATTCATCTTCAAGTGAAATATAAAAACGTGATTCACCTGGATCTCCTTGACGGCCTGAACGACCACGAAGCTGATTATCGATACGTCTGCTTTCATGACGTTCTGTACCAAGAACATATAGTCCACCAGCAGCAACAGAATCAGGATGCAATTTAATATCAGTACCACGACCAGCCATGTTGGTAGCTATCGTAACGTGTCCCGGTTGACCCGCAAAAGCCACAATGTCTGCTTCTCGAGCATGTTGTTTTGCGTTTAAAACTTCATGAGGTACACCCTCTTTGCGCAACACATCACTTAATACTTCTGATTTCTCAACTGCTATTGTACCAATCAAGACAGGTTGACCTTTTGCATGACGATGTTTAACATCTTCCACAATAGCCTTAAACTTTGCTCGTTCTGTCAAAAATATAAGATCATTTTTATCATCACGAATCATGAGCCTATTGGTTGGAATTGACACAACATCAAGCTTATAAATTTTTGCAAACTCTTCAGCTTCTGTCATAGCAGTACCCGTCATACCCGCAAGCGTGCGATACATTCTAAAAAAGTTTTGCAAAGTGATAGATGCAAGCGTTTGTGTTTCTTGTTCTATTTTCACATTTTCTTTTGCTTCAATTGCTTGATGAAGACCATCGCTGTAGCGACGCCCTGATAAAATACGGCCCGTGAATTCATCTACAATTAACACTTCTCCATCACGCACAACATAATCAACATCAACTTTAAATAAAACGTTTGCTTTTAATGCCTGCATAACATGATGCAATAAATTAACGTTTTCAACGGCATATAAATTTTTAACATGCAACCGTTGTTCGACTTTGTCATGTCCAACTTCTGTCAATTGTACCGAACGAGCTTTTTCATCTACCTCAAAGTCGGTTCCACGTACTAAGTCATAGACCACTCGTTGTGCAACTTTATATAAATCAGAAGAACGTTCTGCTGCACCTGAAATAATAAGCGGTGTTCGAGCTTCATCGATTAAAATAGAGTCACATTCATCCACAATTGCAAAATTCAAATCACGCTGCACATAATCTTGATGACGAAACTTCATGTTATCGCGTAAATAATCAAAACCGAGTTCGTTGTTTGTGATGTATAAAATATCTTTTGCGTATTGCTCTTTACGTTCTGAATCATGCATATCATGCGTGATAACACCAACAGTTAAGCCTAAAAATTCATACAATGGTTTATTTAATTCTGAGTCACGACGCGCTAAATAATCGTTCACTGTAACAAGATGAGAACCTTTACCGCTCAGCGCATTTAAATACAATGGCAATGTTGCAGTTAACGTTTTACCTTCACCTGTTTTCATTTCTGCAACTTTACCTTGATGCAAAACAATTGCACCCATAAGTTGCACATCAAATGGACGCATACCAAGTACACGCTTTGATGCTTCACGTGCAACAGCATAAGCTTCTGGTAAAACTTCATCCAAATGTTTGCCGCCTGCTATTTGAGATTTAAATTCATCTGTTTTTGCACGCAACTGCTCGTCTGTTAATTTTTCAATAAAAGGTTCGTAGGCATTGATACGATCAACCACTACCTGCAATTTTTGAACCGCACGATCATTTGCACTACCAAAAATTTTTGTTAAAAACTGTGTTAACATATCCCACCTTTTACATTACTCTGTTAAAGTTACAATCGTTACTTGACGTCCTGTCTGATCCTTTTGTCGACGATACGAACAATACGAGTCGTCACATATGGTACATGTAGCATACTGCGTATCCACGTTATCAACAAGAACACCTAAAAATTGTAACTGGTTTTTCAAAAATATCATGGTATTAAAATACCATCTATTATCACGCTTGCAAAGTGCTTTTGAAGCCCAATTAAAATTTTTAAAATTTTCTATAAAATTTTCTGAGACTTCATAGCAACAACCCAAAGCACTGGGTCCTATTGTTACTTGAATATTTTCTGGCAACGTACCATACTCAGATTGCATCATTTCAAATGCAGACTGTACAATGTTTTGTGCCAAACCACGCCATCCTGCATGCACGACAGCAACAGCTTTATGTTTCGTATCAAAAAAAACCAAGGGCATGCAATCCGCTGTCAAAACAGCAAGTGCTATACCCTTCGTTTTACTTATTAAAAAATCACCTTGTTGCTCAAACCAGCTCGATGATTTGTACTGATCAACACAAACACCATAAGCGCTATGTGTTTGATCAAGAATAACCAGCTTGCTACATCCTAACGATTGTGCATAATTCCAAAGTTGATCACTGTATCGTAATTCTTTTATTTCATACATTGAAAGTTGCGTTGCTGCATTTTGAAACGAAATATGTAAAGAATGACGAGTAACAGTGTTCATCTATTTGGTATCTCTTGTTCTGTTGATTGATTGCGCAAGTATGCTGGAATTTCAAGTGCATCTTGCTCCATTTCAGGTTTTTCTGTCATAATTTTAGCCAATTGTTGTTCTGAAGACAATTTTTTTTCTTCAGACATCACAACAGCTTTTGCTTTTTCTGGTTGTACTTGTTGTACAGGACTAAACCCTGTTGCAACCACAGAAACAATCAATTCATCACCCATCGTCTTATCGATCACTGAACCAACGATAATGTGTGCATCCTTATTTGATTCATCATAAATAACGTTAGCTGCATCATTAATTTCATGAAGTGACAAACTCGGACCTGCACATACGTTGAGCAATACTCCGCGAGCACTTTTGATATCCATATTTTCAAGCAACTCTGAAGAAATAGCTTTTTTTGCAGCTTCAATAGCACGATTTGTTCCTGAAGCGCTACCTGTACCCATCATGGCAAGGCCCATGCCTTTCATGATTGTTCGTAGATCAGCAAAATCAACATTGATATGACCTGAACGAGAAATAATTGATGAAATGCTACGCACAGATTGTATTAAAATTTTATTAATCATATCAAAAGCTTCAATCATCGATACTGAACGATCTACTAATCCTAAAAGCTTTTCATTTGGAACTACAATCAACGTATCAACTTCTTTTTTCAATGTTTCAAGTGCATCTTGTGCAACAATCATACGACGCTTACCTTCAAAACCAAAAGGCTTGGTTACCACAGCGATGCTCAAAATTCCTTTTTCGCGAAGCGCTCGTGCAACAACAGGTGCACCACCTGATCCCGTACCACCACCCATACCAGCAACCACAAACACAATATCGGCATCATGTAAATATTCCATGATACGTTCAATATCTTCTTCAGTTGCTTTACGTCCGATTTCTGGATTTGCACCACATCCTAAACCCTTGGTGGTTTTAACACCCAATTGTACTTTGTTAGGAGCTATCGATTCTTTAAGCGCTTGCAAATCAGAATTGGTTACAATAAATTCCACATCATCCAAACCAGCCTGAATCATGCTATTAACCGTGTTGCAACCAGCACCACCAATTCCTAAGATTTTAATACGAATTGATGAAGAATCATGTTGATTTTCACCTAAAACATCGAATTCTATCATTACTATTCCTTTGTACCATCTGTTTAAAAAAACTTATCTACCCAAGATTTCATTCTCACAAATATTTTTTGAACCATAGGGCCTTGCATATGGTGTAATCCTAACTCTGCATCTTTACGAAGTGCATATTTCAACAGTCCATACCCCGTTGCATGAATCGGGCTACATAAAGATTCAGAAAAACTACAATCAATACGAGGTCGTCCTATCCGTACAGGCATACCTAACATTTTTTTGGTCAACTGGTCCATACCCTTCAACAATGATCCACCACCCGTAAGCACAATGCCTGATGTCATCATAGATGTCAGTGAAGATTTTTTTATTTCTTGCGACAATAATGTTAACAATTCAACTGCTCGAGCTTGTAAGATAAATGTTGACTGCTGCACACTGACTGCATGATCAACGTCACCATGAACTGACTCAACATTGTACGTCTGTGCACTATCTTGCATGTCTGTCAAAATCACAGAGCCATGTTCACGTTTGAATCGTTCTGCATCATGAATAGTTGCGCGCAAACCAACAGCTAAATCTTTGGTAAAAAAATTACCAGCTATCGGAAAAACTTTTGTATATCGAATGCTGTCTTGTTGATACACAGCAAAGTCAGATGTCCCACCACCAATATCTAGCATGCCTACTCCTAACATGCGTTCGTCATAACTTAAAACACCTTCTGCAGATGCGAGTTGTTCTAACACAATGTCCTTAACAACAACACCCGCCAATTCGCAACACTTTATTAAATTTTGTATCGAAGATACAGCTCCGGTAATGACATGTACCATTGCTTCCAGACGAACTCCATGGAGCCCTAACGGATTGCTCACACGATCTTTACCATCTACAATAAAATATTGTGGCAATGCATGTAGTACTTTTTGACCTTCTTCAATCGGTACTGCTTGTGCCACAGCAAGCACTGCTGCTATATCTGCTGGTGTCACTTGCATACGTTTAATGGGCATAGCACCATGAGTATTAAAAGAATCAATGTGGCTTCCTGAAATACCAATAAGCGCTGGAGTGATTGAACAACCAGCCATGAGCTCTGCTTCCTGAATAGCTTTTTTGATCGACTGCACCGTACGCGCAACATCAACGACAACGCCTCGGTCCAAACCATCTGACAATGATTTACCAACCCCTAATATTTTGACACTATCATCACTCACTTTTTGCGCGATTAAAACTGAAATTTTAGTTGTTCCAACATCAATTGCAGTTAGAACAGAATGAAAAACTTTTGCCATACTTACCCCCCGGCTCTGACAATAATTTGATTTCTAAATCGTACATCATATTCCATACCTTGTTGCTTATTCTTTTTTTTAGATACCTTTGCACAATGATCTTGATACAAATCAACACACGTTTGCATGGTTTTTGCTGTCGGCACATCATACACTGAAAGAATGCACCGCATACTTGGATACTGTTTTGAAACACACGCAATCGTATCTTTGCAGTGCCATGTTATCTGATAATTTTGCCAAACTGCAGGATCTAATGTTTCAAAAAAAGGAATCATGCTCTGCAGCTGATCCATAGACTGTGCTGTCACATGTGGCAACTGAGTACATAGCTCATCAGAAAAAACAGACTTGTCTGATACTACTCCAGTGCTGCTTACCACGCTTTGGTCATTGATAACAAAAACAGGCTTAAGCCCATCG
>JAGOTL010000036.1 GCA_018061805.1 Candidatus Babeliales bacterium
ATGGCAATACCAACAAAGTTTAAGATTTGAAGCTCAAGGCGAACCCCACTATGCTTCGTCTCAAGAAAGTTATAATGCTTTACACAAGCTACTTGATATAGGCGCACAGTCAAAACACTGCAAAGACATAATCATTGAGATAGCAAACAGCGTGGATGATAACAAACTCTTTGAAAAAATATCAAGAAATAATTAACCAATAAGGCCTTGGTTTTCTCCAAGGCCTTTTGCATTTCCTCAAAAACCTTATAAATAAGCCAAAATATTGCTTTAAACAAGCATAATTTTATAAACTATACCATATGGATCCGTAGTATTAAAATGGGGGAAGACTATGAAAAAATGGTATCTACTTGTAATATCGCTCGTAACCTTTACGTTACATGCATCTCAAAAAACAACCGAAAAAATAGTCTCTTTAATACAACAACTCACCCCTGATACCGTTAACAACAAAATACAAGGCCCAACCTACAATCCCTACACTCCACTCGCATATCTTATATTTCTCATGCATCACCGAAATTTAGACATGTCTACGTCAAAATACGCAACCTTAATCGACCACATGCTCAACTTAGGCGCAAACCCAACCAATCCTTATTTTTATCCTATTATCTGGACCGCACAACAAGGGCATTATCGTATATTTCAAAAATTACTCAGCAAGCTTGATCCATCACAGACCGTCCCTAAAAAAATATTACTCTCAATATTTAATGACACTTCACACAATGTAAAACACACCTCGGACACATGCCAAATGATAACCGATCTGATCAGCCGAGGGGCAAAAGTTGACGAAAAAGACAACCGAGGTCAAACAACATTGTTTAGTTTTTATAATACTCCGGAAACATTTCACCTTTTCCTCAATCTAGGTGTAGATCCAGCAATTAAAGATAACAGTGGCAAAACATGTTACGAAACAAACCATAGTACACAATATTACTGCACGCCAAAACCAGAAATAATAAAAACTCTACGCCTACATCAATCCCTAAGCCCACTCTACACACAACACCATAAAAACACTTTATTAGGCACAATCTTTATATACGGTTGCTTACAATGCTTCCAAGGCAACCCGGAAACGATTCACAAAATAATCTGCAGAACAACTCAAACCGTACGAGGCACCATAGAAGGTCTGCTCAAACCTAACGCGCTTCATACATTTCTTATCCCTGAAATCAAAGCACAACTACCGTACGCGCAACAAGAAATATTCACAGAAGAATTACAAACCATCTACCCACATCTGTACAAAAAATCTAACTGTGGAAATTGCTGCGCAATAAGTTAATGCCAAAAATATAAACCCATCAACCACTATCGACGAGCTATCGGCTTGAACCCTTTTTGCATTGCTTTGCTTACAGCAACTTGTGGCGAAATAGCTTTTGATTGTACAGGTACAGCTGAAACCTTAGGCAACGTTTGTACAACAACCGGCGACGTGCGAACATGCGGCACACCATGATCACCCGACTGCATAGATTCTACAGCTTGCGCAACTCGCGCACGCTGCTTTTCCATCTCGCGGGCTGCTAGTTCGTCGTACTGCTCTCCAGATTGATCTTGTTGCCCTACTCCTGCTTGCTGCAAATATTTTGCTTGATTAAGCGCTATTGCCTGCGCTGGATCATGACGCATTAAATTTGGTCGCGTACCTGAAACTAATGATTTTCCAAGTGCCTGAGGTTGATTACTTAAATCAATACCCTTATCAACTAAAGATTTTTCTAAGCGCTCTGCCTGATATAGATAATCATTAGATTGTTTTCCTTGATTAATTAGGGCCAATAATAATTCGCGGTCATTTTTATCCACTAGACCTTCATCAACCAAAGAGCTCATTAATTCCAATGCTTGTCGCATATATTTTTCTTTTCCCTGATTAACCAACCCAAGCAATAACTCTCGGTCATTGCGATCCACTATTTTTTTGCCAACCAAAGACACCGCAAGCTCTAACACATCATTATCAGATGGAAGCATAGTCCTCCAATAATATCCATTTTCATAATATCCATCATCCATTTTTAATTGTTGTCGAAACATTGCAACAAATAAATTCTTATCTTGTTTGTCTAAAATATCCTGATCAACCAACAATCGAATCAATTTTACTGAATGTTTTGATGTTGCAATTTCTAGGAGTAAATTACGATCATTTTTATCTACAATATTTCTTTCAATAATTATTCTTACTAAAATCAATATATCTGATAAATCTTCTTCTGTTCCTCGATTAACCAAATCTAATATCAACGAACGATCGTTTTTATCAATTATGCCTTTATCCGCTAAAGATCTCATCAAACGCAAACCTGCTCCCAATTCTTTTTCTTTTCCTAAATTAACCATATCTAATATCAACGAACGATCATTTTTATCCACTATCCTTTTATTAACCAACAACTGCATGAAGTCCATCGTCGAACGTACATTTTTTTCTTTTGCAAAATTAACCATATCTAATAAAAACGCACGATCACTTTTATCCACTATCCCCATAGAAACTAAAGAATGCATTACACGCAACGTCATTACTATTTCTTTTTCTTTTGCTCGATTAATAAAATTAATTAATCCTTTTTTATGAAATGAATTCAATACATAATTACAAATAAGCCGATCTATAATATAAAAATCTTGATCTCGCATAGGAATATCTTCATGTACTAAATCTTGCAACCATACTTGATACTGTTCCCCAAGTAACCCTAACACAGCTATCGAACTATCTAGCTTTATAGACCACATAACAAGTAAATCAAACACAGCTTTACTTGGTTGCTTAATTTTTTGAAAAACAATTCTCAGAACATTATCCCAATAATGCCTATCTTGAGAATTCAACATCATATATCGCATCAAACTCACAATGTATTGCTCAGGCACTTGATACTCAATTGCTTGTATCAAATGATCATTACAACGATCTAAATTCAACATAGGAACAAAAAACAAACCAAGACGCATTACATTGTTGTACGATACAACATTCAACATCAAAAGCTGCGACGTATCGATATTACTAGGTTCGTTAGAAAAACCATGAAGCTGCGACAATCGCAATACAGAAACAGTATCATGAGAACCTTTATTGGCAGACACATATCCATGCGCTTTATGCATCAAATGTATAACAAATAATCCTTTGTCTGTATGAACAGTTATGTCTTTACTCAGTGCACCGTAATGAACAGTTTCAATTCGCCAGTCAAACTTTTGACATAACTTTGGAAACACGGTTTGTTCAAAATCTACATTTAAAACATCTGCTTGATGTTGATACAAATTCAAGCCAAATAAAAAATTCATAAGTACGATAATATTTGAAAGCGTAGGCATCAACTCAAAACAAACAAGCCCTAGATTATCAGGCACCAATAAAAATTTTTGGGTACCAACAGTATGCACATACATTTCATACGACCTGTTGTTCATAGTAATCGTATACCGCGGTAATGTTGTATCAATCATTGATGCAGGCATTGGCATAAAACCTTCAAATTCTTGTGACACTTGTTCAAATGCAGCCGTATCTGAAACGCCTACTCTATTGTATAAACATCCTTGTACATTCTCCACACACTGCGCCCAAGCTTTATGCACATTCAAATTTTCAACTTCTGCCGAATATTGATGCAACTCTATTGCATAAAAATCCATCAGCTGCTTGCTTAGTTGAGCTTCTTGTGGAAACACAGATCCCAAACGACCATCACCGTAGGTCACAATATTTGCCACATTCAACAAAGTAGACTCAACGCAATCTGTAAACTCGTACTTTTGATATAAAATCGACTTACTAGACGTTATAGCTGGCAACTTTGCTGAATACACATCAAAAAATACCCGTGCACATATAAAGTCTGCAAATTTAATCCACGGAGTCCTCGTAACATATTGTTGGCTTACAATCCTTTTAAGTTCGCTAACACTGTATAGTTGATCACCAAGCACAATATCTTTTCCCGTAAAGCCACGCACATACTTCTGGATATCATCTTTTATATTACTTTTTGATAACATATACCCTATCAAAACACCTTGCACGGTATACTGTGGATACAGATCGCTCACATCTTGCAACGCTGCTATCAACGCATTGACAAATGGCCGATGATCCTTAGGTTTAAACGGCTTGCCTGAACCATCTTTTAATTGAAATTTTGTTAACTCTTCTTCCAGTTGTGTTTGCAACTTTTTAAAATCAACTGCTGCAGATTGCGTAGCTTCATGCACTAACCTTAAAATTCTTCCTATGATGTACGGCGAGTACTGTCGCACCGGATTGTTCAGTGCATTCGTTACCGTAAACGTACCGCCCGCTACATGGTACATCTGCATGATCAGATTTTGAATCGCATTATTTTTATAATCATCGACAACTTTTTGTACGTTATCCCAATGAACATACGTCTGCCCAGAAGCTTTTGCTCGAGCGATCCAAGCTTCCATATCTTTTTTTTGAAACTTGGGACTTTGGCGATACCACTGCTCAGATATTTTACAATCTAAAAACGTTAACCCTCGAACCGGAGCGTACTCACTTGGCACACCTTCTATCTCATGCGTTCCCTTGAGTAACCGTGGATTAAACATCATCGGTTTTGTCCGATTCATTGCCACCAGACCATGACCAATCATACACATCAGTACCAGCAAAATCTTTTTCATGCGACTCCCTTATTATTTACTTTGGAAATGGACGAGCCGCACCAAGCTTGACCAAATACTGCCATACCAACTCTTCTGATTTCTTTTTATCTTGTGTCGCACCTACAACAGCAGGTTTTACATTTTTTTCATTTTGCTTCAATTGCTCAACAGTATCATGGATAAATACAACAGGACGTTGTTCATCAAACTTATAAAATAGTTGCGTTACTGAAGATTTCATGACATGGCGAATATAATACTGAGCTTGTTGTAACTGACGCGCTATAGACAGCGTTGCTGTTTTTTCTGTTTGCAAAACACGCGTGATGTAATCGTAAATACCTTTTAGATCAACATTCACGTTTCGTGTACACGCAACATGAGGATTACAAATATCAAACCCCGACATGCACAAACAACACGATTGTTCATTATTCTCAGAATATTGCCACAAATAAATAGAATTACCACGCAACACAGTCAACTGTGCCGCGCAGATCAATGCGAAAATTAATCCTAATTTCATAACGCCCCTTCCCGTTTGTATCACTGTATCAGGGTATAACAAAAAAAGGCAATAATTTAATCGTATGGCGACTTCTTTCTAGCGTGCTAACCCAACAGGGTCCAATGTGATCGTATACGCACCATCAAAACCACGAATTATAACTTTAAATTCTTGTTGTTCTTCATTGTAGCCAAAAACAGCTGTATTGATCACAGCATGATCAGCTCCAGCCTGTTGCATCAAAGCTCGCGCACAAAATACTCCGTCCTGCAAAGTACACCCTTTAGGAAATGGAGCTATACTTTTAACCTTAGAACGATTCGATGCAATGCTGTGCGTTGCTTGACCATCAAAAAATATATCGTACTGCTTCCCTTGAACATCTCGCACAACTAACGAAATTCCTCTTTTATTAATTGTATAATCAGCGATCACCATTTTCTTATGTGCCGATGTTTGAATATAATTGGTAAGTGTTTTTAAACGAACTGGTTTTTCAGCTCTACTATAACGCCATGCATACTCAAGAGTTAAATCTGATTGTTGATAATCAACTATGCTCATTTTCCAATCAGCGCAAATCATACTGGAAAAAAAACATACACTTACCATTATTTTTGCATTCATTCTATACCCTTATTTTTTACTTTGTAGATACCTTCAACCATAAAATACATTATTTTTCCAATAAAAAAATAAACTCTTTTTAAACTCTTTTCCCAACATACGCAAAGATGCTACAGTAATAAAAAAGGAGTTTCGTATGAAAAAATATATACTATCCCTACTGGTCACAATACCTTGCATGCTTCAATCGGGCTTTGGTGGTTTTGCTGCAAATACAGCGTCTGACAACTACATGAGCACGCTCGATGCAAGTAGACGCGCTCTACCTCAAGCAGCAAGCACAACCAGTACCAGCACAAGTACCAGCACGACGCAATGCCCTACGCAAAATACTGCAGGATACTACCTACAACCATTCCAAGTACAACTTACCAATGAAAACAATACTATTT
>JAGOTL010000010.1 GCA_018061805.1 Candidatus Babeliales bacterium
AAAGCGGCGATAGCCACGATGCTATATATATATTTTTTTAACATTATAACCCCCAAAGGTACTCTTATTGAGACTATACCACGTATGACATTTACTATACCAAATGTAACCTTTTGTTGAAAAAGGGTACCCTGGTTTTTAACCAAAATCACGTCCCAATCGCTATTTTGGCCACCGTCAATATCATAAAAACGCGCAGAAAACCGTATCGATCCCCCCAGGAAAGTTTCTTGACAAAGCGCGATTGTAAGGGTATTCTGAGATACGTATTGATTATAAAAAGTCTTTTTTTTCAATATAATTTACATCGCTTATAATGCCCAGGTAGCTCAGTGGTAGAGCATGCGCCTGAAGAGCGCAGTGTCGATGGTTCGATTCCGTCTCTGGGCACCAAATAACG
Source organism: Candidatus Babeliales bacterium (assembly GCA_018061805.1). Lineage (GTDB taxonomy): Bacteria > Babelota > Babeliae > Babelales > Chromulinivoraceae > JACPFN01. Next base: position 401 of record JAGOTL010000010.1, read on the forward strand.
CTTCATTATTCAATCAAAAACAACCAGCTTTTTACAGCTTTATTCATACTGCAACCACACTTAAAAATTGTTAAAATCAGGATATAAGTCTTTAGATTTGATATCTAACCAAATTTGAGATAATTCATTATTATCTATTAGCTTGTTTGACCAAAGCAATGTGTTCAATAAAAGCTGTACAGCACCTATAAAATTATCTGAACGTAAATGTTCATAATTATAGTAATAATCAACCATTGATTCAAGCCATGCCAATCCTTGCTGGGCAGATATTACATCAACCTGTATCAACTCTTGTATGATACCTATAACTTGTACAATAGTTACCTCATTGACTGCATTATTAATTAATGACAATCCTTGCTCTGCAGATATTAAGCTTTTACCGGAAACATCCTTGTCTATCATAAAATTTGTAACTATATCAAGTAGCTTACTCCTAATATCATAATCTAATGACATACCTTGCTCTATAAAAATAATAGCCTGTTCTGTTGTCACAAGTTTCTTATCTATTAATTCGTCTAAGTAATTGAATATAATCTTAGATCGATACATAATATTATGTATCTGCAAAGCTCCAAGAAAACAATCTCTTATACTATCCACCCGATATATCATCCTCATATGATTACTATTGATAATATTTGTCAAATAAACAGGATCAGCATTCAAACAAAAACTAATTAACAAAGATTGTGCATACTTTTTATCTACCTCGGTCAAACTATCCTTAGAAAGAATGCTACCAAAAATACTATTGCGTTCATCATAATTTAAAGCAGACACATATTTATAGAAATACGGTTTTCGTAATGCACGTATAAGAGTATCTACGTATACAAGCCTTGCTCCAACCAAAGCTACAATTACTGACTCAGATGTTGTATCAGGAACAGTAAGTTTTATATCAAGTTGTGATCTGTTTTGAGTGGTAACATATCCATGTCTTCTATCATACACATGTATTGTAAAAGAACCTGACGCTGTGCCTAATGTAATATCAATATCTTGCTTGCTATCTAACACCTTGAAATCTGGTATAAATACATTCCAACCAAATTTATCACAGAGTGCTTTAAAATAAGTCGAGACAAAGGTCGGTTCAAAAATTGCTGCAGTATCAAATAATTGTAGTTCAAAAATATGATTCATTGATACAAGTATATTTGATACATTAGGCATCATTTCTGCACACACAAGACCTAATGCCTGTGGCACTAACAAATACATTCTAGGGCCTACCGTTTGTATCGGGAGTTGATATTTTTTACCATGTATTTCAATCTCTTTATGTGGCAATCCTCGAGGTACATCAATCACAGGCATAACACCATCATACAACTTTATCGATTCTGATGTAATGTTGTGACCATACCCATCACCAATATTAGCATAACTACATCCTACTATATTTTCGACCACCTCTGTCCACGCTTGATGCACCTTACTATTACCAACCTCTGACGACTGCGCACATAGTCCACCTTCTGATGCATAAAACTGTACTGCCTGAGAGTTTAGTTTCAACCCTTCTGGAGCAACCCCAACTCGTGCTTCTGATTTTTTATATGTCACAATATTGGTAAGCATTCGTATCGCTGTATCCATACAATCCTGATAATCAATTCCTCGATAATTCACTTGTTTATTATCAACCACCTTAGGAAATGGCGCATTATACTTTTCTTGATACGTATAAGCTGACAATAAATCAGCTACCTGCTTAAAATCAGATGCATCTACTGAAGCTTTCAAAATATGATCTATATCTGCAATGGTATATTCTTCTTGAGAACTCAACACAAAACTGTCATTTCCCAGAAAACCTCTAAAATAATCCTGCAGATCATTTTTCGTATTCGATATTTTCAACATATACCCAAGCAAAATACCTTGCGGTGTATTATTTGCATACGATGCACCTGAGCCTATTGATTCTGCAACCGAACCAGCCAATGATTTTATAAATCTCATAAAATCATTGCCCGTGAAAAAACTCTTATTTTTTTCATTCTGCAACTTAAATGATTTACATACTTCAGATAACTCTAATTGTAAAATTTGCTGTAATGCATCAGGCGAAGTAGGATCTTTCATGATTTGTAATATTTTAGTAAGTCTTTTTATTTCTTCGTTTTTTTGTTCTAATTGGTTTGTTAATTGTAGTAACGTTTGTTCAGATTCTTGTTTCAAATTACTTGTCGTTGGTACAGACGTTGATTTTTCAGCAGTTATTTCTTGAGCTTTTGCGCTTTTAATTACTTTTTTCAAATTTATAATATGTATTAATGTTTTTTTTGCTTCTTCTTCAAGCATAGCTTTTTTCTCTGAAGAACCCTTTAATAAGGTATTAATTTTGTCCTTGCTTGTAAGAACATCCAACCATGTATCTACAACTTTTAAAATTATCCCAATGTGCTTTGGCTTAAAATATTTAACAGGATTATCATCTGCATTGGTCACATTAAAAGTACCGCCAGATATATGAAACATCAACATAATCAAATTCTGAGTTGCATTATTATTTCCTATATTTTCAATAAGTTTTACAGCCTCAGCATTTTCAGCTAACGCTTGTTCCTGTGGAGCCAGCAATTCTTTTAATTGTGCTGCTTGATATTTAGGACTCAATTCATACCACTGCCTTGCTATATCCCACTCAATAAACAGTAACCCCATCACCGGGCTATAATTTGCAGGCACAATAGTATGTGTACCCTTTAACAATGTAATATTGATACATTCAACAGAAGTAACACCAAAAAGCACAAAACAACTTAAGAGTATTTTTTTCATCACGACCCCGCCAACATAACGTGCATATACCGTATCTTTATTTCAATTAGTATCAAAATACGTATCAAAAACTCAAGACATGTTGCTAAATTTAAAAATCTTAAAAAACTTAATCCAAACCTCCCTTGCTGAAACCGATTTAATAAAATGATATTTTTAATCCTAAAATTCTACTAAAAAATCGAGCAACACTTTTCAATTTAAAAACCGAAAAGTGTTGCAACTAATGTAATCTATAAAATAATCTTTTTTAAATTAACCATATATGACTATTGATCATGCTTACCAATTGCCTTAAGCATCTGAGCAAATTCAATTTTAGCTTGCTCAAAGTCTATACCAGGATCATCATATCTTGAATTAAATGGCAGCGATGGAGTATGTGTTGACGTATTTTTAAACTGTTTAATATAACCATCTAACCATCTTACTGTGTCATCACTCACTCCTGATCCATAACGCGAAATACTTGCATAGAATTTTTGTAAATAATGAAGTTGATTTTGACGACCTTGTATTAGCTCAAAGGATGCATCTTCTGTATCAATAAAAACAATTTTTCCAGTTTTTTGATCCCTCAAAATGTTAACCATCGGCTCTCCCCAATCAATAAACCCTGTATCTTGTGCAATCTGCGCTAAATATTGAACTTCCTTAAGATTGAATATTAAAGGGACAGCCGTAATTTTTTGTGCTATCAAACCCCACACACCAGCTTTATCTACAATACACTTATCAGCAACCGCTATAGACGATGCAAGTTGAGGTTGAGTCTTTAAATAATTTTTCATACGAGCTGCATTTATAATTCTTGCAAATCGATTTATATTTGTTTTCATACTTTTAATGAATATATCTTGATATAATTTAATAAATTCTTCGGAACAATAATATTTTTCAAGAACTTTATATAGTTCTGGATACTTATTTTTATATTGTATAATATTTTTATCTTGTTTTAATAATGGTAGAAATTCATGCTCAGAAAGAAGTGCCTTAATAAATTTAATATCGTATCGCATGACTTTCATTTCATCTTTTACACGCTCATCTATCAATAAATTATCAATTGCCCTGTCAATCAATACACCTATACTTGCTTTACCTTTAAAGACACCATCGTTTAATGATTCTTGAAGCTTGCTAAGTCGATCATACTCTATTAAAAATTCATTATTAAAAACATCTAACGCTCTCTGACGCAAAGTTTGATTCTGAGATACTGTATTTCGTACAGGCAAAGTAACTTGTTGTGATTGCGTAGATATTGGTAATGATACGGGTGATCGTTCTTCATGCCGCTCAATAAATGGTTTCATAAAATTAATATCATCTGCCATAGCTCTCATGACAACCTTTACAAGCTCATCTCTCCTTAAACTTTCAATTGCCAAATTAATCAATTCACGTTTCGTTTTATTGCGGCTATTGACTCTAAGTTCATCATACTTTGTTAAAAATTCATTATTAAAAGCATCTAAAGCTTTTTGGCGAAGATCTAAGCTTAATTGTGCAGATTTTGATATTGATGTTTTAAGAACTGGAGTCGTGGTTGATTTTTTATAACGACTTACTTCTTTAAGCATATTCAGCAATTTAACAATGCGCTGTTCTTGTTGTCTTGAAGATACATATGCACCATGTACCGGCGTTATAAAAACACACAAGTATACAAACAAGCTCAACATAACATTGAAATGTACAACTTTCATAACATCACCCTTTTTTGGTTATAACGTAATCTAAACTATAATATTGTTGTTTATTACAATACAAGATATGTACCCATAACTTTAATTTTATACGGGCATACAAGAATGATGTACACCGTTAAAAAGACCTTTGTTGTAACTTAATTTGTCTTTCCAATTAACCTTTGCTACCTTATTTTTATAAGATTGTTGAAGCATAAACTATAGGTAAATCGCTGTGGATTTAAAAAGTATTGATACCATTAAACAAGATCTTCTTGCAAAACTAGAATCTGTTACCAATGACACTGAACTTGAAGCTTTCAGGGTACAGTATCTTTCTCGCCAAGGTTTAATAGCTCAATTATTTGAACAACTTAAAGCAGCTGACGCTGATCAAAAACGCGCACTAGGACCAGTGCTTAATGCTTTAAAACAAGAAGTAACAGCGCGTTTCAATCAACTAGAACAACGTTTGTTTCAACAAGTGCTCGCAGCAGCCCAAGAAAAACAGAAAAATTTCGACGTTACGCTCAGCAAACCTATCAACCATGGTACCCTACACCCCTACACACACTTAACACAGCAAATCGAAGAAATTTTCACCTCTATGGGGTATCAGATTGCTGATGGACCAGAGCTTGAAACAGAATTTTTTAATTTTACCGGTTTGAATATTCCTCAAAATCATCCTGCTCGCCAAGATTCAGATACCTTTTGGATCGATGATGTTCATTTGATCAGAACTCAAACATCAACCGTACAGATACGTATGATGCAACATCAAAAACCACCTATGGCTTTAATCATACCTGGTCGCGTGATGCGCAATGAAGCAACCGATGCATCTCATGACTTTATGTTCATGCAGCTTGAAGGCATATTGATCGACAAAAACATTTCGATTTCAAATCTGCTTGCAACACTGCAAACATTTTTAACGCAACTATTTGAAAAAGATATCAAACTCCGTGTTCGTCCAGGATATTTTCCTTTTGTAGAGCCGGGTCTTGAAATTGATGCTTCATGTCCATTTTGTTCAACTGGATGTTCAACATGTAAAAAAACAGGCTGGATAGAACTGCTGGGTGCCGGACTTATTCATCCTGAAGTACTCAAACATGGCGGAATTGATCCTACTATCTATTCAGGTTTTGCTTTTGGATGCGGACTCACGCGTATTGCAATGCTTAAATATGGTATTCCAGACATTCGATTACTGCACAGCAGCAACTTAAAATTTCTCGAGCAATTTTCATGACGCACATAACCAAGATTATCATTCCTGCTGGTGGTATTGGCAGCAGATTTTTGCCCTTTACAAAATCGATACCCAAAGAAATGTTGCCGTTATCCAATAAACCTGCAATAGAATACATTGTCCAAGAAGGACGCGATGCTGGATTGAATAATATGCTTATTATTTTATCTCCCGAAAAAAGTATCATCATCGATTATTTTTCCCACAATCATCACTTAGAACAAATTGTGGCACAACAAAACAAATCATACCTACTTGAACCATTAAACAAATTAATTGATACAACGACTTTTCAATATTTTATACAAAACAGACCTCAAGGCGTTGCTCATGCATTGCTACATGCACAACCCGCAATTCAAAAAGATGAATTTTTTGCTATGTCATATCCTGATGATATTATTTTTGGGCCAAACCCAGAGATTGGTCATTTAGTGCGCATTGCCCAAGAACATAAAGCAATGGTCATTGGTGTTATGCAAGTACCACGCGATAAAATTAGTGCTTATGGTGTTATCGCTCCACGCAAACAAATATCAGATAATCTATTTGAAATTGAATCATTAGTTGAAAAACCAAATAGTGACAATGCTCCTTCTGATCTTGCAATCGTTGGTCGATTTGTACTACATAGCGATCTTTTTTCATACATTTCCCAAACACCTATGAGTCACCTTGGTGAAGTCTTATTACCAGATACCATCAAGCTCATGATTCAAAACGGTTACAAAGTGCTGGCTTATAAAATCCAAGGCAAACGTTTTGATATCGGCACGCCACAAGGATGGCTTGATTATGTCACCTTACAAAGTACAACAAAAACATAATCTTGAATAAACAAAAGCCAATATGCTAACGTAATAACAAGCCATAAATCTAAGGGGGGTCTATGAAAAAGCTTTTTATCACGTGCATGATGATCATGTCGATACAAATACTACAGGCAGATAATTTATGCTGGGGTTATCCAACAACCGTATCTCGTTTTAGCCAACAAACCATTGGCCAATTAACAAATTGTAACTGTGAATGCTGGTTGTATCCACACACCAAAGGCAGCAATAGTCCTTATATTTGCGACGTATGCGGACACAAAAGAACTCCTGAATATGTCGGACCAGATAAAAAACTACAAAAAAAATATCATAGCATTCGCTTTACAAACCAATCAACAACTCAAAACAAACCAAATGCTGTCTTTACAAAACAAGAGTGAAATTTGAAAAATTTCACAAAAAACGTATTCTAGAAATTATAACTTCTAGAAAGGGTTTTTATGAAAACACAATCGTCAATAACAATCAAGACGATAGGACTCGCAATATTTACGATGCTTTTTGGAGCAGGTAATATTATTTATCCCGTCAAAGCAGGTGTTCTTGCAGGAAGTAAAAATTGTATTGGCATTTTAGGATTTTTACTTACAGGCGTACTGCTTCCAATTCTAGGTCTTGTATCTATGATCTTGTTTGACGGTGATTATAAAGCCTTTTTTGGACGCATTGGACGAATTCCAGGTTTTATTGCTATAGCGTTTTGCATGTTTATTATCGGACCAATGCTGGTTATGCCTCGTTGCGTTACCGTACCATTTGCAATGTTATCGCCACTATTTCCTTCGGTTTCGCTCATTGCTTTTAGCATTCTATTTTGCGCAATTGCATTTTTAGTAACATACAAAGAATCAAAGTTGCTCGATATCCTTGGCAAATACATGAGCTGGATTTTAATTGGGTCACTTGGTTCAATTGTTGTTCTTGGTTTATACAATGCGCAAACAATGGCGTATCAACCAATGCCAACCTATCTTATTTTCCTTGATCAAGTGCTCCAAGGCTTTCAAACCTTAGATTTAATTGGTGCATTGTTTTTTGCGTACATCATTGTGCGTCTGATCAAACTCAACACAACGCCCGATATGGACTCTAAAAAAATTGCATTGCTGTGCCTTAAAGGTGGTATAGTTGCTGGTGCATTTATGACCGCATTTTATTTAGGATTCAGCTTCCTTGGTGCTTACTATGCGCACTTAGTAAATCTGAACATGAATGGCGCTGAAATATTTGGAACTATTGCACTTCATATCATTGGTATGAAAGCAAGCATTATTTTAGTTGTTGCTGTTTTAATGGCTTGTTTTTCAACGCTTGTTGCTCTTGCAGCAGTATTTTCAGAATATTTGCGCAAAGATTTATTCCACAATAAAATAAGCTACATTCAAAGCCTGACCATCACACTTATCACAACAGCTATAATTTCAAATTTTGGATTAAGCAATATTTTATACTGGGCAGAGCCAGTGATTAATTTTGGCTACCCAATCATTGTAACCATTGCACTGTGCAATGCTGCATATAAATTATTTGGTTTTACACAGATCAAAATACCAGTTCTTCTTACCACAATTGCTATGATATACATACAGTTAAAATCATACTGGTAATATAAGAAATAACATAAAAATACAATGTCCTAGATTACATAATCTGGGACATTTTTTTGATAAGGATTGTAACAATGCATAATGAATTATTGTTTTTACTCCAAATTATGTTTATCAGTGGTTGCACGCTTGCTATCAGCAACATGGGCAAAGAAGCATTAACTGCATACATCAGTCTACTTTTTGTTATGGCAAATATTTTTGTATTAAAACAGATCAACCTTGCTGGTTGGACTGTCACGAGCGCTGATGTTTTTATTATTGGGGTAAGCTTTAGCCTGAATATTTTACAAGAATTCTGGGGAAAGACATACGCTCAAAAAGCAGTATGGATTAGTTTTGCATTATCAACTTTTTATGTGATAGTAGGCAATGGCATTATGTACTACATACCAGCATCAGCAGATACTGCTCATCCATCGCTTGCCTTTATTATGAATAATACACTGCGACTTGTAAGTGCATCATTTGCCGCTTATGTCATGACACAAATGATTGATATTCAACTGTATGGTTATTTAAAAAAATTTTTTAATGGTAAGTACTTTGCTGCAAGAAACTACGTTTCACTACTTAGTTCACAGTTCATTGATACGATACTCTTTAGCTACCTTGGGCTCTATGGTATCGTACACAATATACACGATATCATCATTATGAGCTACAGCATTAAAGTCATAAGCATTATTTGCATGTCACCATTTTTACTCATTGCAAAAAAAGTTATCAAAAAAGGAGCATAACTATATGTTTATTATTGATATTGTGAGCAATACCCCTATATACGTTTGGTTTCTTTTTGCATACTTATTAATAATTGGACTCAAAGCAACTAAAACACGCACGATCTGGGTTCCACAACTTTTTACAATACCTATTATTTTAACCTTTATTCGATTCCATAAACTATGGCTTTTAGGACCAATCTACACATTAATACCATGGATCATAGGTATACACTTTGGAGTCACAGCTGGAGTCACCAATAAAACAATGGAATTTATAATCGAAAAAAATTCTGTGCGCCTCAAAGGCAGTTATGCTACACTGATTATTCTTCTAACGCTCTTTAGCATTAAATACATCATTAATGTAATGCATGACCTCTATCCACTCTGGTACGAACAATATGGTTTTTTGGATACCGTTGTTACCTTTTTATTTGCAGGCTATAGCTTTGGCAAAGCAATAATTTATACCAGCAGATTTTTAAAACACAAATATAAAAAAAGTCGCCTTTAAAAGACGACTTTTTTTATATTAAAAATAATTATTCGTGTGGATGATTTAATTTTTTAATACTTTCCTGTGCGGCTTGTTGCGTTTTTTTACTCAAAGGAGAACTTGACGTATTACGAACAGCGGTCAATAATGCAACCTGACCTTGTGGCGTTTCCAACGCATGAGCAACATTAAGCAACCCTTGATCGCCACCTCGCTGCAAAGATCCCTGAACTAATCTTTGTTGTCCTCTGTCTAACGCTTCAAGAGCTCGCTGAACATGACGCCCTGATAGATCTTCAAGTTCTTTTTGTAATGCTGCTATTTGCTTTTCATTACCTGGTTTTTTACGCAACTGTTCAATTTTATTTTTTTTACGCTCTATCAACGCTTGTACACAATTGTTATGTGTGCCAACCCAATGCGTATCAGAAGCAAATTGTTCTCCCTTATAACCACCACCGCCACCTAGAATAATTTGGCTCGATAGTATAACTGATAACATAATATATATTGATCTATTTTTAACCATTATGAAAAACCCCTTATACATACACATTGATATTATTCAATAAAACTTCACTCTTGCTTCGCTTCACTTTTCTTTTTCAATACAAATTCACGAATTTTACGATCACGTTCTTTTTTATCAATCGTACTATCACGAATTGCGCAAAATTGTTCTATATCTTCTTTGCTCGTAATAAATCCCTGGCCTTTTACAGCATTATCATTATTCGATAAACGACTTAACGTATTAATTTCTTTCCAAAGATCAGCTTCGCCTTGCGCATCTTTAGATTGTAAATCCAAAGCGCCTTGTACATCACCTTTGGCTAAACGTCGTTGCGCTAATGTTACACGCATTTCATGTAAACGAAAAAAACGATTAACATGTGATCTTTTACTATTTGGTAATGCTGAGGCTTGCAATGTGCATGAAAACAATACGCCGACACAATACAATGGCAACATATACAACATAGAAAACTCCCTTAGAATTAAGGTCTTACAATGTTTCAAGAATTGGTAACATATGACGCTGTTTGCGATCTTGATCTTGCAATGCGTCAATAATTTCATCTAAGTCACCTTGCATAATAAACTCTAATTTTTGCAAGGTCAATTCTACTTGATGATCAGTTACTCTATTTTGAGGATAGTTATAAGTTCTAATTTTTTCAGAACGTTCCCCTGTTCCAACCTGCTCTTTACGCACTTGAGCTTCCTTCAAGCGCTGTTGCTCTTGAGCATGTGCAAGTATTCGAGAACGAAGCATTTTTAAAGCTTTAGCTTTATTTTTATGTTGCGAACGCTCTTCTTGGCACGCTACCGCAACCCCTGTTGGAATATGTGTCACACGCACCGCAGAATCGGTCGTGTTCACGTGTTGGCCACCTGCACCACCTGAACGATACACATCAATACGCAAGTCTGATTCATTGATTTGAACATCAACATCTTCAGCTTCTGGTAATACCGCAACAGTTGCAGTTGATGTATGAACACGTCCTTGCGTTTCAGTAGCAGGGACACGTTGTACTCGATGCACACCTGATTCGCGTTTGAACAAACCATACGCTTGTTTACCACTAATGTGCACAATAACTTCTTTGTATCCACCTAGATCAGTATGACTTTCACTTTCAATCACTGCTTTCCAGCGTTTTTTTTGAGCATACAACAAATACATTTTGAGCAAATCAGCCACAAACAATGCTGCCTCTTGACCGCCTGTACCAGCACGAATCTCCAAATATGCACTTCTCATACTCAAATCGTCAACCGGATACATCAAGTCTTCAAGTTCTTTATCTAATTGAACTAAACGTTGCTGTAGATCTTGTTGCTCTACAACAAATAAAGCTGCAAGCTCAGGATCTTGCTCCTGTTGAGCTTGCAGCTTGTTTTCTTGTAATTGTGCAGATAGACGTACTTGTTCATCATGAACACGTAGTATTTCGGATATAACGGAAACATTGCGCTGTAATTCAGCACGCTGTTGACTTGACGAAACTTCACCAGCAATCAATTGTTGTTCAAGTTTTGCATAGAGTGTTTTTAACTGGTCCCATTTGGTAAACACGTCAATATCCTACTATCCCGAAAGATGTTATTTAGTATAACGTTTCTTAAATTTTTCAATTCTACCAGCTGTATCAACATACTTTTGTTGACCAGTGAAAAATGGATGGCAGCTAGAGCACAATGTTGGATGAATTTCTGACTTTGTTGAACGAGTCATAAATGAATTACCACAGCTGCAAGAAATAGTAACTTTGAATAATTCTGGGTGAATATTTTGTTTCATAAAAAATACCTTTAATCTTATCAAGAACTGACCTTAATAGTATCGCCGAAATAGCCCATTTTGTCAAAAAAGCTACTCATTTTTCTTTATTTTAAATAATTTACCCCTGTCATTCTATACGAGGCACCGAAACACCTTGTCTAATAGCGTCCTGTTCTAAAATATCCCCTTGTGCTTTATCGCACACATCGTTTTTCCATGCTTGTATAGCATTGACCGAACAAAAGGTGCGTATAGAACTACTATTATAATGATTGTGGTCTGTTAACAGCGCTTGCGACAACTCAGGATCACTATAACGAGAATCATTTTTAGCGACATACCAATCAAAAGAATTATGTTCTGGCGTTTTATTATCTACACACAGGCTTAAGCAGCAAAGTACAATAGAATTTATCACATTGTATCCCAACAAAAAAAAGATTACTCTAATGCAGACAGACTATCTGAAACATACTAAAAAGGATAGATATGCCTTCAATTCGACATCTGATTTTTATAACAGCAATAAGCGCATCATGCAACACAATTATACCATTACAAGACCTAAACCAAACATTACTACCCCCAACACAACCCTCAATTTTCACCCAGCCAACCCAGCATACCTTACCAACGTACCAACATACCTATACGCCAACCTACTATATTCCTATGGATGATCAAAGAGCCTCAACACGCAACCCAGGCTCTTTACAATGTTGGTACATAACTGCCGCATGTGGTTTTTTAATAACGTTTTTAACAACAGGTATGATTATTCAACAAACACAATAATCATTGGATGCTACAATCACAGCACATAACGCATGCCGTTTTTTTAGGTCGCCTATATCTTTTTTCAATACGCGCAACAGCTCTTGCATGTGCAGAACCAAGGCTTATAGTTCTTATAGCACGATCAACAGGCCCTGAACGACAAACAACCTCTTCTGGCGATAAAGGATTTGGACAATGGGGAGCAACATTATAGATTTGATTAGGATTCAACTCACCCTGAATATTCTTTAAATCTTTAGGCACACAATCACACCAAGACCATAATTGATGCCAGTCATCATCTTGCCAAAATGAAGTTTGATATGAGGGAGCAATCGCGAAAGATCGATCAAAAAACACATGCGTACTTGCATCACTCAACGATTCATTACGCGAATTTGCATACAATGAAAAACTATCAGGAGTCAATTCTACAGAATCTATAGTAGCCATACTACGTTCCGCTTCTTTGACGCTTGCCCTATATATTTTACTTGCAAAATATATCGAATATATCCACGTAACTATTCTTTGGCGAGCAGCAAGTATATCTTCTTCTTTCGGTTGCAATACCGAATTTTCTAACAATAAAAACTCACGCTCATCAAGCTCCAAAACATCACATGACGGTGATGACGATAGAGAATCAAACAAATAAGCTTGAACGTTATCATGCGTACAAAGAGCTTCATTGCTACTATCAGCTGAAGACACAGGATTACTCACATCTTGACTACGCTCCGCAGAAAGAAGACGCCGCGCCCTTGAACCTTCAAATATTTGAGTCATTTCTGGATCTTGACAAGAAAACGCATCAGAATGTTCTATTTCAGATCCATTCACACACATAAAAACAACAGAACTCATTACAAAAACGTGCTTGATTAAACTCATAACCCACCTCCACCATCTTCACGTATGTTTTCAAAAAAACAACAACATAATAATTCTAAAAATGTCGGAGTAACTGGTGTATTGCGAGGCACTACATCAAACTGAGGGAAACTTTGATACCGCTCTGCAATATTATTACATGGTTCTGGATTATATTCTGAAAAATCTATGTCTATTTCTATATCTGATGCATGTTCAGAGATTGGTATAACGCGATTATGTATAATATCACGGTATTTTTCACCAAGTACATCATACTGACCATTCGTATCTTCCAATACAAAATGCTGTTCAACAGGTGAACCAATAACTATTTTCTGACCAGCCGAAGGTACATTTCTATCTGCTGCACACAAAGAAATAGATAAAAACAATAACCACAAATACACCATACAATTTTCCCACACCTAAAAAAATCCCTATAAGGAAAGTATGGCGAAACTTCAAGTACAAAATCAAGATTATTTCACTTCACTCAATACTCAAAGGTATAAAATCAAGAGGGTTTCTTTATTTAGATTGAGTATCTGATTGACCTCTCAAGCATCGCATCAAACCAGCCCAACAGCCAGACCCATACTCCTTATCAGATGATTGCGGTACCGGATTAAGACCTTGGTTCACAGAGCCTGCAGATTGTGCAACATTATCCGTAACCTCTTCAGGCACGACACCTGGCACAGAAGACGCATCTGAATGTCTTGGTGATTTTTCAGAACTGTTTTCTACATTATGTGTATCAATTTGCTGATCAAGAGTCGTTGGAAACGCTGATTCAAAATGGTTATTAGGAGATTGAACAGGATCAGATGAATTCGATCTACTTTCAACTTCAACCATGTCATTAAAAGCATTACGAACTGCATGCAAAAATTGTGTTTCATTTTTTTTATGATTCGCTCGACGATCATTTTGAGCATGTCGATTATACGCAGAGCTTTCCGTTGCAAGCAAAACGACATTTGAAACTGGAAAACCTTGAACTACAGGCACGATCGGAGATTGCAAAACTCTTCTGCCTCTACCAGCAAATACTCGTACAAAATCTACACCAACTGGAGTTTCTTTTGGAGATCCAACCGTAACAGTTGGAAGATATGAATCTGTAGGTGAACCAACTTGTGTCATAATTGATTCTGGGCGCGATTTTAGTTCTCGTTCTTCTACTGATACTGGCTGATTATACAAAGAACCTGAAGATGAACTCATGGAACGAACTGCTGGAAAAGCTGGACAACCTGTAACATTAGGCGATGCAACTGGTGTATTTTCACCACTACCATCTTTTAGGCGAGGAATCGAATAACAAGAAGATACCGTTGGTACATGTAAATCACCACCAGCAAAAACACGCGCTACATCTGACTGAGTCCATACAGCTGCTTGCTGTTCTGATGCATACACGCTACCTGAAAAAAAACATAACCACAACATTATATACAACATAAATAACCCCTTACGTATACTTATTTACTTGAACAACAACAAGAACCTGGCTCAACCGTGCGGTCTCTGCCACAAACAGCCTTGGTAGAAGCACGATCAAATTCTTTACGCGGCAGCCTTTGTAGGATATTTGTGCGCGATTCATCTTGTTGTAAACTTTGAAATTCATTAACACATCCTGGCAATAATTGCTCGCCATACTCAACATCATCTGACTCAGATCCTGTTGGTGAAAACACTCTTTGAGTTACTAAATGAGCAAATAAACTGTCTACAGGTGCAGTAGACTTAAAAGCTGTTGAAGAATTATTATGAGCCTCAACTGACATTGAACCACCCAACGAATCTTGAGGAATAATTCCACTCAATCGTCTAGATTTACCGTCCATAACATGATCATATGTCTGCTCATGCTTTTGATTAACATTCTCAGCTTGCGCTAAATCTTGTTGACGTTCTTGCATTTTTCTTTGCATATTTGACATTTGATTATTCGATGCAGGTACACGTGATCCAAAAAAATACCCCAGCGAATGAGCCTGAGCAACATGAACAATATGCACATCTGACGGTGACTGTCGAGGAGAATATCTACCTTCGTAACTCCACTCATCTGAATCGGCATAGCTCCATGTATCATCACTTTGAACACCTTGCAGCACATTGACATTAGTTTGTGCTTGCTGCGCACCATGCATCAGTTCATGCATTGTACACATTATAACGAGCACTATAAATACGTTTCGTAATCCCATAAAAACCCCTAAAAATGTATGGTAGGAAGCTTTAAAACTTCCTACCATATTTAAACTAAATTACTTATTTTCGCAATGATGCTTGCAAAACTTTTTTACGTAAACGAATAGATGTTGGCGTTACCTCAATCAATTCATCTGGACGTATCCATTCCATACATTGTTCAAGTGTCATAACTCTGTGTGGAGGTAATTTTACTGCATCATCAGTTCCTGACGCACGCATGTTTGACAATTTTTTTGCCTTACATGGGTTTACATCTAAGTCATTATCACGTGAATGTTCACCAATAATTTGACCGACATACACTTTATCACCTGGCTGTACTAACAAAATACCGCGCTCTTGCAAAGTATCAAGTGCGTATGCGGTTACTTGCCCAGCTTCCATAGAAACCAAAGCACCTTTTAACCGTTCATGTATTTCACCTTTACATGGGCGATATCCCAAAAAGCTCATGTTCATGATACCAGTACCACGAGTATCAACTAAAAATTGAGAACGGAAACCGATCAAGCCTTGCGATGGGATCTCAAATTCCATACGAATTCGACCATCATGAAGTGGTTTCATGTTAACCATTTCACCTTTACGCAAACCAAGCTTTTCAATAACCGAACCACGATACTGTTCTTCTACGTCGATAATTACAAGCTCAAAAGGCTCTTGTTTCACACCATCAATCGTTTTATAGATAACTTCAGGTGCAGAAACTTGTATTTCAAAACCTTCACGACGCATATTTTCAATCAAAATACCAAGGTGCAATTGACCGCGACCAGAGACTTTAAAAACCTCTGCAGAAGATGTATCTTCAACACGCAACGCTACGTTCGTTTTCAACTCTTTTTCCAAGCGTTCACGAATATGACGAGATGTTAAAAGCTTACCTTCTTTTCCGTTAAACGGAGAATCGTTAACAGAAAAATACATGATCAATGTTGGTTCATCAATTTTAACATATGAATGAGGCAAAATCTTGCCTGGCAAACAAAGAGTTGCACCCAATTGAGGTTGCTGTGAGAAACCAGTAACACTTACAATGTCACCATAGGATGCTGACTCTACTTCAATCTTATCAACACCTAAAAATTGCCAGATCTTGGTGATACGCATCTGCTGAGAAACTTTTTCATCACGACACATAACAACTTGATCACCAACTTTTAACGTACCACTGAAAATACGTCCTATAGCTATTGGCCCCAAGAAATCTGAATGGCTTAAGCTTGTAATTAAAAGCTGTAACGATTCTTCTTTTTCTTTTGGAGCTGGAACTGTTGCAACAATAGTTTCAAGCAACGGAACAAAAGAAGTTGTTGGATTGTTTGGATCTGTCGTCATAAAACCAAGGCGAGATGAACCATACAATGTTGGAAAATCAAGCTGTGAATCATCACTAACCACATCTAAAAACAGATCATTAATTTGTTGTTCTGTTTGTTCTATTGCAGCATCTTTACGATCAATTTTATTGATCACAACAATTGGCTTCAAACCCAAAGTCAATGCTTTTTGAAGTACAAAACGTGTACCTGGAAGTACGCCTTCTGCAGCATCTACAAGCAATAAGAAGCCTTCAACCATCTGTAAAGTACGTTCAACTTCTCCACCAAAATCTGCGTGGCCTGGTGTATCTACAATGTTGATTCTAAAATCTTTATAATTGATACCGGTATTTTTTGCTAAAATGGTAATACCACGCTCTTTTTCAATCGAGTCAGAATCCATAACTCGACCTTGAGCGTCAGCAATTGTACCTGATTGTTTTAATAACTGGTCAACCAAAGTTGTTTTTCCATGGTCAACGTGTGCAATAATAGCAATATTGCGAATTTGAGAACTATTTGACATACAACAAACTTTATTTTTTTAAAAATTCATAAGAATGATAACTTTTTCAGCGTAACATATTTTTAACAAGGCGTCCATTAACACCTATAAATCAATAAATATAAACCTTTATCTTTGCAGATATTAATTCATTTTTTTTGAGTTTTGCTCTTTTTGAGGATACAACCCAACAGCATTACGATTCGGCATACCGCTATAAATACCTGCACCTGCGCAAGCACCCAAAATACACAATACTAAACAAGTATCTTTACACTTTTGATCCTCAATCCTGTTTTCATATTGCACATAACTCTCCCAAGCTTCCCACATAGCTTTTTGATTATCATATTGCGGATATGAGACAGCCGATCTCTGATACATTGGCTGCACTATTTCACCGCCATTATTATCAGATGCCATGCTTAAACTACTACTTAACAGAAAACAGATTAATAACTGTAATTTTTTCATAATATTCTACATTCAGATTAATTTAATATTATTGCATGCGATTATTAAAAGGTTCAATGTACTCAATACGATCACGATTTGGATCATACGATATGCCCATTGCTACCGGCAAACACAACATCATTGCAACACATGGCGCTATCAAACAAAAATTTTGACAATCCGCACAAATGCGCTCACAATCAACGTCTTGAACCTGATGACGTATAATGCTCATACCCTTGTTGGTTGTATTTTTACAACAAACAACAGTTTTAGTACAACAATCAACCACCGGCTGTGCCACAATAGATGCATTCATTGATGCTTGAAGCATTACGCAAGAAAGAACTAATAAAAAAAGCTTTTTCATATAAAAACCTAACCCTAAACATGATTTATTCTAAAGTATATACCAAGCAGAGCGAAGAGTCCATATACCTAAAGCCAATATCCCCAATCCAACCAATCGCTGTATCCACACCAAAACGTGCACCGAAAAACTTTTTTGCAAATACATAATAATAAACGCCAAACTAAACCACCATGTCGCTGAACCTAAAAACATACCCATTAAAAACAAAAACGATTGAAATACAACATTAAATTCAAGTGTTAATCCTAAGGATAATGCTACAAAATCTGCTATCGACACAGGATCTAAAACCGCCAGAAAATACACCGATACAAACGCAAGCGCTACTGTCCTGCTCTGTCCATGCTCAACAGCAAACACCTTCGATCCGAACAATCTCGTCAATCCAAGCGCTACCAACACAAATCCCGCCACACCCTTAAGAGCAAAGGCGTAATGCATAATCAAATCCTGCATTGACTGAATACCAAACACAACCAAACTACCACAGGTCATATCTGCAAGCGCTGCAGCAAATGCAGATATTAAACCAATCGACCTTTTCCCACTCATCATATTTTGCAAACACAAAACACCACTTACGCCAATGGTAGTTGCAACAGAAAAACCTAAAACATACCCTTGCAAACCATACATATAATCCATGACAATATCCCTTGCATACAAAAAATCGGAATTTTTAATCCCATACACTGTAGATTAAAAATTCCGATCCAACAACTCGAATTAAGTATACTATTGTCCGTTAAGCATAAGATGATAGATCATCACCGGTGGCACATTGCGATACACCATTTTTTGACCAATGATGCATGTCATTCTAAAATTGGTCATCAATTCTTGAACCTCTTGAAACATGGCTTTACGCTCTTTACCATACATATGTTGTAACAGTTGACGCACAATAGGATATTCGACATATGACCATGTACAGTTTGGTTTTGCAAGCGACTGAAACAATCCTATACATTGCAAGGTAAATGCAGCACCAAGTGAATTGAATGGCAATGTTGAAATAATTGCATCATAAGAATAGGCCGGTTTCCAATCCAAAATAGAACAACAATACACGGTAACATTAGAGTAGGCTTGTAATCTTTTTTTGAGCAAAATACACATTTTAGGATCAAGCTCTATGACATCTAAATGATCTTGCGGTCTTAAGTTTTTTGCAATGCAAATAGACACAGCACCACAACCACCACCAGCTTCTAAATAGCGACGAGCTGGAATCTGAGCATCTTGCTGCACAAAATGAGCAAGTTCTATACCAGCAGCCTGTGATATGGGAGCAATTTCACCAACCTGAGCTGGTTGCTGCACATATCGAGCAAGTATCATGCAAACCTCTGATACCGTTGTTGGTACAACCTGAACAGAGTAACTCATCAACAAGATTCCTAAAAAAACAAAACGATAACCCAACGACATTGAACTTATCCTTCTACGCACGGTAATTTTAGTTAACAACTAAGACAACATAATACGCAACGCAACGATTATATCAAGCAATTCACGTACCAACACTTTGAAAGTTAAACAAAAACACGAGCTCACGTCTTCCATTAAAAAATGTCATGCAATCAAAAACCTATTCATAAAAGATAAAACAATTGAAAAAGCTCATCTTAAACTTGTACAATACCTTCAAAAGCGTATAAAAATGGAGTTACCATGAATCATAAAATGCTCTTTTGTATCATATTGTTCTACCCAGCGTATACCATAACCGCAGAATCAGAATATTCACAAAATCCTCCCTTAGCCTTAACCACCGCACGCTTTAATAGCAAAGAACCATTTCGCAGACATTCAACAAATCTTGATGAACACAGCACCAATATCGCCATGACACCGACAACCCCCACTACATCACACCAAGACCTTCGAATTGTTATTCCTCGAGCAGAATCTGAAGATTCAACCAACAGCCCTGAAGCGTTTAGCACACCTACACATCAAACACGAACGTCACTGCGATACAGAAATAAATCACACCATGCAAGCATAGATCCAAATGACATAGCTATGACAGCCCTCATACCCATCACAGCTTCCCAACACCGCAGGACACAATCTCAAATAATTGATCAAGACACTCGAATAGCTATCCAACCAAGCCCTACACAAATACAACGCCCACAACCTGAAAATACAAACAACGCAATAACTGAGCCCCGTAAAAAAAAATCAAAAAACTGTTG
The DNA here is from genome assembly GCA_018061805.1 of Candidatus Babeliales bacterium. Lineage (GTDB taxonomy): Bacteria > Babelota > Babeliae > Babelales > Chromulinivoraceae > JACPFN01. Next base: position 20,848 of record JAGOTL010000010.1, read on the forward strand.
CCTTGTAACTGCTGCAGTGACATGTGGACTCATTGTTGTAGGAACTTTAGGATGGTTATCATATAAAGATTGGTTATTTGCAACTAAACTAGAAGCACTAACTCATACGGTAGATGGTACACTGGGTACTGTTACGCGCTCTGTTGAAACACTGACCAATACCGTAGGAGAACTCACCAACACTGTAGGCGGAATCACAAAAAGCATAACCGATGTCAGCGATAGCATTCCTCGCATTCTAACACCCTTACAAGATCAACTCACACAAACTACCGCAAATTTAAGCACTCAAATAGCGGCACAAGTACAAACATTACTTCAAAATCAATTAGGATCTTTGCAAACACAGATACACGATGTTTCAGGACAAGTTACACAACAAGTACAAACATCACTCGTTCCACTGCGACAACAAATAACCAATATCAGCTCAACGATAACAGGACAAGTAACAACGCAAGTACAAACTCTCACCAAGCAACTTCTTGGTATCACCAGCAGCATCGAAAAAATAGACTCGACAATCACAGCTTTACAGACAATTATCCCTGCCAATGTCACATCACAAATCACTGACCTAGCAGGACAAGTAACAAAGTTAGGTTTCAACATCACCAGCGTTACAGATAACTTAAGCAATTTTGCCAAATTAGCACCAGACATAAAAGATCAATTAACTATGCTGAATGCAACCGTCAGCTCACTCAAACTAGACTTAAAATCGCTACCACTCTTAAGCACCACCGATGTACAAAGTAGTGTCAGCAATCTCACAGCACCTATCAACAACCAACTAAGCAGCATTACGGACCGACTCAACAATATTTCAAATGCCTTAACAAACCTCAACACCGTGCTTGATGGCCTTCTGCCGGGGTTGCCCCCCATTGTCCCTCTTGTGACACAAATAGAACAGGCGCTATCACTCTTGCTCAACCAAACACTCACGCAAACTTTAAGCACGCTGCAAGAAAACTTACTCAACCAGATCTTACCACTCACCGCGCACGTTTCATCGCTCACGTCAGAATTAACACAGCTTCAACAAGCTTTGCCAAGCACTATAGGCAACGCTACACAGCTGATTGCAAACCAAGTATCCACACTGACCAGCAACGTTGACGGCATAACACAACAAGTAAGCAGTCTACAAAGCATAGTTTTAAACAACGTCACAAGCCAAATACAAAACCTAGGATCACGAGTCAGTGATATTTCAACAGAATTAAATACCAATGTTGCAACACTCACAACAGGGTTATCTCAAGTCCAACAACACGTGCTGGGTAATTTAACATTACAACTAACAAGCTTAAGTACCGACATCGCTACGATCAACAGCACCATGCACCTACTTGATCAAGTAACCGGTGCTCAAATGAGTGCATTAACCAGCACACTGCAAAATCAAATCTCTACACTCAGCAATCAACTCACCCTGTTAAACAATGCGACACTCACAAGCTTAAACAATTCTTTGATGGATCAGATAAGCGCCGTAACCAGCAACATAGCAACCTTAAACAGTTCTTTGATGACCACACTACAAACATCGGTAGTCGATGGTCTGCAAAACGTAGAGTTATCACAAGCTGTAGCGCTCGCTAACATGACCAGTTATTTTACAGATCAAATAAGAAGTTTGACCGACAACGTTATAACGTTAAATAATTCTTTAACCACGTTGGTACCCGATTTTATACTCAGCAACGTTACATCGCAAATTACAGGACTTGAAACACACATTACAACACTGCAAGAAGGATTATCGATACTCGAACAAACATTACCCTCAAACGTTAGTACGATTTTGGGCCAAATCCAACTATCGCAATCAGCAATCACGGCAAATATAAGCGGTAACTTGAGCCCTATAACAAATAACTTGCAAAGCTTAGGCAATCAAATCACAACTTTAGGGAACAATGTGACAAAATTACAAACCAACATAAGCTCTTTAGATGTAACCGTCAGTCAAGGCATGAACTCCTTAACTCAAAATATGACCACGACGCTTTCTACCATGCAAAGCAAAATAAACAATCTAACAACAGCCGTACAATCGCTTGCAACCATCGTAGGATCTTTATCAAGCTTACTAGGAGGCCCAGTGTTGCCACCTATTCCAGGACTACCGCCACTGTTTAAAAAGGATTTGGAAAAGTCTTAACTATTCAGAAAAAAGCACGCTGCTTTTTGAAAGTTGCGACATAAAACCCTTACTCAAACTGCTACCCAAAGACATAACCAAATCATCATCTTCGTCAGTTTCCGGATTGAACAATTGAGATATGCGTGATGGTTTTGGCTTCTTAATCAATTGTAATTCACGATCTGCATGTAAAATATGCTGCTTAATGTAATCTAAAGCTACCGACTGATTACCGACTTGATCAATAAGTTTTAATTTTAACGCGTCATTTCCTGTAAATATTCTTCCTTCTGCCCATACCGATTTTTGACTTAACGGAATATGACGGCATGCAGCTATATCAGCCACAAACTGCTGACCACAATCATCGATCAAATCTTGTAACATTTTTTCTCGCTCTGGCGTCATAGGAACAAATGGATCAAGCGAATTTTTATAATCACCAGAAGCTATTGAATGAGTTTGAATATCATGCTTATGAAGCAACTCTTGAACTTTAAATTGCGTACTAATTTTTGCACCAATGCTACCTACAATCGCATTGCGAGTTGTAATAACATAATCAGTTGCTGCTGCAATCATGTATGCACCTGACGCACACACATTTTCACTGTATGCTACAATTGGTTTTGGATACTGTATTTTAAGTCGTAAAATTTCTTGCGTTATAGACTCTGATGAACCAGCTGCTCCACCCGGACTATCAATTTTGAGCAAAATAGCTTTAATTTCCTGATCTTTAAAAAACGTTTTCAACTGTTTGTTAATACTGCCTGATGACATGATTGGTGTATCGATAATAATTAAGCCAACCTTGTTTTTTGGTTCCATAATATCACCAACGTATGTGTACGCTGATTTGATAAATGGTGGCACAATTTGCAACAACAAAATAACCCAAAATGCATTTTTAACAAATTCGCCAAATTTTGACATAAACAACCTCTTTAAAAACAAATTATATTGTTGATCAGTGTAACACAAAAACTCTGTTTCTCAATCTATACCAATACCGTTATTGCACTTTATTTTTTTTGTAAATTCTTATACATATGTTCATACATAAACAATTCAACATCGCGGCGATCATCAAACTGAGCACATTCAATAATATCTTTGGTGATTAATTCACACTGAGTATCAAGGTGCGCAACAGGAATTTTACCCAAAATTCCTTCTTCTTCTAAAAGCACTGCCATATCATGGGCTTTATCATTTTGATCACCAATTATTTTAAACTCTATATAATCTGCAACATCTTGTAGTCCAGCTTTTTCAGCTGCAGTAAGACATTTCCACAGTAAATCTCGGGTGGCTTAAAAGCCACCGCTTATAAGCAGTGCTACGAAGATATTTCTCTAGCGCTGCTTATTGATTTTGAATGTATTTTCTAATCATATCTTCGTTAACTCTACCAACAGTCTCT
>JAGOTL010000003.1 GCA_018061805.1 Candidatus Babeliales bacterium
ATAGTAAGGTAGTATGGTTGGAGAACTGCTTATGTCGATGATGGATAGTGTAGGGTAATAGGGACTCTGTTCATCATCGATTATTTTTATGAATTAAAATAATCGCGCAATGTTTTCAAGTTTCGCACGTCATCTTTAAATTCATCTTCTTTTGGGGTCTCTAGAATCTTAGGGATTTTAGAAAAACGCTTATCTTTTAAGAGCATTTTAAATACGACAGGGTTGATTTTACCCTTTCCGACATGTTCATGTCTATCAACATGAGAATCGAAATCTTTTTTTGAGTCGTTGATGTGAAAAGCTTTAACATTTTTGATGCCAATAAGTTTGCTTATTTTGTTCCAAAAATCATCGTAAAATTTTTTCGTGCTCAAATCGTAGCCTGCTGCAAAGATATGACATGTGTCGATACAAACACCAATATGTTTTTTATCGTGCACGTGATCTAAAATTACCGCCAATTCCTCGACAGTCTTTCCTATAGTTGAACCCTGTCCTGCCATAGTTTCCAACAGAAGCGTTGTGTTTTTTGGTTTTACTTCTTTAAAGGCTTGATTGATGTGATCTGCTACGGTGATAAGTACTTTTTGTGTGTCCGGATTGGACGATGTGCCGGGATGCAAAACAAGGTATGGGATATCGAGTTGTTCGCATCTTTGTAGTTCTTCTATTAATGCATCTATTGATTTGCGAATTATGGCGTTATTATCTGAGCATAGATTGATGAGGTATGAAGCGTGCGCAACAACCATTTTTATGGAAGATTTCTTTTGAGCATCTAAAAAAGCATCGACATCGTCAGATGTTATTTTTTTTGCACCCCATTGGCGATTGCTTTTGGTAAAAATTTGTATACAGGTAGCGCCGATTTTTTCACCTCTTTCAATAGCTTTATCAAATCCGCCTGCTATAGATACATGTGCTCCCATGAGTAGTTTATCTTGAATCATTTTTTTCCTGTCAGAATTTTAGTATTTTATAATTTTTTAAATGATTAAAAATAGGCTTATTTTGCCAAGCTAGATAGGTTTTTGTCGTTTGACAATATATTTGTTTTCGACGATAGTATTAAGTAAGATGCTACGAATCATATTTCTAACTTATTTTTTGTGTACAGGAATTTATGTCTACATACGCAATTATACCACTTCTGATATATAATCTTTTTGTTTTTTTAGGAACATTTCAAACAGTTGAAGCAAAAAGCACAAGCTCTATACAATATCGTAAAGATGATGTTTCTTTGGACCTTGGCGGTAAATTAACAAATGAGTCATATTTTAGTGAAAATATGACCTTGTTAAATGCAAAAGTTACAGCTGATTCATTATTTTATATGCGTACAACGGCTGACTATTTTATTTCTATAGCATATGGTCCGACCGACTCACCACGACTTATTTTTTACGATTCAATACGTTTTCGTTTTAAATGGGGTACAGCTACTGAAGCAAAAACAGCAGATAGTTTTGTAACGGTTGTAGATTTGCCATTGACGGTTAAAGGTACAGCAACAAATAAACATTTACTATGGATCCGTGAAGGTTGGTTAAAGGTTGCATTAGGAGATGATCCTGATTACAATCACTTTTTCCAAGTTGGTTTAATACCGTATCAAGTTGGTCGAGGTATTAGCCTTGGTGCAGCATATGATGCAGCAGGATTTTTAGGTTTTAATCCAGGGTTTCAAATTGATCAATATGCACCTGGTGCAGTGATAAGCTATAATCCTATTAAAGATCGTTTTATGATCGATGCGTATGTTGCTCTTTTGGAAAATCTTCAAACGTCTCTCACTGAAAATTTAGAAATTATTCGTAAAAACGAATTGAATTCTTGTGGTCAACGTGGTGTTGGTAGACAATCTATTTTAAGCGCTATACGTGCAGATATACTTGTATTTGAAGCAGAGCATTATAAATTTAATATCGAACCGTATTTGGTATATCAACATGCACCTGATCAAGATTTAGAATTTAAAAATGATGCTAATTCATATACATCAACAGCGGGTTGTGCGGTTGAAGGTATTTATAAAAATTGGAATTGGGGCTTTGAGTTAGGTTTTAACTTCGGTGAATATGATATTTTAGCGTGGGATCGTAACGAAATTAAATTTGCAAAAAATAATGACACAGGCTATGTGTATGAGCAATATTCAAAAGTATATACACAGGATCCTGCAACAGTTGCAAAACCGCTTGGTGCACCTGTGACAAACTCAGTAACAAGTTTTCTAAAAGGGTCACCAACTACAGTTGCTATGAATGGTAAAGAAATTGGTACTGTTGATATTAATGGTACTCCTACACCTCTTTATAATGCTTTTAACCGATTTCGTCCTGAGCAACGCAGAATACTTGGTGGTTATTTTGGTGTAGCAGATTTTACATGGGATGTTATTCCTAAAGTGTTATCATGGTCGTTTGGAATAGGATATGCATCGGGTTATAACGATCCGTTACGTGACGTTAATAAAACTCCGTCAACGATTTTGCTCAATGAGCAATTTAATGCGTTTGTGCCTATACAATCTGTATATTTTGGTACACGTTTGAATCACTTGGTGCTTTTTAACCAAGGGGTTCCTCGATTTAACGTTGTGTTGCCAAACGCAGATTTAAGTAAAAACAACGTAACGCCTGTGCTACAAACAGATACTATTAATGAAATGACAAACATAGCATTTATTGGTACGAATTTTTCATGCAAAGTTCCTCAGTTAAAAGAATATAAAGTGACGTTAGTTCCAAATATTATTTGTTATTGGATTCCTGAACCAGCAAGCTTCTTGCTCGATCTAAATAATCCAGATTCTAAAACAACAGCAAGTAACTTTTTAGGTACAGAATTTACGGCAAAATTTAGCGCTATATTCTTTACAAAATTAGCACTGCAAGGTTATTTGGGTGTTTTAGTTCCTGGTAATCATTATAGAAATATGAGTGGAACTATAGTAAGCAAATACAAATTACCGACAGGTTGTGATACAGCATGCGTTGGTAACATTGGTTTAGCATATCTATTTTAATAGTGAACTTTTTAAAGTATTGAGTAAAAAATATGAAACAAAGAACAACATATTGTGGACTTGTGCAACAACAGCATGTTGGTACAACAATCACATTGCTTGGATGGGTACATCGTCGTCGTGATCATGGTGGATTAATTTTTATTGATCTACGTGATCGTGAAGGGATCATGCAGATTGTGTTTAGCCCTGATTTTAATGTACAAGCTCACGAGTTAGCGCATACGTTGCGCAGTGAATATGTTGTTGCCGTAGTTGGTACTGTAATTGCTCGAGAACCGCACTTAGTGAATAAAGATCTTAAAACTGGTGCGTATGAACTACAAGTACATGATCTTGAGGTTTTAAATAAATCAGTTGTTTTACCGTTTACGATGGAAGAAGCGGCTGATGTTGATGAAGAAACACGATTAACATATCGTTATTTAGATTTGCGTCGTGCTGAAATGTATCGCAACTTTAAATTGCGTAGCGACGTTACTTTTTTTGTGCGTGAATTTTTTAGAAATCAAGGTTTTTTAGAAATAGAGACTCCTGTTTTAACTAAAAACACACCAGAAGGTGCACGAGAATTTTTAGTGCCGTCACGCATACATGAGCATAGTTTTTATGCATTACCTCAATCTCCTCAGATGTACAAACAGTTATCAATGGCAGCTGGATTTGATAGATATGTACAAATAGCGCGTTGTTTTAGAGATGAAGATTTGCGTGCTGATCGTCAACCAGAATTTACTCAAATTGATGTTGAAATGTCTTTTGTACAAGAAGAAGATGTTATGACAACAATTGAATCATTGTTGCACCATGTTTTTAAGCAATCTATGAATTTGGAAATTCCAAAAAAATTTGAACGTATTACCTATGATGAAGCTTTTTCAAAATATGGTTCTGATAAACCTGATTTGCGTTATGGACTTCAAATTAATGATGTAAGTTCTTTATTTGAAAAAACAGAGCTTAAATTTTTACAAACGGTATTGTTGCAAGGTGGTAAAGTTGGCGCGATTCATGTCAACCAAAAACAATTTACACGATCTGAACTTGAAGGTTGGGTAAACAAAGCGATGCATTTGGGAGCAAAAGGTTTATTGTGGATACGCTTTAATGAACAAGGTGAGGCAGAATCGCCTGTTTCAAAATTTTTACCAGCAAACTTTTTACAACAAGTTCAATCTATAATTCCATCTGTTAAAGCTGGAGATACTTTATTTTTGATAGCGGGAAAATACAGCGAAGCCTGGACACTTTTGGGTCGCTTGCGTTGTAATTTAGCATCAGATTTAAACATTATTAATCATGACGAATATCGTTTCTGTTGGGTTGTAGATTTTCCACTATTTGAATATGATGAAGCAGAAAAAAGATGGAATTCTGTACACCATCCATTTACAAGTCCAAAGGCTGGTTGGCAAGATTTGGCGCTAGGCGATATTAAAGCTCGTGCATACGATGTTGTATTAAACGGGTATGAGCTTGGTGGTGGATCAATTCGTATTCATGACATAGAATTTCAAAAGAAAATGTTTGCATTTTTAGGTCTTGATGAATCAAAAATGCAAGAAAAATTTGGAGCATTGCTTACAGCATTAGAAATGGGTTGTCCTCCGCACGGTGGTCTTGCGCTTGGTTTAGATCGTATCATTATGTTGATGACGAAATCTAAATCGATTCGTGATGTAATAGCCTTTCCAAAAACACAAAAAGGCCTTGATGCAATGATGAAAGCTCCAGGCGAAGTAGATGAAAAAGATTTAGTGATGTACGGTCTGAAATATCTACCAAAAAAAGAAGATAAGAAATAAACATAGTTACTTTGCAAAAGAGATGGTGTTAAAATACCATCTCTTTTTTTATGCCTAATGTGAGCTTAGGCGTTGCAAAAGGATTTAAATCTATCCCTTAATATTGATTTAGCGGCTTTAAAAACTGTATTTTAAAACTAAATACGTAAAAAAGGGGTGGGGATCATGAAACACAAAGTACTCATATGTTTTATTGGAATTTGTTCAATAATTCAAAATATATCGATAGTCGCGTCAGAGCGTAGAAAGTCATCAATTAAAAGTCCTAAAAGCAGAACAGAGGCGTTTATAGCAGAATGTAGCAATGGTAAAGTTGCTAAAGCAAAAGCATTGCTTGTTTCTTCGGTTAACAAAGATGGTTCATTAGTTTTTAATAAAGATCTTGATGTCAATGGTGTTGATAAGCATGGTGACACAGCCTTGATAGCAGCTTGTAAAGGAGGGCATCTGAATGTTGTTGAGTTTTTATTATCACTGAGTAAATCTAACCAAGCGCCACTCATAGATATCAATAAACAAGGCGAGGATGGTAAGACTGCATTGCTGAGCACGTGTGAACGGTTATTTATGGTGAGCAATGATGTAGAAGCACGATACAACCCTCATTTTAATATTATAAAAAAATTATTACAGGCTGGTGCAGATACAACTATTGTTGATAAAAATAACGAAATGATGGTTAATGTTTTAGCTGATGGCTTGAAAGAGTACAATGGTCTTGTTAATAAACAGCTTAAAAAAGAAATTAAAAAAATGATTGGTGTGTACGACGCATTGACAGAGCTAACGGTAAAGCCAACGCCACAAATGATTCAATTTTTAGAAGCGTATGGATCATTTGTAGAAGGTAAGCCGCAAGCGCTGCATGATTTTTTGTTTAAAAACAAAGTATCCTTTGAAAGTATTATGGATGTTTTGCAGGTTACTTGTAAAACAGATAGCATTGGCCACCTGGTAGATTGGTATGTGGATCTATATCCAGATGATCGGGAACTCAGACGCATAGCAGATAGATATAAACAACATTTTACGGATTATATAACTGCAGACTTACAAAAAAGTACCACAGAAGAAGATTTTTCTTCACCAGACATTGAATCATATGATTTAGCAAAATCAACAAGTAGCTCTTTGTTTGAAGAAGAGCAGCAAGATTCTTTAAACGCTTCTGTAAAATTGCCATCGATCATGCGACGTCCATCAAACTCTGCTGTGAGATCAAAAGATATCCAGGAAGTAAATGAGAAAGCCAATGCTTCTTGGATTGATGATGTACGCGAGTTAGAGCCATTTACCGTAGTATCTCAGGCACCTAAAGGATTACCTCCATTGGCTCGCCGTCAATCAAGTTTTAATCTGAATAATAGACTCTCTAAAAATTCACAATCATTTGTGGATAAAAAACGCGCAGCTGTTTTAGAACAACAAGCGTTGAGTCGGCAAGAGTCTTTATCAGATATAGAATTTTCAGATGCTGAATAAATATTAAAAATATTTTATTATTTAAAAAAGAGATGGGCTGTAACCCATCTCTTTTTTATTTGATATTATTTATTAATAATTAAATGTTCATCTTTCAGATCAATTGTTATTTGTTTTGTATCAGGATGTGCAAGTAAATATTGTGATGTTGGCACAACGATGTATTGATGAATTGCTCGCTTAAGTGGACGTGCACCAAATTCTTGTTCAAAACCTTGCTGTGCAACAAAATCTAATGCTTTGTCAGAAATAGTGACAGCTATGTCTTTTTCTTTGAGCCTGTTTTCAAAATGTCTAAAATGTACTTTGGCAATGTTGCGAATAATATCTTCAGACAACATGTTAAAGTACACGATTTCATCTATACGATTTAAAAATTCAGGTCTAAATGTTTTATGAAGTAGTTTTTGGATTTCTTGTTTTACTTGATCGTCAATTTTTTTAGCTTGTAAAATAATGTCTGATCCAATATTTGATGTCATTATGATCACGCAGTTTTTAAAGTTTATTGTGCGTCCTTGACCATCAGTCAGTCGTCCATCATCCAAGATTTGTAAAAAGACGTTAAATACTTCAGGATGAGCTTTTTCAATTTCATCAAAGAGTACAATGCTGTATGGATTTCTGCGTACCGCTTCGGTGAGTTGTCCACCTTCTTCATGGCCCACATATCCAGGAGGAGAACCAATTAATCTTGATACGGCATGTTTTTCCATATACTCAGACATATCAATTCGAATTAATTTATGTTCATCATTAAACAAATAATCAGCCAGAGTTTTTGCTACTTCTGTTTTACCTACACCTGTAGGCCCAAGGAATAAAAACGAACCGATTGGTTTGTGTGGATCGGTAAGTCCTGCACGGTGTACTTGGATAGCGTGTACAATTTTTCTGATAGCTTCATCTTGCCCAACGACGCGTTTTTTAAGTTCTGCTTCCATATCAAGCAGCTTCTTAGATTCTGAAGCTTGTAATTTTTGAACTGGAATTCCTGTCCAACGTGATAAGACTTTAGCAATATCTTCAGCTGTTACAGTTTCTTTTAAAAGGTTAGAGCCAGTTTTTTGTACAAGGTCTTGTTGTGTTTTTAATTCTTTTTCGAGTTGTACAAGTTTGCCGTATTTAATTTCAGATGCTCGTGCAAAATCACCCATGCGCTCAGCTTGATAGAATTCATAATTCGCAAGTTCTATTTTTTCTTTGATCTGTTGAATTTTTTCAAGAGGTGCACGCTCTGCTTCCCATTGATTAAGCAGTGTTTGATGTTGTTCTTTGAGTGCAGTAAGTTCTTTGGTTAAATCTTGTAAGCGTTCTTGCGATGCTTTGTTATCTTTTTCTTTGGTTAAAGCTACTTTTTCAATTTCAAGCTGACGAATTTTTCGTTCCATTTGGTCCAGAGATTCTGGTTTGGATTCGATTGCCATTTTAACCATAGATGCAGCTTCATCTACAAGGTCAATTGCTTTATCAGGTAAAAAACGATCAGGAATGTTTTTTGCAGATAGTTGTACTGCTTGTACCAAAGCATCATCGATAATTTTTATACCATGGTGAAGTTCATATTTTTCTTTAAGTCCGCGAAGGATTGATAAAGCATCTTCTATGGACGGTTCTTCAACGAGCACTTTTTGAAAACGTCGCTCAAGTGCAGCATCTTTCTCTATGTATTTTTTGTATTCTTTAATTGTTGTAGCGCCGATGCAATGCAGTTGCCCTCGTGCTAATGCAGGTTTTAGAAGGTTAGATGCATCCATACCACCACCGGTAGATCCTGCGCCAACAAGCATATGAAGTTCGTCGATGAATAAAATAATATGATCACCAGATTCTTCGATTGATTTTAAGATACCTTTGATACGTTCTTCAAATTCACCTTGGTATTTTGTTCCAGCCATCAATGATCCCATATCAAGGGCATAAATGGTATTATTTTTTAAGCTTTCGGGCACATCATTGTTTATGATACGTTGTGCTATTCCTTCGACGATAGCTGTTTTACCCACACCAGGGTCACCAATGAGCACAGGATTATTTTTTGTTCTACGTGATAATATTTGGATAACACGACGAATTTCTTCGTGACGTCCGATAACGGGATCAAGTTTTCCTTGTTGTGCAAGTTTGGTAATATTTTGACAATATTTTTCTAAAATCTCATATTGTTTTTCTGCATTTTTATCGGTCACTTTTTTCCCTTTTCGTAAAGAATTTAAAAGATTTAAAACAGCGCCGTGGGTGTATTGATGCTCTTTTAAATAATCAGTTATTGCTGTTGGTAAAGTTTTTGTCATTGCAAATTGTAACAGCAAATGTTCCAAACTTATAAAAGCATCATCCATTTTTTGTGCTTCTTGTAAACAATGATTTAAAAATTGTTCGCATCCAGAATCAATAGAAAGTGATGTTGATGTAGAAGTAGGTAAACGTTTTAATTCTTGCTGTGTGATTTCAAATAAGCCTGTGATAGGTACCTGTAATCTTTTGTAAAATGATATGCAAAATTCATTGTGTAAGCTTGTCCAAAAAAGATGAATAGTTTGGAGTGTAGGGTTTTTTTGTTGTTGTGCAAATTGGGCTGCATCTTGTAATAATTGTTTACAAGAATCGGTAAATTGATCAAAATTCATAGAAGTTCCTTTGATATATATCGTTCTTATTATACATACCAAAGGAACTGTAATATTCAAATATGTTTTTAAAGTTGTTCAATAACTTTTTTTATTGGTTCAAGAGGAACTTCTGCGCAGGATTGAAAAGCTGTCATATAGTGATGAATGTTTCTTTGCCAGTTGTATTTATATGTATCTATAAAATTACTTGTTTGAATAGCAGTATATTTTAGACCAAAATTTTCGGATATAAACCAAAACGCTGAATCAACAAGTAGTTGAAATATTTCAATTACCTGTGTCCCCGGTTTACAAAATAAAATGTTGGTTAATCCTGCACCATGTTCTGAAACAACGACATCAGCATTGTTAAACAATAAAATTTGGTCAATCATTGACAGTGTACTGAGCTTATATCTTTCAAAGCCTTTTGCTTCAAAAATCTTGAAAATTTCATCTTCGTTTTTTATTTTTCGCATAGGAGCATCGCTTCGTGAAGCAAAAACTTTTTTTGATAAAGGAATAGATGCTTCATGTTTTTGTGCTGCTTCAAGCAATTTATTGCGAACATAATTTGCAAGAGTTGGATGTAGCAATAGGCCAATATGATTTTTGAAACCGAAGTTCATGTTAATAACCATTGAAGGTACAATTAATTCATCAGCTTGAATGCAATAATCAAGACTACGAGGTGCAATAATTTTACGAGTATCAACCCCCCATAACTCTAAGGTTTCTTTCATATAATTTGAGTATGCGTCAATATACAACCAATCATATTCTATGCCATGCATTTCAAGAAGAGCAAGTCGTCCAAGAACTTCACCGATCCAGTGGCAATAGCTGTTGTACACATATTGGGCTATGACAGCAACTCTGCCGGGTATTTTGTGAATAGATTCTTCATTGATTGGCACTATATTGCTTAAAAGGTGTGGTTGATCAGCCCATATCATTTCTTTTATAAATTGATCTTCAATGAGTACAAACCCAAACTGTGACTGAACTTTCCCATGTGGAATATTTAGAATGAAACATTCTTTAAAATATCCTTCATGAGGAAATAGCGGGGCAGGGGGAAATTCAGGTATATTAAAATATACATTTCCCAAGCATGGCATGTATCCAATCTCAGGATGCTCTTGCAGTATATGAGCCAAAGGAGCTACGTTGAAACTAGATGCAGTGCTAGTGGTAAGTAATAATATAAAACCAATGGATATGTTCATGTAAGATGATAAGACCTGTTTGTGCATAAAGCATTCCTTTTTTGAAAACATAGATGTCATGAATTTGGCTGATTATATAACGGAACAAATGTTTTTTCAACGAAACATTTGTTTTTATTCAGGTGCAATTAAAGATCTTTTTTTTCTATGATAACTAATTGCAAATTGATGCGTTTTATCTCTGATTTGTAAGAGCAATGCATCTTCTGGATTGTGAGGATCAAGTTTTATATAATGTAAAAAATCTGCAGATATGATTGTTTCTTCTTTTTTGGCCAGACCTACAAGTTCAGCTGTTCCTATCCATGGTTTAATAGCACTTATTTGTCCTTTGCCACCATCAACAATGATAAGATTTGGGTACTCTGATTTGTTTTTATAGCGTCGTTGTACTATTTCACGTAGTGCAGCATAGTCATCTTGAGAGATAATAGAGTTAATTTTAAATCTGCGAAACGATTTTGGTTCTGGTTGTCCATGTACATAGCGGATACAGCTTCCAACGATAGCAGAGCCTTGTAAGTGTGATATATCAAAACAATCTATGACATAAGGGATATGTTTTAAATGCAGTTTTTTTTGTATTGCCTGCAGTATTGGTAAAAATTTCTCATTGCTTTCTGTGCGTTGTTTGCTTGGCATGGTGCTTAACTTTTCAAGGGTATCTGCAAATGCTTCAAAATTTTGCTTGTAGTTTACCAGTATGCGAGCTCGTTCATACTGTAAAGCTTGAGAAGCATTTTTTATTTCTTGGTCAATTTGTTTAATGGCAGATTTTAGATTGTTATTTAATAAATGTTTGGCGAGCGTGACGCGGATATTATAAAAATCAATATCAAAATCTTGAGAACAAGAACCTGCGCATATACCGATATGATATTCTAAGCAACCGTTTGGTATTTTTTTAGAACAGAGTTTAAGTTGAAATGTTTCCATTAAAAAATTATAAATACTGCGAGCTACTTTTTTATTTAAAAAAGGCCCTACGTAGGATCCTTTTTTTAATTTTGTTCTAACGATTGATATAGTTGGTATTTTTTCATCTGAAAAAAATAAATAAATAAAAGGATTTCCCTCTTTGAGCAGACTATTATATTTTGGTTGGTATTTTTTTATGAGATCAACTTCAAGGTACAATGCTTCAAGCTCACTGTTGACAGGTATGGTTTCTAGACGTACAGCTTCATGCAGTATGCGTTCTACTTTGTGGGCATCAGGATTATTAAAATATGAAGCAATACGCGCAGCAAGAGATTTTGCTTTGCCTATATAGATAATTTCATCAGATGTATTGTAAAAAAGATAGACACCTGGTTTTTTAGAAATATTTTTAGGCCTTTGAAGCATTATGAAATCCTTGAGCTGTCAGATTGTCTGAGTTTTAAGAATGCCGTTGTATTAAATTGAAAATTTGCTGATCCTGCAGCATTGTTTTGTCGATAAGTGATGTTGTGTGTTGGCAATGTATGACTGAATATAAATGGATGTGTTGATGTTGTAAACAATGTTGTTGGTGTAGCAGTGTAACCATTGTTACTTGCTTGCACTGTGTTTACAGGCGTAAAGACAGGGCTTTGTTGAGCTTGTGAAGCTTTTTGTGCTTGTTGTTGAATATATAATGTTTGAGCTTGCGTAATAGTTTCATATGTAACTTGGCTTATAGTTTGATTTTGCACAAACAATGATAATTCTTTGAATACATTATATGTTTTTACAGGGGTAGGCACTGTTTGAGATGTTACAGGTGTTTCTTTGGTATACATATTTCCTGTGACTAAGCTGACAATTGCTTGTGCTTGTGGCGCTGTCGGAGGTAAGCCTACCTGAGCAGGAGAATTATCATTTTCAGGGGTAGACGTAAAGATGACGTAATCAACTATTGGTTTATTGGTATTATCTTTGAGTGTTTGTAAGCAGGTATAAAGATATATGCCTTGCTGTAGCATTATTGGTTGTATACAATCGAGCATAAAATTACCAAATTTAATTTTTTGTAAACTTTTTTCAACGGTAGAACGTTGTTTTACGATAAAATTGTGCAACGCAGTTGGTAGTACTCCAAATGCTGATTTTTCATAGAGCTCTAAGGCTTGAGGTATTATTTTGATAATTTGTTTTTGCTGATTAAACACATAGCCAGTAACTAAGCTTATAAGCACGTTGCTTGCAGCATCATATTGGTCGTTTGGTGCTTTTCCAATGTTTGTTATTGTACCATTATTGTTGGATGCAAAGATAAGAAAATCAGCAGGATTTTGAGGATTAAACTTTTTAAGATCAGTGTGAACAGATGCATAGATATACTGACTAAATAAAATTGATTGCTTTGAAAATGGTGTTAAGGGAATGGATCCAAAGCTTGGATTTAAAGCATTGTGCAAGATGAGTCTATCTTTTTTTCCACGCTCTATTTCTGACACTTGATTTGTTTTTGGTCGGACATTGATATTTGTTTTTGGCGTAATTTGTGGACTTGTCTGATTCCATTGTATTGCAGCGCCAGAAGAAATAATACCGTACATTCTTTGGCTTTGCAGTGGAATGACTGAAACTGTTTTTTGAAATATTGGTACTGTATTTTCATCGATGTGTATCATGATAGTTAATTTATCGCGATCAAGTTTTGCTTTTAAAACATAGGTATGTTGCTCGTTGAGCTGTGCGCTTTGAGGCAACTCTTCTTGAAGTAACCAAGGTTGTTCATTCATGTTTTCATATACGCCAAACATTAAAGGACCTTGTGGATTTGTTCGGTATAAAACAAGCATTTTTGATAAATATAATTCGTTGAGATCGACAACGTCAGGATTCAAGTAAGGCGTTGTTGATTGCTTGTTGTTGATAGCATTTTGTAATGCATTAAAGTTAGCAGCGATATTTGCAGGTGTGGTTTTAAGAAGTGAAGCAATATATTCAGGAGCAAAATAGTTATGATAATTGCCACCTAAATATATTCCAACATGAAATTCTGATTCAAGAGTGTATAAAAATTGTAAATTGATATTTACTTCGAGTGGATCTAAAGGCTTCTTAGGAACCATAGTAGGAGTTAAGCTATCAATTGCTATACATCGCTGATTAAACCATTGTTTGCTTACCTGATCATTGTTCGTGGTAAAGAGCTGAGGATCTTGTGCTATTTCTTGTGCGTATGGAAAATCAGGACGGCCTGTTGTTGTGGTGTAAAAACTTTGTGATGGATATAAATTTAAATAACCACTTGTAAGGCCCCACAGTGATCCTGTATTACCCGGTATGAGCTGTGTTGAACTATTTGGCACAAGTTGCATGAGGTAAATTTGTGCTAGGACACCGACTATTTTTTGTTGGTATTGATTAACAGCTGCATCGTTATAATTTTGAAATAAAGAAAGACCGAGAGAATAGTTACCAATTGCTGCTTGTTGTTTTAATTCTAATTCTTGTAAATAAGCTAAATCGTGTGCAGCTGTTGCAAGTTTACTTTGCGTATTTGTATTCCATAAATTTTGTAAAACAGATCCTTGCTGTGTTTGTTGTAGTGCGTTAAGTTCATCTTGGTTATATGCACCTATGATTGATGTGAGATTGAATGCAATGTTCATAACAGCGCCTATAGGTGAGAAAATTTTTAAGCTGTTTTTTAAATAACGTAACGCTGTTTGTGGTTTAGTTTCGGATGCAATTTTTTCTGCAACTTCGACAGCTTTTTTTGCTTGAGATAGTTCTTTGGTTGCGCTTTGTACCTTGGCGTTGAGCTGTCGATACGTTTCTTGATCGGCGCTTTCTTTATCAGTTCCTATTGATTCTGTTAGTTTTTCTTTGGCAGCTTGTAGTTTCGTTTGCAATTGAGATAATTCTTCTTCTTTAGTTTCTACTTGTGCTTTTGCTTCTTGTGCAAGATCTTCATTAGATTTATCAAAAATATTACTTAAGCTTTTTGGTAGCGATTTGAAATTTTCAAGAGTACTTTCTAATTTTTCTTGTGCTGTTGCAACGATTTTTGTACTCCATGAACGTGCAGTTTGTTTTGCAGCGCTTGTGATTGTGCTTAATGCTTTTTTTTGTGCACTTTCAGAAATTAATTTTGCTTCATTTGCCAATTTTTCACGTAAATTATTTTCAGCAGCAGTGACTTCATCTTGTGCGGTTTGTATTTTTACAGGATCATCAGATACTTTTGCTTCAGATAATGTTTCTTCTGCATTTGATAATTCTTCTTGAGCTGTTGTTATTTCTTCTTGCAATGCGTCAACACTTGTTTTTTCTATAGAGCCCATGATCATGGCGTCTTCTTCAGCATTCACCGTAGCCCCCGCGCCACCTGTTGCAACATCAGTAACTACGTCAGCAGCAATACAAACAGCAACACCCATAACTTGGTTAATGATTGATCGTTGAGACTCCAGGGCATTGGTTACTTTGTTTTCTGCAGCTTTACCAAATGCTACGGGATCAAATTTTTGTCCTGTGGAAGCATCATAAATACCTTGGCCAAGTAGTGATAAGGGATCAAACGATAAAAAGATAAAAGTTATTTCGCTCGATAAATCTATAAACAGTGTCGTGATAGAATTTATAATAACACCAACAGCTTGCATAACTGCTGCAATGTTTGCTTCATTCATTTTAACTTCTTGTGTATATGCAGTTGTAATATCTGTAACACAGTCTTGCAACGTGTCATGCCATGTATCTAAAAATTCATTGCGTCCTTGTTTGGTAAAAATAGCCATAGCTCCTTTACCAATGAGTGCTACAACATCAGATAAAATTTCAGTAACATCTACCACAGATTCTGCAGCCAGAATTCCACCTAGTCCAACAGTGTATCCTGTTATTTGTGCTGTGACTTGAGCAATAGCGCCTGCGGTACTGTCAATGACTTCTGAAATATCAGCACCCAGTTTTTGATCTTGAGTGATAACGCCTACTAAATCACCTGTAAGTTCACCAATTGGGGCTATGCCATTTTTCATACTAGCAGTAAATTCATCGATACTGTTTTGAAGGTCAGTTGTTGCTTTGGTAAATTGTTGCTGCGCATCGGCGCTTAGTGTTTCGCCTTCACGCTCAGCACCTGGAACAAAAAAGAAAACTTTACACGCAATTCCGGCTATTCCCATACCAACTGCTTCTACAACATGCGCAATTGATTTTCCTGCATCTTCAACTCCTTTACCAAAATCTTCTGCCGCAGTGGCAATATCATGCCCTATGTCATCAAAAAATGATAAAAAGCTTTGTTGTTTTCCTGTTTGTTTTGGTGGTAGCTGTTGCGCGAGTGTTTGTATGGATCGAGGCGTTGGGTTAAGCATGGCACTTTTTTTACGAAAATCTTCCGGTTTAAAAGTTGCATGCGCAGGATGCAATGATTGGGTATGAATGTTTTCAGCTTTTGCTTTAGCAGATAACAGTTCATTGAGTAAAACATAGTCGTTAGCTTGATAGGGAAATAAGTTTGGCAACAATGCAGCATTGCTCACTGTTTCTATAACTTGTATAAGGTTTGATTGGGTCATGTGATGTGTTATTTGGCCATACATTTCATAAAACATGTAGTAACCAAAGACATATTCTTTTAAAGGGCTTTGTATTTTTTGAGAAGATGATAACAATTGTTGATTAGTGATCTCTTGTTGGTTTTCAATATTTGCGCGAGTTCCAAGCAATGCATGTAAATCATGTGTAAGGTTGTAAAAAGAAGTTTGTCTAAATTCGACCACATATTGCTCTAAGGGAATCTCTTGATTCTTTTTTTGTATAATCGTTGGAAGATTTTGCCAATTTGGAATTTGTGCAAGATAGTAGTTTTTTACATGCTCTTCAAGTTTGAGCTTGGTTCTGACGACAGCGTTCAGGGTTCTTAAGTTTGTATAATCTTGATTATAGTACGATGTTTCAAAGTGTGGTAGATAGTTGAATTCTTGTTTTTCAGTATTGTGTAAAATTTGTAAGGCAATTGCAAAATAAGCAAAACAATCTGCAACCATGGTTTTACAGATCATTTGCCATAAAGGAGATTGTATAAGGTCTTGTGTTGTCAATGTTGTTTGCAACCATCCTTGCGATTGTAACAATTGTGCTGTCGGTAGATGTGGAACATTCGTGTTGTTATCTTGTAAAAAAGGTGCAAAGTCAGGCCTGTATTGTTGAAATTTTGGATCAACGGATACCTTGTGAAGTTTTGCCATAAAAATAAGATACAAGTAACTGTTTTTTATGTGTTGAACTTGCAAGGTATCCATGTTGATTCCAGATGATCCAAAAATAGTATCAATTTGAGACCATATTTTTTTGGTAAAAGCATCTTGTGGTTGCAGCCTTGAAAAAGGAAGAGCGCTAAAAACTTCAATAGAATTATGGTCATTCAGATACGTTTTTAAGGGCGATATCTGTGACGCTGCGTGAGTGATGCATGGTATTATTATGAGTAATAATTTGAATATATAACCATAGTTCATACATTATCCTTACGCATTTGAAAGTACCGAAGAGGTAATGACAGAAGTAGCTTTTTGTTGTTGCTGTTGAGCAATATATTTTTCTATATCAGTTTTAAATTGTGAGATATCACTTGAGTGAAATAAAAGTTGTTCAGGACTTTTTAATGAAAATTCTGCAACAGCTCCTGCTGAGATAAAACCAATACCATGGTATAAAAATAAAGAATCTGTAGAAGCTTGTGTGCTTGGAGTAGAAGATTTTTTTGTGCCTTTTGGAAGAGCGACTGATATTTTTACGTATTCTTTAGGCTCTGGCATAGACTCAGTCCAGATTTTGCATGCAACATAATCAGGATAAGGTTTAATTTTGACGTGTATGATAAATGGTTGTGATGGTTGGTTTACGAACAAAGTTGTATTTAAGGGAATGGACAATAATCCTTGAGCATTAAAAATTTGCTCCAAAGGACTATTGATGGTTGTTGTGTTAGTTGAATTGCTTTTTTCTATTTTTTGTTGAGCAAAATAACACTTGATAGGGCTTGCGGGTGCAGAGTTATATAGACCAATGGTGCGATATTGATCGAGATCATAACTATTGCCTGATATCCATCGTGCTTTGTTAAAAATAATACCAATAAAAAAAGGAGATTGAGTTTTGTACAATGTGATGTCGCATGTTATTTCATATGGTTTTCGTGTAATCCATTCAGTCCAAATAGAATTTTGAGCAGCCTGTTGCGCTGTTGCACAGGGGACGAGTTGCATTTGCCAAAAAGAATTAGTGTTTTCATCATATTGCCAGTTGCCCACTTGGAATATATTTTTCCACAAAGGACCTTTTGGTGTGAGCATGGTAGCCTTTGCAAATTGTTGATCAGCTGTAACGGGATCAACAACATATTGCGATGGTTGTATTTGTAAACTCACAATACTATCAATGTATTGTTGCATGTGTGCAAAATTAGATTGTTGTGTTTGCTGCATGTTTTGCATGAATTTAGATGCGCTTGAAAAAAGATTGAACATGGAGCCTAGTGATTGTTGTTGAGATTGTTGCACTGTTTGTAAAAAAGAACTTGAAGCAAGAGATAGATTGCTTTGGCTACTTTGTAAACCTTGTGAGATTTCTGAGTAGGTTGATGTAACAGTTTGGTTTGCAATACTTGCGCCTTCTTGAGCGCCCATCATAAGTGACATGTCACGAATCATATTGCCGTGAACTGTTGCATTACCCAGCAATAGAAAACCATAAATATAGTGTATTAATTTCATGTTAGTCCTTTATGGTTGGGTCAGTAGGGTTGGTGTTGCAAGTATAGAAGAGCTTGTCATTGATGTAGGAATAGTAGGTATTTCAGATGTTGATGGAGCAACTTGGTCTACAAAACCCTGTGTTGCAAATAAACGCCATTTTTGAAGTTGTTGTAAACATTCAGGGCTGATAGCGATACTGTTTGGATCTGCACCATGTTGAGTTTGCACAATGATGTTGATGAGATGCTCTAAGCATGGATCAAGAATTTGCATACCGATCAATGCTGAAAAATCTCCAAAGCAAGCACGCATTATTTTTGCAATGCCATCCCAAGAGTTAAGCCAATCAGGTTGCGCTATGACTTTTTCTTCAAATAAATTTTCACCAAGGCGCATACAGATATATAAATGTGCTGAAGGGTTATTTTCAAAGTTACGTATGACTTGACCTAGGTTGTTTTTAAAATAAGCAATCGGATGAGGTTTATTACCTACAAGAACAAGTTGTTGTTGAGCAGCTTGCACAATGTGTGCGGGCCATGGAACAGATTTTGTGGTAGC
The DNA here is from genome assembly GCA_018061805.1 of Candidatus Babeliales bacterium. Lineage (GTDB taxonomy): Bacteria > Babelota > Babeliae > Babelales > Chromulinivoraceae > JACPFN01. The sequence continues at coordinate 18,403 of JAGOTL010000003.1, forward strand.
AGGGATTGTTTGAGCAATGTACGGAATAGTTTGCAAAGCACGCATATCGTCATAGCCAAAATAAAATAATGGAGGATTCATTTTAGTAAGAGAGGCAATGAATTTATCATCAGTTGGTGCTACGTCGCTGTACAGATATTGGTTAATTGTTTCTGCGATATCTACAAAAGCTGTAAAAAACTGAGGTTTTTTAGGATGCGGTGTTTGCATGTAGGCAGTATATTTTTGAAAAAAATTAAGATAGTCTACAATAGCTGTGAGATATGTTTTTTTGAGTTGAACAAGTTGAGGTTTTTTTTGTGGCTCCATTAAAATAGAAAGATCCATGCTGTAATCATTTTGTACAGCTGTTTTGCCAATAAATGTTGCAAACATCTGAGGAAGCGACGTTACTCGTGTTTGTTGCTGTACTTTATCGTACAAAGTGTGTGTTGTGCAAGCTCGTATGTGGCTATTAAATTGTGACTCAATGATTGCCATGAGGTGATTTATAATCATTGTCTTGCTGTTCATATCATAATCTTGTTCAGAGCGTAAAAAGGCAGGAACGCTAACTGAAAGTTCCTTGGTGTGACTATTTTGCGCGATGCCAGGGTGTTGCAAATTAAAGTTAATATAAACACCCATTAAATAATGGTACAACTCAATAAGAACATTGCTATGCACTTTTCTAAAAAATGTTACAAGCTTTGGGTCTTGTTTACATGTCGCAAGCATAGCATCAAACAATGATGCTAAATCTGGGTATTTAGAAAAAAGAGCAGCTCCTGCAGGATAATTTTTAAAAGCATTTTTGGAAGGTTTTAAGATAGAAAGTCCAGCGTTGCGTATGACAGGGATTGTTTTTAAAGGGGGCATAGCTTTAATAGCGCGAGTTTGTATACCCTGATGAACTTTTAGTTGGTTTGGCATGATTCCAAGGAGGGGATATGTGTTGACAGTTTTTATAAGATTTGAAACAGCAGTATGATTGTTTAGAGTTGTTGCAGCGCTTATAAACATTGTATCAGCAAGAGTAGGTGATGGTTGTGCAGAGTAGCTGGTATGCGATGGAACAAACCAAAAACAAAGTATGATTGTAATAATTATTGCATTCATTCATAGAGCCTTTTTTCATTTTTTTAAGATATAAAAAACTATTGTAAAAAAAGCAATGTTTTATTTTCGATTTTTGTTAGACTAATGAGCGTACATTCATCATTTTCTACTGTTCAACACAATTAAGGACATATACATGATTCCTCAAGGAAGATATATATTTTTAGGATTAATTTTAATTATTGTTGGCTATACTGCGCGTAAAACATATTTGTATTATTTTGATCAATCTCAACCTGTTGTAACCATACAAGGTTTTGAAGATGGCAAAGGATACAGTGGCGATGTAGTTGGTTCAATTAAAGGAAGTTCTAATTATAAAGTTTCACACATTTCTACATGGCTCGATGATGTTTTAGTGCATAGTGATTTTAAAATTAATCGCAAACAGTTTGAGCATCCTATCTCAATTCCTGCTAAATCAATACCTGATGGTCAGCATACTTTAAAAATTGAAGTAGTTGATAGTACAAAGCATCAAAATAAAACTTGTATGCAATGTGTTTTTTATACCGATAATCTTGATTTGCAAACAGCTTTACCGACATTGTCATCAGCGTATAAGGTTCAGCAAGGTCGTTGTTTATATATTCAATTGCAAGTTAATAAGCCTGTTAAATCAGCTGTTGTGCATGTTTTAAATAACGATTACGAAATGTATCCTGAAATTAAAAGTGGGTTAATATACGAAGTACACATACCAATTGAATGTGAACAAGATCCAGGTGAATATCCATTTACGGTTGATGTCGTAGATAGGCTTGGTAAAAAGATGAGCTTTGATGGTAAGTTTACCGTTATAGCATATCCTTTTAAGCGTAAAATTTTATCTATTACAGGTAATAAATTACAAACAGAACTTGAGTTTACTCCGCTGCAAGAACAAGACTTAGAAGAACGCATGGAAAAATTAGCAGCACAATCAGGCAAAGAAAAATTGTGGACAGGACCGTTTGATGTTCCAATTGTTATGAAAGGAATCACGACTGACTTTGGTGTGATTCGTACGTCACAAGAACGTGGCCGTAAAGTTCATAAAGCATTAGATATCGTATCAGATCCAAAATGTGTTATTTGGGCATCTCATAATGGTGTTGTTGTATTAAAAGATCGATTTACACATACTGGTAACACTGTTGTGATAGATCATGGCTGTGGTGTGCTTAGCTTGTATTGTCATCTGTATGATTATACCGATATTAATGTTGGTCAAAAAGTTAAAAAAGGTCATCCGCTTGGTCATATGGGTATGACTGGTTATGCAAGTGGTGATCATTTACATTGGGAAATTCGCGTTAAAAATAGCGCTGTTGATCCTATGCAATGGACTCAACGTTGGAATTAAGTTTTTTCTTGATAAGAATGGGCACATAAGACGCAATAATATTTTAGTTTTAAAAATCCACTTAAGATACTTCGGTATTCTGAGTGGATTTTTCATTTAAACAGAGCCGTTTTAAAGCGCTAATTTCTAAGTAAACCACACAAGAAAGACAAAAGGTATTAAGTAAACGTTAGCTGTTAAAAAGTAACTTGAAAATTACAGCATCACTGACGTATACAATCCTGAAAACAAATGTGATATTATCCAAACGTACCCAATAGTAATAAAGAAACCTACGTAGTCCATGTTGCATAAAAAAGCTATAGGGCGTAAGAAGCAATATATTATTTTTAAAGGCAGTGGAAATTGTTTAATATGTCCTTTGACGTCAAGGTCTTTTTGGCTAGGTATGGCATGAAATAAAATAGAATATCCTATCCAGCTGTTTACAGTAAAAATGAAGTTTGTCATAACAGAGCTGGTATAGTATGGTAAATCGTAAGGAGTATTTTCAATCAACATATTAGGTAATAAGATTAATGATCCTAAAATGCTATTAATCCATAATGGTCCCGTTGCAATTAAAAATGTAGCGGTTCCTGAATGGTTGGTAGTATTTTCATGGATAACATAACCTGCTGTTTTAGAACCTATATTAAAGTAATTTGCTGCAAATACTTTTACCTTATACATATCACAAAAAAATCGATGAGCTATTTCATGTATAATGACACCTGGAAATGTTAAAAATGCTATAAGTTCACCGGGAATTATAAATACCATCTTTAATCCTTTGGTAAATCTTGAATTTGTACATTTATATAATATTGTTTTGCTTGAGAATCGTAATTAAGGCCAGATAGGAAAAAGTTTTGCTTTGTCTCTGACAAACAAGATTTGAGTGCGGCAACATCATCGTTACTTAATAAAATGCCGTTTAAAACACGAAACCCTAAAACAAACGTAGATGTGTATATATCAGTATCAGAGCTTGATAAGAAGCAAAGCTGAGCAACGAGAACACGTAAAGGGGTGTAAGAAGGATATGTGTCTAGCAGCTTTAATGCATTATTGAGAGCATCGTTGTACATTTTAGCGGATTTTTTTAGGGTAATGTTTTTCATTGCGCGATTGTACATTTGCCACCCTGAGGTGCAATTAATATAAAAATAGGTGCTGCTAAAAATAAAACAAAACAAGATAAAGGCCGCAAATATTTTTATAAGAACAGGGTATTGATGTGGTACAAGTACGGGATGATCGAAGGTGTTTTTTACTTTTTGAATATCAGTATCAAGATTTGAAAATGGAATATTCTGAGTAGGTTGAGTATGTGTATGTTGTTGTTCCATGTAAACCCTTTTTTGCGTTAGACAAGAACACATGTACCCCTTGAATCTCTTATTGCTTTTTAATTCTTTGGGGTTCGCTATATGTCTCTATACTTATGATGCAAAGCTTAAGTTAACCCTAGAGAGCAAGTATTTAATGTCGTCATCTGCAAATCTTATACCAACACCCCAGAATGATGATGCGTTATCACTTACAAAGTCATCAAAACCAAACGTTGTATAAATGTTGTTAAACAAGAATATTCTGTTGATCCATTTTAAATGGGGACGACGTTCAGTATTGAGTTGTAACCGTTGAATACCGCTAAAGTCAAACATTTCAAATGATGTGATCCATGAAAGAGATTTATTGGTGATTGGAATAAAGTAATCAGCACCAACACCAAATGTTCCTTCAAATAAACCAATACGCATAGCAAAGTTGTTATAAATTTTACCGAATTGGAAACCATATGCATACATTTGACGATGTTGTCTAATGGTTAAAGGTGCATGCATTCTACGGTTTAATGAAGCGATTTCATCAGATGGATCTGGAGATATTTCATCATATGGTATTTCTTCATAGGTGTTGAGTCGAGAGTTGCAGTAGGTGTTATAAATATAATCCCTGCTTCCAAACCCACGCTCAGATGTTGCTATTTGACCTAGATAAAACGAATTATTGCTGGTGTGAATTCGTACGTTAAAATAACCTTTTGATGTTGTAAATTTAAATTGGTCAACTGGGCGATGTAAATTTTCAGCATGAGCATCTAAAACAACGCTCATAGTTTCAATTTTTGATAGATAATTTTTAACGCCACTTACCGCTGTTTTGATGTCGCGATACATATCATCTTCGTTGATAAGTTTACCAAGTAAGCCTTTACCTTCATCCAATTTTTGTGAAATTGATGAGAAGGTGCTAAATGTTTCGTGTGCTTCATCTGCAGCTTTTGTAATGGTATCAGCAGATGTGTGAATGTTATCAATTACATTTTTGATACTATCTTGGTTGTCGCCAATTGCATTATCAAGTGATGTTGATAAGCGTTCTATTTTTGCAGATGCGCTTGATAAGTTTTCAACAAGTGATCGTAGTTGTTCTGTTTTTTCAGGTCCAGCAAAGGCTTCTTTCATGCTGTCTGTTACTTGTTCTACGTGTGATGCAATGTTTTTGAATTTTTGCAGTAATTCATCAATCGAAACAGCTTCACGGCCCGGACGAGCAAGTGTTTTACCAGAGCGTAACTTTGGAAGCATTGGGTCGCCGGGTATAAGTTCTAAATATTTAGTCCCGATTAAACCATCTTGTCGTACAACGGCATACGCATTGTCATATAAAGCATACTTGGTGCTAACCATGATCTGAGCTTGTGCTTTACCTGTATTGTTTAACTCGATGCTTTCTACCCATCCAACTTTAACACCAGCTATTTTGACTTCTGCTTTTTTTGAAAGGCCAGAAACGTCATCAAAGGAAACAGTGTATGGAGCGTATCCTGATGCTGAAAATCTAAATGCACCAATACCAATAGTCATAACGACAAATATTGTTATCGCAAGAATGACAAAGACGCCAACCTTGGTTTCAGTTTTAATCTGCAAAATATTCTCCGTTTAAATTTGACTTGTTTTAATAGTATCAAAACGCATCAAATGTTGTTTGCTGTTTACTTTTACTATAGTAAAGATTGATGAATTTGTCTCTCCTATCTTTGCTTTAAGTAACAAGGAGAATATATTCGCTTCATACTGTGTCGTCAATATTGATTTTATATCTTGTGCCAGATCCTTATACTCTTTGTTGTAAAAAGGCTGTAAAAAAAGGTTCCAATCGCTATCCCATTTTGCAGAATCTTTAAATTTTTCAATTATTTTTTTTAACTCTTCTGTTTCCAAATTTTGTTTTGGGTTGAGTTCTAAAATAACGCACCATGAATGCGAAAAGAGCCAAGGAGATATAGTGTCTTGTTCGGTGCATACGGTAAAAATATCAGTCAGATATATCTTTTTGTTGAATTGTGGATCTGATGGATCGACATACACAGCATCTGCAAATTGGTCTTTAAATTCTTTTATGGACAGTAATTCTGTGACATCATACACGGGAGTTTTGCGATTGCTGATAAATTGCTCAAACGGTTCCATCAGAGATTTTTGGCCTGTGATAGCAGCTATGCGTCCAAATAACCACGTACATATTTTTTTGCGATCATCTGGTTGACCTTGATGTACAAACTTTTTATTTTTGATGTCAAATAAGCTGTTCAAATTAAGTTTGCCTTGTTCTGATTGCAAAAATAGAGCAAGAGAACCATTAATGCCATCATGTTCCTGTGTCAGTGATATTGTTTTTTCTTTGTTAAAATAAGGATAAATTTTAAGCATTGTTTGTTGGACAACAGATTGTTTTGTTTGATCTTTTTTTTGAGTGTCAGATTCTTCTTTTTTTTCTTGTTCTGGTGTCATAAGTGCTTGTATGAACGCAACGCCACTTTCTGATATCAAAAGTGCTTGCTGCTGTTGCATCATTTGGCGCATTACTTTTTGATATACCACAACTTTGCCAAAAGATATCGCAATAAGCACACTGCAGACAGATAAAATGCTAAACAGTAAAAATAAAATATAACCTTTTTGTTTGTGCATAGATTATCCTTGTGTTGTAGCTACGGTAATTTCTGTGTGAGATGCGTTACTATCTTTTGGAGCAGGAGATTCTTTTGGTAAAGTTTTAGCCGTATTATTTTTATCTATTTTGACCAGTTCAAAAGGCTTTTCTTTGCAAACAGGTATCATGCAATAAGATTCATAATCAAATGTTTTTTGATCAGCTTTGCGTATAAGAGTTATTTTGATACGTACCGCATCAGGCATGGTAGGGATGTAATTTTCACTCGATGTTTTATCAGAGCTGCCCCATGAAGAAACCCATTTTAAGGTCCATGGATCATCAGGGTTTTTCTTGCGCTCTTCGGGTGATTTTTCGATGAATCCATATTCAATCTGTATCGATTGCACGGACGATACAATGGTATAAAAATCTCCGCCCATTATTTTTTCAGGATCTATGTATGGGCTTATCGAAGTTTCTTCTTTGCGTTGTATCATAAACGCAGAGGGTTGATTTGGGTCAGATACTACTTTGTATACAACGCGTACAGATTGTTGCCCTTGTGCAGGATATGTCTGCATAGGATTTGAAGTTATAAACGTTATGTAATCAAAATGCTTTTGGTCTTTTTTTTCAGGGGCATATAAAAAAAGAGCTTTTAGACCTTGCTCATTTTGCTGCGTAGTTTCTGCAGGATTGCTATCTTTGGGTTTTTCTTGCTCTTTAGCATTTTGATTCGGTTCTTTAGGTGTTTCTTCAGATGGTTTTTGTGCAAGCCATAATGGGTATAAGCCTGCAAGATCTTGAGTAATTCGATTATGAAAAATCATGATCGCGCTGTCATTGGTTGCGATAAGATCTACCTTGTTTACGCCTTTGTTTATTTGATTATAAATAGTCAGAGCTGCGGTCATAAGCATAGCAGAAAGCATCATGCTGATTAACATTTCGATGACTGAAAAACCAGATTGCTTGTTCATCATTGCCCTTTTGCAGCCGGTTGATTGGTATCAGTATTGTTTTTATTTTTATCATCGTTTTTTATCGTAGGAATGTATGCAAACGTATGTATTACTTTGGTGCTATCGTTTGTTTTTTGTGTGATATGTACTGCGCGGATATGTTTTGAAAATGGCTTATAAAGCTCTGATTTTTCTGCAATAGGATGTAGCGTTAAAGTTATAGTTTCTTGCGGGTTTTTATGTTCTACAGATACAGACAAAGCGTTAACGTCTTCTTTGCGTATAGTAGCTTGTAAAATTTTATTGTTGAGTTGATACAGCAAATAGTTCATATCGTAACTGGGTTGTAACGCGGTGTGAGTTTTAAAGACTTTTGACGTTATATTTGCTTGTACTAAAAAAATAGATGTCCCAAAGACTGCCAGAAGCGTTAGGGCAATCATCATTTCAATAAATGAAAAACCAGTATTTTTATTTTTGAAAGGTATCATGAAAGGTTGCCTGACTGTAAAAAGGATTTACGGTGATACTAAATTGAGGCGCTTTGTCTTCTAGTTCATCAATGATGTTAATCGTGACAGGTTGGCTATTGCCATCGGGCATGATATAAAACCATGCATCTTGTAGTGATCCTGATGCAAATTCATCTTTGCCTTGGACAATAAAATTACGTACATTCATACGTTCTGGTACTTGTATTGTGCTTGTAAAAAGTGATGTTGGAACAGGTTCAAACTGTTTTCCAGGATTTTTTTCGTCACTATTTTTGACATGTTTTTTAACAAAAATTTTGTGTTCGTTAAAGCTCCACACAACTTGATGTACTGTTTTGGTAATGACAGCTTGTTGCATAGTTTCAGTTACCAGTGTTGCAAATTCTGTAAACAGTTCCTTTTGAGCTTTTCTTGGTTTGTTTGTAATAAATCGAGGAACTGCAAAAGACATAAAAATAGATATCATGAGTAAAAGAACAAGGATCTCGATAAACGAGATCCCTGATGTTTTATTTTGCATAAATGCGTGCATCTTCTTTGTCTGGATCGCCAAGTGAATATAATTCAAATGGAGGGTTTATGCCTTTTTCATTTAATTTATAAACTAAATCTTGTCCCCAAGCATCTTTTGGCAATTCAGCGTTTTTATCTTCGTCACCTACGTATGGTCCTTGCCAGCCCGAAGCGTTTTCAGATTTTTTAACTAAATCAACTAATGCTGCTGGGTATGTACCAACATCGATTTTATAATTTTTAAGTGCATCTTTTACAACTTTGAGTGTGTTTGCTGTCGCAGTTGAACGACCACGGCCGAGCAGACCCATAACGCGAGGCCCTATAAGACCTGCTATGATACCAATAATCACCAAAGCAACCATCATCTCAATAAAGTTAAAACCTGGTTGTAGATTGTTATTTTTATATGTCATAAAATCCTTTCATCGTTTTTTTTAAACACCTGACATTTCATACATGCCAAGAATTGGTCCCATAACTGCCCACATAATAAAACCAACAACACCCGCCATAACAAATGTCATGATTGTCGGTATGTTATCAGTTAGTCTATCAGTTAAATCAGTTAACTCTACTTCATAATTACGAGCAACTGTTAAAAGCATTTCGTCAAGTTTGCCGCTTTGTTCACCTGTGTTGATGAGGTATATTGCCATAGGAGGAAATAGACCTGTTTCTTTTAAGAATGGAGTAATTTTACCTTGTTTGATAATTTTATCACGCGCTTGTTGCAAGGTTTCAAGAAGTACGGTGTTATCAATAATATCACACACAATATCTAAAGCATTGGACAAATTAACACCACCCTCAAGAAGCATTCCTAGTGTGTTACTAAATTGTACAATCGCGCTGGTTCGTGCGAAATATTTGATTCCGGGTATTTTTAAAATAATGGCATCCATTGTTCTTTTGCCCGATGGAGTACTGTGCCAATATTGAAATGCAACAGCAATTCCCAAAATAGAAAGTAATAGATAAAGCCAATAGTTGGTGACAATGTACGAACCATTAAGGAGTAATTGTGTTGCAAAAGGAAGTTCTTGGCCAGTCGATTTGAGCATGCCTTGTAGGTTTGGAATAACGACAAGCATGATCACAACTACGACAACGACGATAACGCCGATTTGCACTAACGGGTAAAATAGAGCGCCACTTACTTTTTTCTGAATCTCTTCTTGGCGTTGTAAGTAGGTGGTGAGTCGTTCTAAAATAGTTTCAAGTTTACCGCTGGCTTCTCCTGCGCGTACGAGTTGTATGTAAATTTTGGTAAAAGTTTTAGGGTAAGTTGCTAAGCCATCAGCTAAAGATTTACCTTCTTTGACACCGTCTTTAAGGCTGATAATAATTGAACGAAGTTTACCGGTAAATTGTTCTGATAAAAGTTCAAGAGCTTGAAGTAGGGGCACTCCAGAACGCAAAAGTACGGCAAGTTGTTTGGTAAAAAAAACAAGATCGTTTACAGACACAGGTGTTTCAAAAAGCGAAGCAATAAATGATGCACCAGATTGTTCATCTTGTTGGCGTATTTCAACGGGGTACAATCCTTTAGTTGTTAATTGAGAACGAATTGCTTCTGGAGATGCTCCGTCCAGATAACCGCTTATTTTTTTTCCTTCTTTTGATAAGGCTTTGTAAAAATAGAGCGCCATAAAAATCGTCCTTTATATTTCTGGTCATCAATCTTGTAAAACTTTTATTTTACTTTTATGTTAAAATAATAAAATGAGTAATAGAATGTTAAAAGTAAAAAAGTAAGTCACTGCGGGGGATATTGTTTATGAATGTTAAATTAATGCCACACGTACTTGCCATTGGTATAGTTTCTCACTTTACTAGTGTTGTATCGCAATCAACGGTAAAAGTCAAAAATGATACAATGCAAACGGCAAAACAAATAGTTGTTGAAGAAAAACAAAGTAATCCAGTTGTTGTACAAGAAACCATATCAAACAGTGCGGCTTTAACGCGCCATGAAGTTGATCTGGTTACCTTTTTTTGTAAGCCTATTGATTTTACAGCTGAAGGAATAGCTTATTATTTTAAATATGTGTACAACCATCCAGAGTATGTACATTATTTGCCATACAGCTTGTCGCACATGATTCAGTTTTTGGATTATGGTATTGCAAGTGGGCAAAATGAACAGTTTGCTGCATCAATTATCAAAATGTTTATGCAAAAAATAAAAGCTGCACCATATATAGAAGCAGAATCTTTTGTAGAATTTATTCCTAAGTTGAGCAAGGCGATGCAGCCGTATCTTGAAAAAAAAGAAGCAAACATTGTTCAAGAAATGCAAATTGTGATTAAAGACAAATTGACACAGATTTTTTCAAAATATTTTTCATATTTCCAAAAAAATCCAGATTCATTTATGACATCATTAGCAGAACAGATCGCTAAGCAAACAAACCAAAGTGTGACACAGCAACATATTGAAGTGCATCAGCTTAAAAAAGATATTTTACGTTTCTTTGAACTGTGTGCCAATAAGCTTATTTGGTCATCCAAAGATGACTTACAGGTATGGTACAACTGTAATCGCATGGCGCATGAGTGTCAGATTTGCTTGGATAATAAAATGTTTTGCAATCAAAATGATTTAGATGATATGTGTTGGTCTTTGATTCATCGTTTTTGTTATTTTGTAGAGCTATCAGCTCATAATTTATCTAAAGATTTTTATGCACAAGTATTGCACGATTTACAAACAAAGCCACTTAAGCTCGTAGCGCTTGAAGAGCAAGAAGATTTAATGACCAAGAAAAAAGATCATTTAATTCAGAAAATGCAGGTATGTAAAGATATGTGCAAAGGGTCTGAAGAGTTATGCATGTTGGTTAAACAACCGTAATTTTGCTCTTGTGTAAAATAATATTAGGAAAAAGATATGTTGAAAAAGTATATCGCGATATTTGTAGGCGTTATAAGTTTATTGGTAGTGGGTTGGACATTGTATAAGATGACTCATGTTTCGGTATATGAATCAGATCGATTAACCGGATTGGTTCATCAATATGATGCTACCACTTTTCCTTACCAATTATTGGGTAAGGATTTTTTATTTGGTGTTTCAACTGCAGCACCGCAAATTGAAGAGATTTTTAGTAAAAGTTTTAAAAATGTACCGTATGCTCCCAATACTTTAACCAAAAATTATATCGACAGGTTTAGGGTAGATGATGCATCAATTGAAAAATTTAAAAATTGGCAAGAACCAGGTGAGTCCTGTATGGGATATTCCCAAGCAAAACAGTTAGTGGATTTAGCTCGAGATCTTGGTTGTAATGCATATCGATTTACCATTGAATGGAGTCGTGTGAATCCTGAACCGGGTGTTTTTGTGCAAGATGTAATTGATCATTATGCAGAGTTGGCGCAATATGTCCGACAGCAGGGTATGGTACCTATGGTGTTTTTACATCATTATGTAGACCCGATCTGGTTTATGGATCAAGGTGGTTTTGAATCGCGTGAGAACGTTGAGCATTTTAAAAAATATTGTCGCCTTATGATCGATGCATTAAGTCCGCATGTAGATATGTTTGTAGTGTTTAATCAGCCTGCAGCATATGCGCGTAAAGGATATATAGCTGGCGGTCAAATGCCGTTTATTAAAAATAAACCGACAGAACAAGGAACTTTTCCTCGAGCAGAAGCAGTATTGCATACGATGTTGAATGTCGCTGTTGGCCTAGCAGAATATATTCATACAAAAGGAAAGTTAGCAGGTGTTTGTCATCAGTATGTACAGGCTGTGGTAGCTAAAGAAAAAACAAAGCAGCAACTATGGTATGCAGCTAACTTTGAGCGTTATTATAACCAGTTGTTTTTACAGTATTTTAAAGATAAACAAGATAAAGTTGATTTTGTGGCATGGCAATATTATGCACGATTTAGATTATCTCTAACTCCTGATGGAGATGAAACAGTTATGCCTCTTGATCATGAATTAGCACTTAGAACAGATGATGGTTTTAGATTTATGGATGAAGAAGGTTTTTATAACAGCTTAGAAGTGTGTGCACATCATTTCCCTGATAAGAAAATATATGTGACTGAAAATGGTTGTAATACAACAGATGAATCTTATGCAATTAATTTCCTGAATAAATATTTATCAGCATTATTTCTTGCAAAAAAACGAGGCATTAATGTGTGTGGGTATTTCTATTGGACTTTAATTGATAATTATGAATGGGGCCGTAATTTTACCGCTCATTTTGGTATGTACACGCGTCTAGATCGCCAGATGAAAGAACGTGGCCAATATTATAAAAAAATTATACATGAGTATGAAAAATTTTATAAAAAATAGACACAGTGGGTTGGATTATTAAAAAAGGAGAAGGTAGAGTGAAAAAACATGTGATAAGTTTGATTTTGTTGTTTGGGTACATGTCATGTGCTGAGACTTCATCTATAGGTGAAGGATGTTTAGCGCGTTGTTCAAAATACGATGATCAAATGAAGTTGATTACTGCTCAGTTTGAAATGATGAAGCTTGAAAACTTTTATGCTACTATGGATAAGGCTGTATATTATGAATATGCACAGTCGCTTAGATTAATTGGTTTTGATTTGTCATTGTTTCGTAAGCTCATACAAGCTTTTATGGGCAGTGAGTATATGACTATACATGAAATAGACACAGCTTTGCTTTCATTGCAGCAAACATTGAAACCTCTTGAAAAAATAAAATTAAAAAAAGAAGATATTGAACGCTTTCAGCAAAATAGTGATTTGATTATGCAGCATTTGATCTTGCTTGGTAAAGTGTTGCAAGACCTAGAAGGTGTTAGAATTGAAACAGGCAAATATGGATATACCGACCAGCATCGTGCTTTGCTACAGCTGAGTGAGGATGCAAAAGATATAGTAGGTAAAATTAAAGCTGTTGATATTAAAAAGTTACAACCTTTTAAAGGTTACATGAAGTATATGGTTACCATAGCAAACACAGCTGTAAGTTTATCTGTGATAGCATTGCCTATTTGGCAAAAACGAGCAGAAATTAAAGAACAGTATGCAAAATTTCAACAGCAATATGCTCAAATTGGCGGTATTGCTGGAGCAGCGGGCTTTGTGCATGCGATGGATAAAGAAAAAATAAAACAATTGTTTACGCTCATTGATCAAAATTTTAATATAAGTCAGCATGTACTTGGATTTTTGAAAACAAAAGGACAGAGTTATATGCAGAAAAAAATAAGAAAAATGCGCGGTGATGATGTCGAGTATCCTATCATAGGCAATCAATAAGATTTAGAACATAAAAAGACGCAGTTTAATACTGCGTCTTTTTATTCTACTTCGCTTAATACTGCGGCTTTTAAGCCGTTTTTAGAATGTGACTGATAGTTGAGCACCATATGATGAAGCTATAGCATCACGCATACCATTGGTTGCAACTTTCCAGAATATTTCAAATTGTGGGACAATTTTTTTAAAGTCTTCGTTGTGTGGACAGAATATTCCAAAGAGTGAAAATTGGTGTCGTGTTTTTTCATCAAGGCTTATTGCTGAATTTATAACATCTGCATGAATACTTGAATTAAACGGAATAAGGACATCGCGACCTTGGCGCCAGTATTGATACAGTCCTTTAAGTTGGAAACGTTTACAAAAGCTGTATACGGAACCATTAAGGTTAAAGTTTTGAATAATTGCATGTTGTACATATGTTTGTGTTTGAATTGGAAACAAAAGAGTTGTTTGTGTTGCAAATGTTTTAACACGACGAATCTGTTCATTGCTCCAGTAGTACCAAAATTGTGCGCTAAATCCAAGATCTGCAACATTGCCTAAATTAAAACTTAGGCCACCACCAAAAGGTAAGCCGACTGCGCCATTGCTGCCAAAGTATACAGGAAACACAACGTTGTCACAGCTTTTTAGGGCTGTAGGAACGATGATACCGATACGAGCATTTGCTTGTACGTTACGAAGTGTAGGTCTGCGTTGTGGAAAATCACGTTGCCATTCTGCAAGTACTGTAAGATCACCCAGTCCTTTAGTGTTCCAGTTACCGATATGAAGACCAAAATATTTTAAAGCATCTTGCGCAAAAGTATCGACCAATTCTTGTTGTATTGCAATATCAGAAAATAAAGCATTGGTACCAGAATATGTCCACTTGGTATTGCTCATCTTAGCAAAGTAAAAAGGTAAGTAAGCGCTTAAGTAAAATCCTTGACCAAGTCCGTATACGCCGCTTACTGCAAATTGACCACAAGATAAATTGGCAGTTGGAGTATATAAGCCGTTGTTAAGGTTGCTGACGCCGCCACCAGGACCACCAGCAATACTATCAAGTAGTTGCGTAAAAGGAGTGGTCAGCGTTTGTACGATGTTGCCATTGATGTCATAACCTTGGTACATAGAAACGATATTTTGTTTTTCTTCGTAAACTTGCAATACATTAACCAGGAAAGTTGTGTCTTCTTTGTTGTCTGTTGCATATCCTTGTACTTTGTAACTTTTTTCACCGAGTACATTGATTTGCGCATTTCTCAGCCCAGGCTTTTTCATTTTAATGTTAATGTCATAGGGTAGAAACATACCAAGTGGTGGTAACGATGGTTGTACTGTGAAATGTGTGGTGCATAGCAAGAGTGCTAAACGTAGATGGATTTTGTTCATTAATTAATCCTTATTATTTCTTATGCATTGGCATGAGCTTGAAAATCACCGGCACAAATTAAAGCACCAGCTGTCGACTCACGTACCATTCCTAAAATATTAGTACCTGCTGCAATAAATGTAAGTGGGCTATACGCACTTAACATTGGTAATATTACGTGGCTACTAGATATTCCTGATCGTATAGAACTAAAAAGTTGCTGTACAAAAGGAGTGGCCTGTGAGTTTGAAGGTTGATCGATTCCAATAAAATAACTGTTTGCAATGTTCCAAGATCCGTCCGTAAAATAACTGCTGACATAGGTGTCAAAAATTAAGAATGCAGTCAGCTTACCTTGTGTTGTGCTACCTGGTTGTGCAGCATACATATCGGGAAGTGATTCTACAACGCCATTTTGTATTGCAAAACGGTGGATACGAGCTTGCTGTGTTCCAAATGTGTTATCAAGTATGATCAGGTTGCTTAAATTTTTAAATTCACGATTCGGATTAGGAGTACCTGCTGTTGAAGCAGGAATTGCAATTATTTGGCTAATTGCAGGAAGTCCTTGCGGAATAGTTATTTTTGAAACGTTGAGTGATTCAATTTTATATAATCCATCAGTTGTTCCCAGAAGCATGTATCCGTTATCAATAATCATAGTTAGGAAATACATGTTACTGTTAAGCTCTGAGCTTGTGATAACAGTTTCAATATTTAAATCTGCAGTTGGTGTAGCTTTAAATTTATTTGGATCAAGTGCAATTCTATAGACCGCGCTGGTAGTTAGGATATAAATATATGTTTGATCCCACACTAATTTTTTAACTTGTGAAAAGTCGCCAACTGTTTTCCAAGTTTGTCCTGCATTAAGGCCAGCGACACTTGCAAGGTTGCCGGTCCAAGAATATCCAGCAGCGTCATCGGTGAGCACTGAAACACCGCTCATACCACCAGCAAAAACCCAGTGATTTGCGCCATTATGTGCAATTTCAGCTGCGACTAAAGCTGTGTGGTCATTAATATCTGCACCTGTAAATGTAAGCACATCTGCGCCTGTCATAACATTTGGCCCAAAAAAGCCAGCGTGAGGTACGGTTGTGGTATCTCCTGTTTGTCCAATAGATACCATGTTATGACTTGCACCAATCAATAATGAAATGGCATTGTTAAAACCAGGTGTTGTTTGTCCAAAATTAAAGACACCTTGCAAACCTTGCATACCAGATTGCGATAAAAAAGGTGACAAGTTTGTGTCGGCATTAAATGTTGTTTGATAGAGCGTGTTGAAATTTGGAATTGCGCCTGGAGTTTGGGCAGCTAAGTAAAAACCAGACAGAGATCTGCCATCTACAAAGCTATATTTCATTTGTTTGTCTGTTCCAAGTACGCGTGTCCATGGTGTCCAACCAACGATATGACCCTCTGGTGCCATGATCGCTTGTGAGCGATAGGTGCCAGGTGCTTGTGTTGCTGTGTAAACATTACCAATTACAGCGTACACACTATCACCTACAACATACATATCTTGTAGTAAGTTTGGTGCATCAATTGGAAGTGGGTTTGCGCCACCGACACGTATTTGGTTAATGATTGCAGCATTTGCCGGATTAATTTGAGTAGGATCTGTGAGTGCTGTTGTAAAATTACGTTCTATAAAAATAGTTGGTGTAGAACCAAAACGAGTTGCGACCTTTGTATAATCAGCTATTTTTCCAAAATCAGTACCCGTTGTAACCAGTGGCAGAGCATAAATTGTTTCAGGAGCAGCACCATCATCACGAACAAAAACGATATATATCAAGTTTGTGCTTGTTTGTAGTGTGTTTATATTTTTTATACGGATCGTGTTGCCATTGTACGCAGAAATTGCGGTATCTACTCCGGCAACGGCGGCATCTTTTACAAGAGAAATATAGTCAAGAGAGTATGTTGTAGTGTTGCCAGTGACGATTGTTGTGAGCATTGGTATCATTGCACCGACAGCAACGCCGCCAGCAGCAGATGTAGCTTCAAGTCCAATAGCTGTGAAGCGCGAAGCAAAACCAAAATTTACCTGAGGTCCAAAAGAAGCAAGGTCAGGACCGCCAGCTTTTAAGGCTGCGGTGCTTGTAGTAATTGGTTCTGATTTTAATAATGTTAAGTACGGTAAAACATTGTCATTGTTGACCGATAGTCCTTTAGCTTGGCCGAGTACAGCTACTGCTGAAGCACCAGTTCCAAATACTCCTGTTGCATATGCAGTGTAGATATTGGTTGCATATGCTTGAATGGCAGCGATATTGTTACCAACACCAAAATCATACGTCAGTAAGTTGGTTACGTTTGGTTTTTTTTCAGTTGGATTTTCATAATGTTCTATATTTTCAACGGCATACACTGCAGTTGGAAAAGCATCGACGGTAAATACAGGCTTGTGCATTGAAACATCAAAGTTGGTAAATGCATTACCCCACATAGGATTTGTAGCAGAAGTTGCAGCCACTCTGTCACCTACGAAAGAAAGCAAAGTAGCGTTTTCGTTAGTCATAGGAGTGGTGCCAAGCATTGCTCCAGGATTGATGTATGAAGCAGCTTGTACAATAAAAGATAAACCGTAGGGTTTTGAGTCGTCACTTGCGATAGGATTTTGGTTTGCAGTCCACCAACGAGCAAAAGAAGTGTCTGACTTGGGGTCATATTTTACAAAGCCAACATTGAAACTAAACGTTGTATTTGTAGCAGCATTAGGATCATTGGAGCTGACTTGCACGGTGTATGTTTTTAATGAAAAACAAACCAGAAGCATTATGTAATTGAACGTTTTTTTCATTGTCTTCATCCTTTATTGTTGTTCCGTTGCGCTTATTGTGGTTTTAAACTTTTCTATTTGTAAAAAATATGGTAATGTAAAAGCAGTGTAGTACACAAGAAGCTCATGTATTGGTAGTTTACACAAAATTCAAAAAAATAGATCATTTTTATGCATACAAAAATTTTTTCTGCAACCACTATTGGCGTACAAGCTCATCAAGTAGATGTGGAAGTTGATATATCGTTCGGTTTAATTAATTTTTTTATTGTTGGTTTGCCTGATACGGCGATTAAAGAAAGTCGTCAAAGAATTGTCACGGCTTTAAAAAATTCTGGGTTTAAAATACCTGAAAAAAAGATTACCGTTAATTTAGCTCCTGCACATATTAAAAAAGAAGGTACGTTATTTGATCTTCCTATTGCGCTTGGTATTTTGCACGCAAGTAAAATGATAGAAGTTGATCCAGCATTTTTACAAGAAACAATTATTATTGGTGAACTATCTTTAGATGGAGCTATTAAACCAATTCAGGGTGCTTTGGCTATTGCATGCGACGCACCAAAATTGGGTAAAAAAAGAATTATTTTGCCGTATGACAATGCGTGCGAAGCTGGTTTGATACAAGATGTAGAAATTTACGGCGTTAAAACATTGGTCGAACTTGTTCATTTTTTACGACAAGAAACAAATATTACGCCAACCAAAACTGATCTGACAAAATATATAGCATCACAAAAATCTGATAACGTAGATTTTGCAGATGTTAAAGGTCAAACATGGGCAAAACGCGCATTGCAAATAGCAGCGGCAGGCCGTCACAATGTTTTATTCTCCGGTCCTCCGGGCTCTGGTAAGACAATGCTTGCCAAAAGATTGTTAACCATAATGCCTGATATGACATACCATGAAATTATCGATACAACGAAAGTTTACTCTATTAGTGGTAAGCTGGCAGGCAAATCGTTGGTTACAGCGCGTCCTTTTAGAAGCCCTCATCATTCAGTATCTGCAGCAGGTTTGATAGGTGGTGGAACCTTTCCAAAGCCGGGTGAAGCGAGTTTGTCGCATCACGGGATCTTGTTTTTGGATGAATTGACCGAGTTTAAGCGAGATGTGCTTGAAGCTTTACGACAACCTTTGGAAAGCCGAGTAGCAGATATTTCCCGAGTACAACAGTCGATTCAGTATCCGGCATCATTTTTATTGGTAGCAGCTTTAAATCCATGTCCTTGTGGGCACTATGGGGATACGGTTAAACAATGTATTTGTTCTTTGCAGCAGATTCAAAAGTACCAAGCAAAGCTCTCAGGGCCGCTACTCGATCGTATTGATATTAAAGTCTCTGTTCAAGCTGTTAGTTATCAGGATGCAACTTCGGCTCAAATAGCTGACGCTGTTACGTCTGAGTCGCTTCGGATTGGAGTCCAGCAGGCACTCGCAATGCAAAAACGCCGTTTTGGGACAGATGCCAAAACCAATAGCATGATGACATCACAAGATATTGCTCAATTTTGCGTTGTTGACGATCAAGCAGAGATTTTACTTCAAAAGGCCTTTGCAAAGCTTCAATTGAGCATGAGAAGTTACCATAAAATATTGAAATTGGCTCGCACGATAGCCGACGTTGAAGGGTGCGAAATGATACAAAGTAAGCACGTCCAAGAAGCGATTATGTACAAATCTTAATGCTGGATTAAGACGATCTGATCGGTCTTTTGCGATTTGGAAAAAGTACCAGTTGTGGTATACTTATAAGTAATATGGTGGGTTATTTTCTCATAAATCGGTGGTAAGGGATACGCCTGTGATGAATTGGGGACAGTTTCATAAAAATCTAATAATTTTAACGTTATGTATGGTTCAGACGGTATGTGCGTCAACGTTGTCTGATTTTCAAACAAAATATCAAAATATAGTTGTGCAGTTTCAAGCTATTGAATCTCAAAATAGTGCTTCAAGTCAACAAGCTATCGAACATTTTTTAAACAGTTTATATCAAACATCAGATACTTTTTTTAAGCAATTACAAAAAGATCTTCCTGTTGTAAAAAAATTGGTAAAAAAGGCTGTTAAAAAAAATAAGCATGACACCATGGCGTCTGAGTTTGGTAAAAATATTGAACAGTTATATCGTTTCTTAAAAAAATACAGATTGCAGTATGATATTATTTGCTTTCATAATAAGACGCGATCAACATGGAACAATCTTTTTAAAGCGGTAGATGAACTCAAAGACATAGCAATTTTGTTGCCTGAATACGGTATTGATTCTACAGGTTTACAAGGTTTAAAGACGCTGCGTTATCAAATGGATACTATTTTGCGAAAAGCAGATGAGTATGAGTATCGCTTACATGCAGATTGGATTGATCTAAAATTGGCAAATTATGTTTTAAAAATAGAAATTATTCGTTTGCGCAACGGCGCAATTTTTCATCCTTTGTATAAAGGGATGCCCGTAAAAACAAGTTATCCACGATAATCATTGAGTGTAAGGACACAACAAATGTTAAAAAAAAGCATGTTTATAGTAGCATTGTTAGGTGTAACAGAGTTGTATTCAGACAATAATCCTGCAGTTGTTGTGGGAGTTATTGGTGGAGCAACGGTTGTTGCTGGTACAGCGATTTATATCGCAGCACGTGAACCAAATCCTATTAAAATAGATCGCGCGTATAAAACAATTGATTTGTATCAGATGCGCGTACAAAGCTATATGAAATATATGAATACTACAGAAGGTATTATGTATTTTGTTAATCAACCACAATCATTCATGGAAATTGGGATTATGGTTGAACATGTTGAACAAGTCTATAAAGATATTAAAAAACGCTACGGTTCATGGTTTACTCCGTGGAATTGGACGCATGAAATGAAAAAAGCGTATGACAATATTGGTGTGTTGTACAATGACATTGTTGTTTTAAAGTATGCATGTCAGTATGCGCCACTTATTCGTGCATGTTCATATTGTCATCAAAGCTACACACCTGCTCAAATGTTAATTGCTGCTCGCGCAGTGTGTGCGGGTACAACATCATATCCATTGATGGAATGTGTTGATCATATTCGTGATTTAGTGCGGACTATAAAATATGAACATCGTTTTATGCAGCATCATCCATTTACGCAAATTATGGAATATATTGTAAAATCACTTGTTGCAACATCTGAGTACATACAAGAACGTCAAGCATATGAACAATATAAGCAACAGCAACGTGTAGCTCAAGCCGCAGAATCGCAAGCATCTGCCGCATGGGCGCAAGCAGAAGCTCAGAATAGACAAGCTCGTGCACTTGAAGAGCGCAATAGATTAGAGCGTTAAAAGTAGATTTTAGGGATTTATATCAGGGACTTATATATGAAAAAGTGTTTAACGTTTATATTGTTGAGTAGTATTGGTATGCATGTTGATGCAGCCGATTTTTTTATTAATGCAGCCGATTTTTTTAAAGGTTTTAAGCAGGGCGTCAAGCAGGTTGTAGAATCTCATCGACATTATGTTTTTGATGAAAAAGCAGCTAAAGAAAATATAGTTTTTTCTAATGGTAAAAACCTTAAAACACTTGAGGCTGAATTACAATCTAAATATCAAGGCACACCTATTTTTAGAGTGGTTAAAGACTATGGTTGTTTTACAGATGGTATGCAGCACAAGGTTCTAAATCCTGCATATTCATGGCTCGATTACTCTCAACAAGACTTTGAAGAACAAAAATCAAGAAAAACAGGTGTTGTTTTAATGCCTGAAATGATCAATCAAATGAGTTATGATAGTGCAAACTTTATTACGTCTCATGAATTAGGCCATTCGCAATTGCCGTATGCGATACCGGTTATTTCAGCCTTGGCAAATATATCTTATTGGCCAATTGCTTATTATTGGAAAAAACGTTTTGGAGCAGGACCTTATAGAAATAGGCTCACAAAACACACATCAAAATTACTTGCAGCTTATGGGATAACAACTTTTGCCAGCGGTGTAGCAGTAAATCTAGAAGAGCGTCGTGCAGATAATTTTGCGATAAAGCATTCAGATGCAAAAGCATTAAAAGGTGGCATAGAGTATCTTAAAACATCAAAAAATTCATTGCAAAATGAATATCAGAAACATGCGGTGTCTCGGTTTTTGCCTTTTAGTATAGGATGGAAATATCTCGATCCTACTCATCCAAGTTTGGATAGTCGTATTGCAAAAATAGAACGCGCACTACATAAACGTTTTGCTAAAGATAATTAAAGGTTAAAAATAGACAAGCTCGTGCACTTGAAGAGCGCAATAGATTAGAGCGTTAAAAGTAAAAATAATATTACTGTAAAAAAATTACAGTGTAAAAATTGTCGTTAGGTATATACGTGGAGGTTATATGTATATAAAAAAATGTTTCATGTTGATTGTTTGTTTGCTTAGTTTAGAGCAGACAGTTGTGAGTAGTGTGAAATACTATGAAGTAAAAGAATTTTTATCTGAGCGTGCGTATTCGACATTAAATGCAGCTGATAAGAGCGCTGCAGTTTTGGCTGGAATCATGGGTTGTATTCTTGTAGGTGCAGCATGTAAAGAGGCTTACACTGAATTATCAAGAAAACTATCACGCAATAAGGATCTTGCAAACAGCATACAGCAAGCAGAAGCTGTTTATAATCAATATCAACAGCGTATCAATGATGCCATTGAACAGATAAAAACTGTTTATGGAGTAGTGTCTTTTGTGAAATGTGAAAAAACAATGAGTGAATTATACAAATCGCACATAGGTGTTAATGGAATGTATGATGAAGTGTGTGCAGCGCGCACAAATTTTTCAAATTGTTATTATTCAGAAAAGCGTTCAAAACAGGTACAAGATACATATGACAAACTCACAGATTTGCAGAAGAAAGTTACTGTTTTAAAAGATATTTATAGATTTTGTTATATAATAACAGTGCATGATCGTTCAGATTTAATAAATGCTATTAATAGACATTATATACAGTTTAGCGATTATCCGTTGGTACATTGTATGCAGGAGCTTAGAGTTCAGTTGCATTATTTATCCGAGAAGGGCGGTGGTAGTTTTGAGCAAATTTTAAAAAGTATGATTCCAAAAATTGCGCATTCTGTTGAGTATAAAAAAGAGCTTGAGGCGTATAACACGTCTAAGTGTTAATTATAAACATAAGCTTTATTTTAAGAAATTTAAAAATAGTGCCATCGTAAAGGTGGCACTATTTTTTTGAACTGATGCGTGGTTGTTTCTGACTGTTTGTGATACACTACGTATTACAAATAAGCTTAGAGATTTTTATGTTAGTACACGTTCGATTATTGCATTATGCATCCAAAATATTTACGTATCATGTACCCGATCAGTGGCATAGTGATATTGATCGTGGTGTTTTGGTGCAGGTACCGCTTGGAAAGCAAATTGTGCCTGCAGTGGTTGAAAAAATAGCAGACGCTGATCAAACATTTTCTTTTGCAATACGATCTATTTCGGCAGTGTTTCCATTTCCTCATGACCCACATTTTATGCCATTTATTGCACAGGTTGCATCATACTATCAGATAGAACAAGTGGTTTTGTTGAAGCGTTTACAGCTTTTTTTGGCAGAGACTCAGGTGCAAGAGGCGGTTGCTGATGTGCAGGTTCAAGATGTACAATCGTTGGCACAGATACAATATACTAATGAGCAGCAGTTAGCTTGTGACACCATGATGCCGGCCGTTGAACAGCAGCGACATGAAACATTTGTACTTCATGGAGTGACGGGTTCTGGTAAAACAGAAGTATATAAAAAATTAATTCAGAATGTACTTGAGCAGGGTAAAGCTGCTGTTGTGATGTTACCTGAAGTTTCTTTGGCGCTTCGATTTGAGCATATTTTTAAAAAAAGCTTTGCGCAGACATTGGTCGTTGGTTTTCATAGTGCTTCAACGGCATCATCTAAAAAAACATTGTGGCAAGCGTTGTTACATCAAACCCCTATGATTATAGTCGGTGTTCATTTACCGGTATTACTTCCGATTCAACACTTAGGACTCATCATTGTAGATGAGGAACATGATCATGGGTATCAAGAAAAAAAACACCCAAAATTGCATTCCAAGGATATGGCGGTACTTAAAGCTTCGTTGTATAAGGTGCCTATAGTTCTTGGTTCTGCTACGCCAAGTTTATCCACATTGTGGAATGTGAACGCTCGCGGTTGGAAATTGTGCAGTATGACCCAACGTTATGCAGGTGCTTTTCCAAAAATACGTTTAGTGTCTTTAAAAAGGGGACAAAAGAAACAGTCTGGATGGCTACACAATGAGCTATACTTTGCGCTGCAAGATCGTTTACAGCGTGGCGAGCAGGCTATTGTTTTTTTAAACAGACGAGGATACAGCTTTTTTGTGCAGTGTCCGTGTAGCTTTGTGTTTGAGTGTCATCAATGTTCAGTAAGCTTAACGCTGCATCAAGGCAACAAGCTTGTGTGTCACTATTGTGGTTATAATACCATGCTTGCAGCACAGTGCCCAACATGCCATGGCCATAGTGATGAATTTATTAAGCAAGGAATAGGTACTCAGCAAGTAGTTGCATTGTTGCAAAAACTTTTTCCACAAGCCCGCATTGCTCGAGCAGATTTAGATACAACATCAAAGAAAAAAAGTTGGTCACAGACTGTTGAGGCAATGTATGATAAGCAGATTGATATTTTAGTGGGGACACAATCGATTACAAAGGGATATCATTTCCCAGGAGTGACACTGGTAGGTGTTTTGTGGGCAGATTTGAATTTGCATTTTCCGATATATAATGCTGCAGAAACAACATTACAACAACTTATACAAGTGGCAGGCAGAGCTGGTCGACAATCACATGATAGCTTGGTAGTTATTCAATCATTTGATCAGCATCCTATCTTTGATTTTATAGATGAAACAAAATACCTGCGTTTTTATGAACATGAAATTCAATTGCGCGCTCAAGCAGGTTATCCACCATGTCAGCACATTGCAGAGATTGAAATAAAATCAGATAACGGGCCACAGCTTTCTTTAGATAGTGCGTTTATAGCACAACGCATGAAAGAAATTATTGCACAAAAAGGGTACGCAGTCGACGTGCTTGGTCCGGTGCAGTCACTTGTCTATAAAATCAAAAAAACATACACCTATAAAGTTTTGCTCAAATCTACATCTCGTATCGATATGATTAAGCTGTTTCATGAATTAAAACAGTACCCTGTAGATTCTAAGGTCTATTTTACCGTTGATCCTGTTGCATAGATAGTCATACCTATTGTATAGATTGCTTTATTAATTACTTGTATTGATTTTTTATGTTGTAACATAATTATAATCTATAGCTTGAGTAGTTTTGATCATGCAAGAGGGTAGTAGATGATTATTCAAATGATAGTATTACTATGTTTGCATTTTTCATATTTTTTATGTGCTTATCATAATGATGAACCTACATTTCACGTTCATGGTACGATTGGGCGTGATATTGATACATTGCATAATGATGCAACACACAATTCTGAACCCAATTCTTTAGTTCACGTTGTTCAGTCTAATACGCGACCAATGAGTCAGTCAGAGTATAACCAACTTTGTAAGCAAGCAGTAGAGTTTGATGCGTATTGCAAAATGACATATGGCATGAATGCGCGTTCGCTAGAACATTGTATGTATCAAAAACCAGAAGCATTTATAGCGGATTTGTTGAGCAGAGATTATTTGCCTGATGTTGCTGTACTCGAGTTGCTTGCTATGTATAAGTATCGCCATGGTTATGAAGGTAAAAAAGAACATAAGATAGCACACCTTGTCAAAAAGGTTCAACAAGAGTTACAAAATCGAGAAAAGCAGCGCTTAGCTGCTTATACGGTTCAACCACAGCAATTAGTTCAATCACAAAAAAGTATACAACCAACGCAACAAGAATCTGCACAAAAACAAGCGCACAATATTAAATCATTAGAACAAAAATATTCATCGTCAATGTTGTGTCATTCTTCTTATGGCTCATCATATCACAATGATCGACAACATGCTTTGCAGCACACGCAAGCGCAAAGCTATGCAAAAACAGAGCAAACACATGAGCTTGATGCACAAACAGCGGGAATGCTTGAAGCTCACGGCATAGATAGTAAAAAATTTCAGAGTTTATCGGGAACAGTTTTTCAACATCAATTGTTTAAAGAATGTGCTGATCATTATAAAAAAGCAGCAATTGCTGTGTTTGAACAAGGACTTAAAAATAGTGGTATTGTTGCGCATGTCATTGAAATTACTAACGTAGCTTTTGCAAGTACGCAGCAGGAATCATGTGCATGGGCGGTAACGTTAAGTGACATAGCGGAAGTTTTGGCTGATACATCGCTGTCGCTGTGTAAAGGGTTGATTGAGTCTGGATGTAGCACCCTTGAAATCATTTGTAATCCAAAACAGTTGGTAGGGGCGATGACAAGAGGTATGCAGTTTTTGGGAGGAGCTCTTGCCGCATATGATCAGCAACCAACTGTTGGGGTCGTACACTTGCAAGCGTGTCAGCAAGCATTTGCAGATGATGTTGTTTTGTTTAATCAGATGTGTGATCTGTCTAAAAAACATTTTATAGAATGGTGTCACAATAGTAGTGATCAAGAAAAGATACAAGAAGTAGTTAAGTTGGTTACAGATTTTACGATCACACCGTGGGTTGTTGGAAAAACAGTTAATGTGATAGGTAGAATTTTTTGTGAAGCGCAAAGCCTGGTTAAGTTTGGTCGCATAGTAGATTTGGCAGAAGAGTTAGGCTTAGGTTTTGAGCAAGCGCAGGAGTTGCTGTATGCAACTCAAGAAGGTTTGCAGCAGGTGCCAACAACAGTTGCAGAAGTTGAAACAGTGGTAACGAGCTTGATAGAAAGTGAAGGGTTGTTCATAGAGTTGCAGAGCGAAGTTGCAGTGGTGATAGAAGAGGTTATAGAAATAGATGTTATAAGCAAAACAATTCAGGAGTTAAAGCAAACAGCTATAGTTCAATGTGAGATAGATACTTTGCGTTTATTAGAAAAAAATTTGGAAATAGCACAAAGTAGATCATTAAAGTCTATACGAATGCGAAAACTGTCCGATGGAAGAATAAGATATTATAGCGCAGAGACACCGGCTTTGAAAGTAGGCCCTACGCGTGGTTCTGCGTATGTAGCAGAATATGATTATAGGAGAGGTGTTGTAAGGGGTTGGTATGAAAGTTATGATTATATAGGTAATGTCAACAGAGTGCATCCTAAAATGTTAAATGGTAAGCAAGTCGATTCATTACATTACCCTCACACAAAAAAAGAATTAGAAATGCTTGCTCATAAAAATTAAGGAAAAACAATGTATACGCAACAACAGTTTGGACGAGAGTTGAAAGAAAAAATTAAAAAGGGATCATCCCCTTCAGAAATAGGGTCATGGGCTCATGCAACGTATTATGAATATTTATCTCAAATAGACCTAGATTTTGGAGAATTTTTATTGCAACTAGGCACTATGGAAATGGGTCCTGAATTTGAATTATCATATGAAAAATTACATGAAATTGCAGATAGGTTGATAGCTGGCCAAGAAGTTAAGTTGTAATCTAGAAATTATGATAAAAAATTTTATGTTCAGTATTGTTGAAGTTTTTCTAATTTATGATTAAGCGAATTGTTTATGAATCTTCAGAAAGATATGGTTATTGGCAAGTGGCAAATGGTATAGCGCATGGTAAAAATGATATAGCTATGCTTTATCTGTCATTTAAATTACAGCATTCGGAGTGGGTTTTTGTTGATAAAGGCCATGATGAAGTGATTATAGTCAGCGAATTGACCAAAGAAGAGTATTTTAATGAAGAAGATCTTCCTACGTTGATTATGTCGCGAAAAAATTATGATGAAGTTATTAACGCATTGAATGAAAATCGTAATATGCCTAAGCAATATTTGGTTTTATCTCAAGATGATTTTGGGTGGATTTATTTAGAAGCAAAGGATGAATTATCTGAGCTGGATCTGATTTCCATCGAGCAAGATCAAAAAGCTGGGCAGGAGTGGGAAGTTGCGTGGAAAAAAAGAGCAAGTGAACATAAAGTGAAGCAGTTATTAAGATATTGGCATTATGAATTACGATGCTTAGCGATAAAAGTATATAAAAAAGTGCGAGAATTTTTTGAAGATTTGTTTTTAATATGAATATAAAAAAACAATTTGGGCATGAGCTTAAAAAATATGTACAAACTAAAAAAACAATATCTGCAATAGGTCATTTTGCATATTCTTATTATTTAGCAAACATTATGGATATTGATAAAGAATTTAGAAGATTTTTAATTGATTTGAGTACTATGGAAGATGGTTCTGAATTTGAATTATCATATGAGAAATTACATGAAATTGCAGATAGGTTGATAGCTGGCCAAGACGTTAAGTTGTAATTTAACACTATGATAATTAAATTTTATTGCAGTTGCCCAGAAAACTTTTAAAGTCGTTGTTATTATGTTGTTTGTACAGGTAAAGGATCTGGGATGGTAATAAAATTATTTTTATAAAATTTTAATTCTTCTATTGATTCTTTAATATCATCAAGTGCTCGGTGAGTATTATTTTTTTTGAAGACAATATCTTTCCCTGCCCACTGGCTGATCATAACTTTAAATGCAGTAACATCAACAGTGCGATAGTGTAAAAAATCAACAATGAGTGGCATTTCTTTGTTTAAAAAAAGTTTGTCAAACCACACGGTGTTTCCACATAAAGGAGCATTTCCTTTTTGGCAATGTTGTTCGATAAACTTTAAAATTTCTTCTTCAGCTTGCTCTGTTGTGATGCTTGACTGTTTGCTTGCTTGAATAAGTCCTGATGCGCCATGCGTTTCAATACACCAAGGATTCATGTTTTCTAAAACTTCATCAGGTTGATGAATTACCAAGTTTGGACCAGTTGCAATGATGTTAAGTTCAGCATCGGTAACAATTGCAGCTATCTCTAAAATAACATCACGATGATAGTCGAGTCCTGTCATTTCTAAGTCGATCCACACCAAAGTATTGTGTTTATGTTTCATACATGATCCTTAGGGAAACGTTAAGATTTTTTTTGTCTTGCTATTTCGTCTTTGAACTTTTCGTCAAATGTCATAACAGTTTTTTTGGGAGATATTTTTTTCCCAGTGCGCATTATTGCTTGAGGCGTTATGGGTACTTGTGTTTCGTTATCATCTTCCCAGGGAGTTCCAAAGTCGGACGTTTGGCTTTGTTGTTTATAAGCTTTTGAAGAATCGCATTGTTCAAGATACTGAGCCGTTACCACAACGCGTATAGAGCTAAAAGATCTTTCTAAAAAGTGAGGCGTTTGATTTATAGGTGATGTCTCTTTTTTTTCATATCCGATAGAGTCATTAAGGATAGTGTCAGGAGATGTTTGTGGTTGGTTTGATGACGTTATATTGAAAGATGTATTAAATGCTTGTTCAAATTCCATGTCACCAAGGATGCTTGCAGAAGAATAGGCACAAGAAGAGGATAAAAATAGTGCCAAAAATAGATGTAAGAAATGTTTCATAAAAGACCTAAGTAAAGTAAAGCTATATATTAAGAATACCATTCTTAAGCCTTTTTAACAAATTTTGTCGTAAGATGATAGGTTAACAATTTAAAAAATAGAAGAGAACTGTTACACTAGTGCTTATAAATCTTGATCTGTATAAGCTGTGGGGTATTTATGTTAAAAGTAGGGGTTATTTTTGGTGGAAAATCAATCGAGCGAGAGGTATCCTTTAGCTCAGGTCGTACTGTGTGCGATCATTTAGATCCCCAATTATATACCGTTATTCCTATTTTTCAATCTGCTCAAGGCGTATTGTATATTTTACCACAGTCATTTTTATATCGTGGTAAAATTGCAGATTTTGAGCATCGACTAGATACCCAAGCTACGAAAATAGTATGGGACGATTTACCAGCTTTGATTGATTTTATGTACATCGCGATGCACGGTACATACGCCGAAGATGGCAGATTGCAAGCAGTGTTAGAGCTTTTTAAAATCCCTTATTTAGGTTCTAAGGTTTTTGGTAGTTCTGTTGGTATGAATAAAGCTATACAGAATATATTTTTAAAAAGACATGGTATCAAAACACCGCGTGGTTTTACACTGACCGTGCAGCAGGTGCAACAAAGTGATCAGAACATGTTGCAACAGTTCATGCAGCAAGCAGCAATCGATTTTCCTGTGGTGATAAAACCACAAGCTGAAGGGTCAAGTATAGGTGTTTTTGTAGCTCATGATATGAATCAGTTGTTATCAAAAATACAGCGTTCTTGTTTTATCACAAACACTCTTGGTCAAGATATCATGGTAGAAGAAAAATTAATGGGCATGGAATTTAATTGCATTGTTATTACCGATGTGATTACCGGAAAATTGAAAGCTTTGCCACCTACAGAAGTCATGTTGCAAGAGGGTAAAGAGATTTTTGATTATCACCATAAATATATGCCAGGAGCTGCAAACAAAAGAACGCCGGCACAATGCAGTGAGCAAGATTTGCAAAAGATACAAGATGTATGTGTTGCAACTATGAAGGCTTTAGAGTTTAGCAACATTGGCCGCATTGATGGATTTTTAACATCTCAGGGTGATGTAGTTATTTTAGATAGTAATCCAATTTCGGGTATGGCACCATCATCATTTGTTTTTCGACAAGCGGCAGAAATTGGTATGGGTCATGGAGATTTAATTAATCATTTGATTAAAACAGAATTGCAGCACTATCGTTTAGAACGGGATGTAAAAACTATGGAATATAAACAACGCATGCGCGTTGCTGTGTTAATGGGTGGACCGTCTAACGAGCGCGAAGTTTCGCTCGATTCTGGTCGTAATGTTTGTTATAAATTATCCAAAGAAAAATATGAAGTGATTCCTGTTTTTGTGGATAGTGACTTGCGCTTGTACCAGATTAACCAACAACTTTTAGTGAGCACATCGACTCGAGAAATGCAGCGACTTTTAAAACCAGAGATGGCTTTTAAATGGTCTGATTTACCTGCAAAAGTAGATTTTGTTTTTATAGCACTTCATGGTGCGCCGGGTGAAAACGGTATTATGCAGGGTACGCTTGAAATGCTTGGTATGCCGTACAATGGGCCTTCTGTTTTTGCAAGTTCGCTGTGTATGGACAAATACAAAACAGGACAATTTTTACAAGCACATGGTTTTGATGTTCCTCAATCATATCTTCTTTCAAAAAAAGATTATCAATCAGGTAACCTACAAGCTTTACAAGAATTTTTGCAAAAATTTTCGCACTCTTACGTTGTCAAACCGCATGATGATGGTTGCAGCGTTATGGTTTCAGCGCCAAAAAATGAGCAAGATTTACAAGCTGTTTTAGCTACGATGTTTGCACAAAAAGAGTTTGCTTTGTTTGAAGAACGTATTATCGGTACAGAGTTGACGGTAGGTGTTTTGGGTAATAAAAATCCACGTGCGTTAGTACCAAGTGAAGCAATTGCTCGCAATGGACTTTTATCTGCAGAAGAAAAATTTTTACCTGGTGCTGGTGAAAATCAAACACCTGCTCGTATCGATTCTGTTGACTTGGTATTCGTGCAAAAAATTATAGAAGAAGCATATCGAGCTATTGGATGTATGGGATATTCTCGTGTTGATTGTTTCTTGCAGACAGCAGATCAATCTCCTACGGGTCATAAGCGAGTTGTTATTTTAGAGTTTAATACCTTGCCCGCATTGACACCTGCTACATGTTTATTCCATCAAGCAGCAGAGGTTGGTTTAAGCCCTATGCAGTTGATAGATGAAATTGTTCAGTTAGGTCTGCAAGCACATCAAAAATCAGAAATCGTGTCAGTTGATCATGTCCTTGCTGTGCATGAACAAGGGTAAAATCAGCATTGTTTTGTTTTTGTAAACCGTAACAAGCTAATAGTAAGGATTTAAAAATGTTACAGGCTCGATGGTTGGTGCTCTTTGTGTGTATGTTCAGTCAGATATTGCTGAGCAGTAAAGATAATGCAATACATGCTTTGTCTGAAGCATCTAATGTGGGCGATTTGCCCGAAGTGCAAAGATTATTGCAAGATTTACAAGTAATAGATATTTTGAATAAAAATCCGAGAGCGGCTGCTGAAATATTGACGGAGGCGTGTTATAAATGTGGTAATCTTGAGTTGATTAAAGAGCTGTTGCAAGTATCTATTATGAGGGAACATGCTAGTGGGTGTGACAGATATGGAAATACGCCTCTTATTGCGGCATGTATACGTAATAACTTGCCACTGGTTCAGGTGTTGTTGCAAGTGCCGGAAGTTGTGAATGGTGTTCATGCGCAGGATGAATGTGGTTGTACAGCATTGATGGAGGCATGTACGTGTCATAATTTGCCACTGGTTCAGGTGTTGTTGCAAGTGCCGGAAGTTGTGAATGGTATTCATGTGCGGGATAAACAAGGTCGTACAGCATTGATGAAGGCATGTTCTTTTGGTAGCGTTGAGGTTATTCGTGAATTGCTACAAGTGCCTACAGTAAGAGATAATCTTGATATACGTGATAAACGCGGTCTAACACCTTTAATGATAGCTTGTATGTGTCAAAAATCGGATGTAGTTACATTACTGCTCTCAGAAGCGATAGTACTACGCAGTATTAATAGTCAGGACAGCAGTGGTAGAACTGCGTTGATGCTGGCAATCGGACAAGGTTATGTATCAATAATTCAAGATTTGCTACAAGTGCCGGAAGTTATTAATGGTATTAATACGCGGGATAATGATGGTATGACATCATTGATGGTGGCATGTTCTTTTGGTAGCGTTGAAATTGTTCGTAAATTGCTACAAGTGCCTGCAGTAAGAAATAATATTGATATACGTGATAAGTGCGGTAGAACACCTTTAATGATAGCTTGTGAGCGTAGTAAATCGGATGTAGTTACACTACTGCTCTCAGATCCGATCGTACTGTGCAATGTTAATAATGAAGACAGCATTGGTATGACAGCATTGATGGTGGCAAGCGTACACGGTGATGTATCAATAATTCAAGATTTGTTACGCGTGCCTGTAGTAAGAACTCATGTAAATCTTTGTGATGATGATGGTATGACAGCGTTGCTTCATGCTTTGCACTCACGTCAAATAACTGTTTTTAGTGAACTATTAAAAGCTCCTGTAGATATTACCATTCAGGGTAACGCAAAAGCATCATGTTTGAATTTTTTGAAAAAACGAAGTTTTTATACCACTTTAGATCCTCAAGAAAAAGATTCTATTGATGAGGTTTTGCAGGTGTACGACATACAAGAACCATTGTGCTGTATCGATGAAGTAGGGGAAATGACAGTTTTATGGGATGCATATACGAAGTTTCAAAGAGGGGACAAAGAATTAATACGAGATGTACTGTTTAAAATTCCTTTTATTCTGAAAGTAGCAACAAAGCAGGATTTTTGGGTTGATAGAATGCAGCTTGCAGTTAACAAAATGTTTGATAACGATAGTGATCGTATGCGACTATTTATGCAGTATATTGTAACGGATAATACGCAAAAAGTTTTAGCGAACAGATATCTTAAAGCGTGTAATCAGCATGCTCGACTCATACCAGTACCAAAACATAATCCAAAGTTGGGAATATTTGGGCACGATACGCGTAAATTATCGGAACGCTTAGAAGAATCAGCGACTATGAAATGTGGTATATCACCAGAAATTGTTACATCTATGAACTTAGAAGATGTAGATTAAAGAAAAGAGGCATTTTCAAGAGCTTATGGTTATTTTGGGTATAAATTTATCAGAGGAGATTCTGCTATGTTACAGGCTCGATGGTTGGTGTTCTTTGTCTGTATGTTCAGTCAGATATTGCTGAGCAGTAAAGATAATGCAATACATGCTTTGTCTGAAGCATCTGGTAAGGGCGATTTGCCCGAAGTGCAAAGATTATTACAAGATTCACAAGTAATAGATAGTTTGAATAAAAATCCGAGTGCGGTTGCTGCAATATTGACGCAGGCGTGTCATGACCGTGGTAATCTTGAGTTGATTAAAGAGTTGTTGCAAGTACCTATTATGAGGGAACATGCTAGTGGGCGTGACAGATATGGAGAAACGCCTCTTATTGCGGCATGTAGTGCAGGTAACTTGCCTATTGTGCAAGAGTTGCTCAAAGTACCTACCGTAAGAACTCATGCTGATGCCAAGTCATTTTACAATGAACGTACAGCATTGATGGGGGCATGTATATTTAATCATTTGCCACTGGTTCAGGTGTTGTTGCAAGTGCCGGAAGTTGTGAATGGTATTCATGCACGGGATGAACGTGGTTGTACAGCATTGATAGAGGCATGTATGTGTCATAATTTGCCACTGGTTCAGATGTTATTGCAAGTGCCGGAAGTTGTGAATGGTATTCATGTGCGGGATGAACAAGGTTGTACAGCATTGATGAGGGCATGTTCTTCTGGTAGCGTTGAAGTTGTTCGTGAATTGCTACAAGTGCCTACAGTAAGAGATAAGCTTGATATATGTGATAATTACGATCAAACACCTTTAATGATAGCTTGTATGTGTGGAAAATTGGATATAGTTACATTGCTGCTTTCAGAAGCGATAGTACTACGCACTATTAATAGTCGGGACAGCAGTGGTAGAACTGCATTGATGCATGCAGATGTATCAATAGTTGAAGATTTGCTACAATTGCCGGAAGTTATTAATGGTATTCATATGCGGGATAATCATGGTATGACAGCATTGATGAGGGCATGTTATTATGGTCGCATTGAAGTTGTTCGTAAATTGCTACAAGTGCCGGAAGTTATTAATGGTATTTATATGCAGGATAATAATGGTAGAACAGCATTGATGGTGGCATGTTATTATGGTGGCATTGAAGTTGTTCGTAAATTGCTACAAGTGCCGGAAGTTATTAATGGTATTCATATGCAGGATAATGATGGTAGAACAGCATTGATGGTGGCATGTTATAGTGGTCGCATGGAAGTTGTTCGTAAATTGCTACAAGTGCCTGCAATAAGAACTCATGTAAATTTTTGTGATGATAAAGGTGTTACAGCGTTGATGATAGCTTTGAGAGCACGTCAAATGCCTGTTTTTAGTGAACTATTAAAAGCTCCTGTAGATACTACCAAGCAAGGTAACACAAAAACATCATGTTTGAATGTTTTGAAAAAACTAAGTTCTGATATCTCTTTATACCCTCAAGAAAAAGATTATATAGATGAGGTTTTGCAGGTGTATGACATACAAGAACCATCGTGCAGTACGGCAGATGTTGGGGAAATGACAGTTTTATGGGATGCATATACGAAGTTTCAAAAAGGGGACAAAGAATTAATACGAGAAGTACTGTTTAAGATTCCTTTTATCATGAAAGCAGCAACCAAGCTGGATTTTTGGGTTGATAGAATGCAGTTTGCTGTAAATAAAATGTTTGGTAATGATAGTGATCGTATGCAACTATTTATGCAGTATATTGTAACGGATAATACGCAAAAAGTTTTAGCAAACAGATATCTTAAAGCGTGTAATCAGCATGCTCGACTCATACCAGTACCAAAACATAATCCAAAGTTGGGAATATTTGGTCACGATACGCGTAAATTATCGGAACGCTTAGAAGAATCTGATCATATCAATAGGATTAAGCATTGTCGACATGATGATTCTGAAGATGTATAAGATGCAGCATATGTTTTGGGTGTACAACTAAAGAACATCACCAACCGCCACCACCGCCTCCACCTCCGCCGCCGCCTGAGCGACCGGAACCGCCTGAGCCAGAATATGATCCTGGAGGTGTCGATGAGCTTGTAATGGTATAAGAAAAACTTTGCGTAAAATTGCTTCTAATGTTGTTATAACCAAATATATTACCGCGATACCATAAAGGTTGATACGGTTTACCTTGGGTTTCAAGTTCTTTAAAAAGTGTAGAAAATTGTGCAGTCCATTGTTTTTCTATTTTAAGTGCGATAGCGTAGGGCAAATATTTTTCATAGAGCTCTGGAGTCTTGGTGGGCGGTGTGCCAATGGCATGCATTCGATCAATTTCAGCTGTCATTAAATACAGTTTAAAACCATCGATTGCATCTTGAAGCTTTCTTCCTTCATGGGTGTATGTAGTATAAAATTTTGAAGATAGCCCCATAACAATGCCTAAGCATAGTAATGGTAAAAACAGATACATGTTGTTGTGTATGAGCAATAAAATGATGATATACATTGCCCAATGTATAATGAGCTGTCTTTTTTGATTATCTATATAAATTTTTGTTTGATTAGTGTCATGATCACGACACCTTTTTAATGCTTGTTGCATTGCAGTATTATGTGTTCTTGTGATCGTTAAGGTGTTTTTAGAGTTAAATAAAGTTTTGATTAAAAGTTGGTCATAAGGATTTGTTATGTTCTGAGGCGTTGAGATACGTTTCAAAGTGTATTCATCTTTTGAGTGATATTCTATAGTTATCAAACCACGTACCGCTAAATCAACAATATCTGCAGATAAAAATGTGTTGCAAAACTTTCTTTTGCTCATGAAACCAACTTCAGAGGGAGTCATGTTTTGTGGTGGATAAAACAGAGGGATTACAACACCGGGTTTATTTTTTCGATACGCAATTATGATGTTTTGTATGTATAAAAGCAACAATAATAATAATAAAATAGCTGCAGCAATTAATGTAACGTTATCACGTACAAACCATTTTATTTTTTGGCTGAGTGACGGTTCAGAAACAATACCTTTTGCAAAATCAACAGCAATTGTAAGACCTTGAAAGGCACGTAGGTTATCTGTTGTAAAAAAATTAACGCAATTATCTTGTATGTTATATGTGTATTTTGCATCTGTTTGGTATTGATATCCTGTGTATCCTTTTGCGTTAATAGATTTTGTAGGGGTTCGTATAGGTAGAAAAACGCGAGCTTGTACTTTGTCGATAGGAAGTCTCCAGCCGTTGCCCGTAACGTTCCAGTAGAGTTCGTCAAAATCTTTAAAAAAACCGATTTGTCGACTTGTTTCGTAGGTAATTGTGTAGGTATGTTTTCCAGTTGGTAACACTATATTTTTGTCACCAATGTACAATAATTTTCCATTAGAAACATTTTTTACATGATACGAAACAGGTTGGTCATTGTGTTGCACGGAAATAATTTTAAAGCCAACAACATATTGTAATATATGATTATACGAATATGTTGTTGGAAATTCTCGTACAATCCCATGAATAATCTGTCTTTGCTCACTTGAGACTTCTATGGTTTCTGTGACCAGCATTGTTGCATCGGTACGAACATGAATATTGCTACGAAAGAATGTGATACGCTCTTGGGCGTTCAGAGCGCTAGAGAAAATTAATAAGACAAAAATGTTTCGTAACATGTTCATAGAAAGTCTCTTTAAAATTTAGTGCTCGGCACAGTTCTTTCATTGGGCTGTGTAATTTCAAAATAAGGGGCAACAGAAAATCCAAAAAACAGAGCAATAAGATTAGAAGGAAATTGAGCTGTTTTTATATTATAATTACGTACGGTTCCATTATAATAACGGCGAGAAAGTTGCAATTCATTTTCAACATCGCCGAGTTCTTTTTGAAGAGCTAAAAAGTTTTCATTTGCTTTAAGGTTGGGATATTGTTCAGCCAAGGCAAAAAGTGATTTAAGTGAGCCGCTGAGTCCAATTTCAGCATGTTCTTTATCTGCTACTTGTACAGCACCCATAGATGCAGCGCGCATGTGAACGATGTCCTCGATGATCTTTTTTTCATGAAGGCTGTAGCCTTTTACGGTATCCACCAAATTAGGAATAAGGTCGTAGCGACGTTTAAGCTGAGCATCAATGCCGCTCCAAGCTTCTTGTGTCATTAATTTAAGGCGTACTAATTGATTATAGCTTATGATAGCCCAGAAAAGAATAAGCAGACAAAATGCTAAGGGAATGAGTATGTAAAACATATAAAACTCCATGCTCAAAGGTTTATGTATCAATTTTAGAATATATATAAACATGATGAATTAAAACAATCTTTTCCGAAATTGTTTCAGTTGATCAGGTTTTTATTGTGCATCAAAAAAGATAGAAATGTTGATAAGATAAAAAGAGGCAGTTTTTTAAACTACCTCTTTTTGTTACTGACTTAATTCTTTGCGATGTTTGAGCGTGAGTATAATGATACCAAATAAGTTTGGTAGTACAATTAATGGTAAAATCAAATCAGCTATACGCCAAAGTGTTGGTGTGTCCATTATGGCACCAAGAAATATAAAAAGACTGACAAAACAATAATACAACGTCATGCCTTTGTTGTTGGTAAAAAAACCAAAGCATTTGCTACCGTTAAAGCTGTTGCCCAAAGTTGCGCCTAAAATACATATTGTAATAGTAGCAATTAAGGCAATTGGTCCAAAGTTTGGCAGCGATTGTTTAAATGCGATAAATGCTAAATCATTTGAAACGATTCCGAGTTGCCAGACGTTGGTGGTGAGAGCAATAAGTCCTGAAATCATACATAAAAAGGTGTTCATAAAAATAGAATACATACCTAAGATACCTTGTTGGATAGGATTGTCAGTTGCTGAGTATGCATGAGGAATAGCTGCAGTACCAACACCAGCTTCTGTCGTAAAAGCACCTTTGAAAATACCTTGGCGTAGGCCGACCAGCATTGACGCTCCGGCAAAACCACCGACAGCTGCAGTGGGTGAAAATGCATGTTGAAATACAGCGGCCAATGCGGCTTTAAGAGCAGGTATGTTTGAACCAAGAATGAAAAAAGCAGTGCCAATATAAAATATAAAAAGTAACGGTACAATTTTAGCTGCAAAATTACCAATAGTTTTGGTACCGCTCATAAGCATCATAAATATAAATAGGGCAAGAACGGTGCCGCTGATGTATTCGTCAACTCCTAGATGATTGTAGGTAATAGCCAGTGTTTTGGATTGTAGCGCAGACCATGCAGAAAAAAGAAAGATACTTAAAATGCCGTACCAGTTTGCCAAAAATGGATGTATTTGATACAGATAACCCGTTGGTCCACCCATGATAGAACCATCATGAGCATATCGTTTATATTTTACGGCAAATACAACTTCAGTAAATTTTGTAACAGATCCAAAAATAGCATACATCGCTATCCAGAACAAAGCACCAGGCCCACCGATAGATATTGCAACAGCAGGAGAAATGATGTTGCCCATACCAAGGCTGGTTGACATAGCGGTGTACAAAGCATGTAAAGGGCTTAATGTTTCTGTGGTAGATTCTTGTGATTTTTTAAGTTGAATAATTTTTATAAAATCTTTGAATTTTCTAAATTGTGGAAAATTAGTAATAATTGATAAAAATATTCCTGCGCTCAGAAATATAAAAGCAAGAGGTACGTCAATGGCGGCGATAAGAGATGCAAGAGTCATAATATTTCCTTTTGTTTATAAAGTAGGTAGTAGAGTATGCAGCTTATTGTAGGGTGTTTTTATTTTTTTGCTAGCAGTAGTAGCGCTTTTCTTAAGAGTAGATCAAACGGAATATTTTGAACTCCAATTTCTTGTTTTAACTGTGTTGTGGCAATTTTAATTTCTGTTGGTGAATAATGCAAAGAGTTTAGAGTCTGGTGTAAGTCTACCCATGCGGCAATAACCTGATTATCTTTTGATATTGTTCCTGTCTGAGCGAGCTTAGATACTTTGTCTTTGAGTTGTATAATCAGCTGCTCTGCCTTTTTTGACCCGACGCCTTTGATGCTGCTTAAAACAGAACTGTTTTCTTGGCAGATTGCTTGTATGAACTCTGAAGCTGATATGTTAGACAATATGGTAAGACCTAGTTTTGGGCCTATGCCCGAACAGCTAATGATGGTACAAAATAGATCTTTGTCGGTACTGTTTTTAAAACCAAATAATGTTGGACCGTTTTCGGCAGACCAATGAAGATATACTTGTAATGTGATAGGCTGATCGATGGTACATTCGGCTGCGTGAGGACAAAATAGTTCAAAACCTATGCCAGATTGAACGACGACAACTTTAAGTTCAGAAATATGTGAAATAGTGCCAAAAATAGAGCTAATCATAGATAATCTTCACTTTTTAAAAGGTTTTTTACGTGACCGCATGAACAGAGGGTAGATGATATAGGTTATTTTTTCAAATAAAATAATGATTGGAATGCTAAAACCTGTTTGACTTGTTATTCAAAACTGATACAATTTTACTGTATCCAAATTGTGGGAATAGCTCAGCTGGTAGAGCGTTGCCTTGCCAAGGCAAAGGTCGCGGGTTCAAATCCCGTTTCCCACTCCATTTTTTTCGTAATATATCTAATATTTTCAAATGTTTGCAAAATTAACCCCCTTTAGAGTATCTTGTAAGTATCTATCTCGTATAGATGAGATATTATTGTGGGGCTCAAGTATCGATAGACAAGGAATCTTATGAAATCAGTTATTGCGCAAGGCACAACTGTAGCCAAAGCCATAGAAGAAGCTTTAAAAAAGGCAGATATGCCAAAAGAGTTTTTCGTAAAACTTTTAGAAGATGCACAGGGTGGTTTTTTAGGATTTGGTGCAAAAAAGGCTAAAATAGCTTTATTTTTTAAACCAAATGCAGCACCAACTAAACATGATAATTTGTTGGATCGCAACGCATATGAAAACTTTTTTAATAATCCAACTATTCGCAAACAAATCGAACAACAGTTGAAAGAAGTTGGTATGGAAATTCAGCCAATTGTTCCCAAAAAGCAATCACCTCAGCCAGCGCCTGCTCCAAAAAGAGTAGAACAAGTACCAGTAGTAGCGCCAGTTAAACAAACTCAGGGTAACACAGTTCGCTCAATGCAACAGCGTCAGTTGCCAGTACACAATAAACCAAAACCACAACAAGATTATGATGTGCGTCCGCAAATAGATGAAACAGGTTCTGACGAAGGTCAGTCTCAATATAATCGTCCGCGTAGATCACGTTATTTTAGACCGCGTCATCGTTACAATCGCTCAAATAATAACGATTCTAATGGATCTAACGGGTCTGGTTCTGCACCAACCGAGTAAATATGAATAGTCACATGCAGCATCTTACATCGCTACAGCAAACTATTGTAGCGTTATGTACTCCGCAGGGTTCGGGGGCTATAGGCCTTATCCGGCTTTCTGGGGATGATGTATTTGATATTGTAAAACGTTGCAGCAAGCTTGCTTCGGGTGCATCGCTTGATGCTGTGACAACCCATACGATTCATTATGGATGGGTAGTTGATCAAAACGGAAAACATCTTGACCAAGTTCTTTTCTTGGTGATGCGTGGACCTAAAACTTTTACAGGTCAAAATGTGGTAGAAATTACCTGTCACAATAATCCTTTTTTAATAGATGTATTATTGCGCCGCATGCTTGAATGTGGTGCACGCTTGGCTGGTAATGGTGAGTTTACACAACGCGCCGTTATGCTGGGTAAAATAGATTTGATTCAAGCAGAAGCTATTAATGATTTAATTCATGCGCAAACAGCAGCATCGTTGCAATACAGTCTTGCGCAGCTTGAAGGTAGCTTGTCATCGTGGATAGGACGCATAGAACAATCAGTGCTCGAGATGATGGCTTTTTGTGAAGGAAGTTTTGAGTTCTTAGATGAAGAGATGGAATTTTCAGATCACATAGCTGTGCGGTTAAAAGATTTGATACAGCATGTTGAAAAGTTGCTGGCATCATATCCAAAACAACAATACATTAAACAAGGCGTGCGTGTTGCATTGATAGGTTCTGTTAATGCTGGAAAATCATCATTGTTTAATTGTTTGCTTGATAAAAAGCGTGCCATTGTAACACCTGTTGCAGGTACAACGCGTGATACGATTGAAGCAGGGGTTTTTAAGGAACAAGAATTTATTACCTTTGTTGATACAGCAGGTATTCGACAAACCGATGATGTAATAGAAAAAGAAGGTATCGATAGATCGCTTCAAGAAGCGGCAGGTAGTGACCTAATTTTATTAGTACTTGATAGTTCATGGTCATTGTCAGAAGATGTACGATCTGTATATCAAAAAATTATTGATCAGTATCGTGATAAAATTATTTTAGTTCATAATAAAATGGATCAAAAAACAACTGATAATCAATTACAATATTCTGGCGCTCAGTTGTCAGTATCAGCATCTGAACATAAAAACATTGATCAGTTGTATCAT
Organism: Candidatus Babeliales bacterium; assembly: GCA_018061805.1. Taxonomy (GTDB): domain Bacteria; phylum Babelota; class Babeliae; order Babelales; family Chromulinivoraceae; genus JACPFN01. The sequence goes on from JAGOTL010000003.1 coordinate 60,401, forward strand.
ATTGTTTTTGAAAAAATACAGCAGCTCAAAGGCTCACATAAAATTATTGGGTTGCTTAATCAGCGGCAATATGAATTGCTTGCTCGTTTCTTAAAAGATTTACAAGCTATACAGTCTATGGTACATGTGCGTCGGATTGATTATGAATTGGTTTCATGTCGATTGAAAGATGCGCTTATGTTGCTTTCAGAAATGACTGGTCGCAGCGTGAGTGAAGCTGCTTTAGACAAAGTGTTTCAAACATTTTGTGTTGGTAAATAAAACCGTACTGTATCAATTTTCTGATGCTTATTTTTTAAGCAAAGCTTTCATAGCAGTTAGTCTGTTTACTTGATAATTTATCTTGTTTGCTTGTGATAATCTTAATCTTTGTATTTTTTATATTGCATTCGGATAATCTGCCAGCAATGCTCTAAGAATAAATGGTTTGTGTAATTTGACTATGTTAATAGTCGCAATAGCATTGGTTTTTACAATGTTTGTTTTGTCACAAGCGTGCAAATCTTCAAATGCAATAATGTGTTCATCAATTATTACGCTAATTTCATCTATGGTTAATGTTTTGTTTGCGACATTTTTTGATAGAGATATTTTTTTATTAAAATATTCTTTGCCTATGTTGCGGAGTCGTACGTGCAGCGTTTGTTCGTCTGGCATTGTGAAAAGAGGGCCTGTAGCATACGCCACAGACCCTAAAAAACTTAATAGGATGATTGTTTTCATTGTGAGAATTATTGATTTGAATCGATTGCGTAAAGTTCAACGCGACGGTTTACCCATTGTTCAGAGCGTGATCCACCTTTGCGTACTGGCATTTCTTGGCCGCGCGGAGCTATTTTAATGCTTTGTGCATTTACGCCATTTTCAACTAATTTTTCTGCAACGTTGCGAGCGCGACGTTCTGAAATTGCTAAGTTGTAAGCAGCTGATCCAGCAGAGTGACAAGCGTGACCTTCAACCACAACAGTTTTACCTTTTTTAACCATAGCTTTTGCTTCTTGGCAATCATGGTTTAAAGAAACGTTTTCTGATGGTTTTACGTCATCTTTGTCAAAGTCAAAGTAGATTGTTTTAAATTGTTGTTTGCTTTTTTCTGCATCAATGTTTTCCCAAGAAAATGTCGGGTTATCACTATTTGAACCAGAATTGCTGTGCGCATGTTTTGACAATTTATCATCGAGTGCGAATGTTTTCATTGCATCAGCATCTAGATCTAAAGGATTGACTGATCGGTTATGTTTATTTTTTTTAGACTTTTTAGAGAAGAGTGAGCTGTTGTTTTTAGATTGGTCTGTAGATTTCTTTTTATTACAACCACCTAAAACAAATAATAATCCAAGAGAAAGTGCAAGTAATGTTTTCGAATGCATTTGCATAAGTAAGAACCTTTTTTATTTTTGATTAACAAACAATGATGATTTAAGCACAGTTTATGTTGCTTGCTGAAAAAGTCAATTCGATCGTTGTTTTGAATTGTTTTATAGCGGCAATAGGACGGTTTTTTGGAGCTTATTTTCCTTTATGCAGGAAACGTGTATACTACAAGCGTGAGGTTGAAAAAATTATTTTAAAAAGTTGTACCATATGAAAAAAATTTTAATCAATAATAATCCGTGGGAAACTCGAGTAGCCATTGTGCGTTCGGGTAAACTTGAAAACCTGTTTTTAGGTCAAGTGACGGATACAGAGCTTGAGAGAGCCTTTTTTAAGGGGCGGGTTTTAAAAGTTTTGCCAGGTATCCAGACAGCCTTTGTTGATATCGGGCAGGGTCGTGCAGGTTTTTTGCACATCTCTGAAATAGATCATGATTTAGCTATTAATCGTGTAATGGGACCTGATCAGGTCGATTTGTTTAAAGAATCTGATGAAGAAACGAAACCTAAGATGTCAGCGCAAAGATTAGATATATCTAAGATTTTGCGTGAAGGTGAAGATTTGCTGGTACAAGTCAGCAAGGAGCCTGTGGATGAAAAAGGTGCCAAATTAAAAACATGTTTTACGTTGCCAGGACGTTTTATTGTTTTAACTCCTAATATTGCACGTATTGGTGTTTCTAAAAAGATTGAAGATCGCGCTGAGCGAGTGCGGCTTAAAGAAGTCGTTACGCAGTATTTGCCCGAAGGTATGGGAGCGGTGATACGTACCAATGCCGAAGGTAAAACTGAAAGTGAAATTTATAAAGATATTTCTTTTTTAATTTCTGATTGGAACAACATTCTGTCTGCGTATGCAAAATCTGAGCCAAAGACAAAGCTGTATGAAGACATGGACATTTCTTTGCAGGTAATACGCGATCATTTAGATTCTGAAATTGATGAAATTGTAACCGATAGTGCTTCTAACCAAGATGAAATCTATCGTTATTTAAGTCAGGTAGCTCCAGAGTTTAAATATGCTGTAAAATTATACACAGATGCTTCTGATTTGTTTGAACGTTATGATATTAATCGCCAAGTTATATCTGCACTTGAAAAAAAAGTGATGCTGAAATCTGGTGGTTCTATCATTATTGAAACGACAGAGGCTTTGACGGTTATTGATGTTAATACCGGTAAGTTTACGGGTAAAGGCAACTTAGAAGAAACTATTTTAAAAACAAACCTAGAAGCGGCTCGTGAAGTTGTATTGCAGCTTAAGCTACGCAACATAGGTGGTCTTATTGTTATTGATTTTATTGATATGAGTAATCAAAAGAATCGATTAAAATTAGTGACTGTTTTTGAACAAACACTCAAAGAACTTGATAAGTTTCAATCGGTTGTTTTGCAGGTATCAGAATTTGGTATTGTGCAAATGACTCGTAAAAGATCAGGTAAGCCTTTGATGCGTCTTTTGACAGACCTGTGTCATTGTTGCTCGGGACTTGGTCGTTTGCCATCTGTTCGAGCTGAAAGTTATGAAATCTTACGAAAAGTAAAACAGCTTTTGAATCAAAAAAAAGATCGTAAAAACTATTTATTTGAAGTGAACAAAGCTGTATTTGAATTTCTGGCAAGCAGTGAATTTAATTCAATTTTAGAATTAGAAAAACAGTATGGTTGTGTTTTGACATTAGTAAGTAATCAGCAGATAAATCGTCATGATTTTCGCTTGAAAGATAAATAAATAAGGAACATTGTGGAAAAGTCACTCGTTTTGGAAAAATATCCAGACTATCGTATGGATATAGGGATAGAGGTTCATGTTCAATTAAATACAAAAAGTAAAATTTTTTGTTCATGTTCAAACGATCTCACACAACAACCTAATGCTCATATTTGTCCGGTTTGTGCTGGTCACCCAGGTGTGTTGCCTGTTTTAAATCAACAAGTAGTTGAGAGTGCAATCAAGGCAGGTTTGGGTACCAACTGTACCGTTTCTGAAATATCAGAATTTGATCGTAAGCATTATTTTTATCCTGATTTACCAAAAAATTATCAGATTACGCAAAACTATTTTCCCATTTGTAAGTCAGGTCATTTGATGATCAGACTGGAAGATGGTACTGAAAAAAAGATTCGTATCAATCGTATCCACATCGAAGAAGATGCGGGTAAAAATATGCATTCAGATATAACTGGTGAAAGTTATGTCGATTTGAATCGTACAGGTACGCCACTCCTTGAAATCGTTTCAGAGCCAGATATTGAAAATGCAGCTGAAGCAAAAGCATATTTAAAAGCTTTGCGCTTAGTCATGCAATATGTAGGTGTGAGCGATTGTAACATGGAAGAAGGATCGTTTCGCGCAGATACGAACGTTTCTGTTCGCAAAAAAGATTCTCAGGAGCTTGGTACTCGCTGTGAGTTGAAAAATATTAACTCGTTTAAATTTATATCAGATGCTATTGAATACGAAGTAGAACGACAGATAACAGCTCTTGAATCTGGTCAAAGAATTCGTCAAGAAACGCGTTTGTGGGATTCTAAAAATAGACGTAGTATTTCAATGCGCTCTAAAGAAGATTTGGCAGATTATCGTTATTGCACAGATCCTGATTTGTCATTGATACAAGTAACGCCGCAAAAATTACAAGAAACAAAAACTGTTATGCCTGAATTACCGTATGATAAATATCATCGTTATATTAATCAGTGGGGTTTGACACCTTATGAAGCAGACGTTGTAACTGCAGACATTGAAAGTACGCGATATTTTGAAGCAGCTATGGCGGTATATCCAAAAAAATCTGTCGTAAATTGGTTTTTGCGAGATATTTTGGGATATGTTAATGATACAAAAATAACATTATCAGAATGCCCAATAACTCCTGTGTTTTTAGCAAAATTGGTTCGTATGCTTGATGAAAGTGTGATTAATAACACAGCAGCAAAAGAAGTGTTTGAAACCATTGCTCAAACAGGACAAGATCCTGAACTTATTGTGGAGCAAAAAGGTTTAAAACAAATTGGTTCTGCAGACGAATTAGAAAAAATTGTTCTACAAGTTTTACAAGAAAATCCTGCGTTGATTGAACAATACAAAGCAGGTAAGCAAAATGTTTTTGGATTTTTTGTTGGTGCTTGTATGAAAGCAACTGGCGGTAAAGGTAATCCGAAGATTTTGCAAGAGATGTTAAAAAAACATTTGCAATAAAAAGTAAGGCATCTTTCAAGGATGCCTTATTCCATTTTAAAGGGTTTGCATGTTTAAAAAAATAATAATTCTTATTTTGTGTGTGCATAGTTTTGTGTTGCAACCGAAACAGGATATGGCCTTTTTAGGACATATCCGTACAAAATATTTGCAATTATTAAAATATCATGATGATACACATGCTCAAAAATTAAAAAAAGCTTTTCAGGTGCTTGTGTTGAATAATAATCGACAAGTATCGCGTGTTATTCAGAATGACACTATTGCTTCAGCGCTGTGTGTTGCAGAAGAAAGCAATCAGTTTGTTAAAAAAGTTCAATCTGTTATTTTAATGCATTTGTATGAAATGCTTTTTACCAAGTACATAAAAACAGCAGAAAAATGTTTACACAAAATGATTTGTTCAAAAATGTTTTGGTCCAAAGAAAAGTTTTATTTAACGCACAAGCGCTTTTGGAATCATCCGTTGTATGCAATGTATAGTGTATCTTATCGCAGAAAAGTGTTTGAACACATTGCGGTTTTAGATGATCTTGAAGAACAAGTTGCTCAAATGCTTGGTATTGCTTTGTATGGGCTCAATAAATTGAAAACCATTGAAGATGAAAATAGCATGGAGCAGACTTTCTTTCAGGCGATACAACCTTTGTATGATGCGTATGGCATGGTTCTTCCAACGTCACCAGAAACGGCTAATATAGAATTAATGTATAAAGATATGACGGTTTTATATGAAACGATGGTATGTCATATACATGACGTAGATCAAATGATGCAATATAACCAAAAGCCGTCCTTTGTCGTACAGCATTGGGCAGCGACAGGGGTTAGTGCGGTGTCATCAGTGGCATTATTGTATTTGTATTATAAAAATTTAGATCAAATGCCTATGATACAAGACAAAACATATAAAGCTGCGACCAATTTTGTTCAAGAATATGTGGTTGATCCGATTAAAGGGTTGAAAAAAGTTCTTTGGGATGGTCAAGCAGCACAGCTTGCAGAGCTCAAGGAATTTGAAAAAATACCGCGTTGTGAGTTGTTTGCTACGTTGCTTCTTAATGGCTATATAAATGCAGTAGGGAAAACAGTAGAATCATGGCTGGAAGCTTTGCGTAAAACTTTTAATAAAGATATGCGCATGGTTAACAATACCATTTTAAAAAATCAGCAAATTAACTTTTATATTTCAGCGGTTGGACCTGTGGTATGGTTTACGTATCTTACATGCAAGGGTTCTAAGTCAATGTATAATACCTTTATTAAGCATGAGGGTTGGTATGTTCCTATGAAATATGCTTTGCGCGTTATTGAAAGAATTTTAAATAAAGATTTTAATCTAAAACAGCGATCATTCGTCGATGACGGTAAAATTTATATGCAAGCGATGTACATACGGCAACACATTTCCTGTCTAGATGGAGAAGAGTTAATATTGATGGAACAAGATTTACATGATCTGACATCGTTTGATTTGTCGTATCAACAAAAGAAACTTGTGGTCGATAGAATGTATCGTACATATCAATTTTTAAAATGATCGTGTAACGCTTTTAATATTTTGCGTTCAAGAGTGATCATTTTTTTATAATCATTATCTTCTATGTGATCGTAGCCAAGTAAGTGACAAATACCATGTACGAGCATGCGGTCCATGCGCTCTATAAAATTACCAGGAAGTTGCTGATTATTTTTGAGTACGTATTCAACAGAAATAATAAGATCGCCGATATTTTGATCTTCGGGGATTAACACTTTGATACGTTTTCCAGCTTGTAGTGTTGTATGATAGGGAAAAGATAAAACATCGGTTGGTTTATCTTTTCCTCTAAAATCTTTATTGTACGCGTGAATTGTTTTATTAGTTGTAAGCCAAATACCCAGATCAAAATCAGAATACTTTAAAAATTGCAAAACAAATGATGCCTTTTTTTCAAATAGTTTTTTTGAAAAAGGTATTTTTCTTTGTGTTTGCTTGATCGTAATCATTATGCTGCTGTTGCTTCTTGATCTTCTTGCTCTTGGTACGCATCATCTTGGCTGTTGAGTTGTTGCAACAAAGCAAACAATTTTTCAGAGAAAGGTAATTCTAATGTATGTTTTCCGTGGATTGTCACAACTATTTTTTTTGAAAAATCATCGTTTGCTGTAGCAAATAGATAGTTAACGAGTTGTAATGCCATGATAATTTCTTCAGTTGTCAAAGTTCTTTTTTTGCTTAAAGCAGAAAAATTTTTAAGCATTTCTAGGCAGTAATTAAATTCTTCAGATGTCGCATCTGTTTTGCGCCCTGTTGCTTCAGTGGCAGCAAAAGAAATACGTATAGATTTGCCTGCGTTGCTATTGCTATACAAAGGTGCACATACAGATGTTGCAAAAGCGATACACGCGAGATATATTTTGTACATAAAATAGTCCTAATCGATAGGTGGTAAATAAAGATTAGTGTAAGTTTTTTAAGATCTCTGTCAATTATAAATTGATACAAAAAAAGAGAGCCTGAGTAAGCAGGCTCTCTTTGTACCAAGACGTATGTGTCTAGATTTTTTATTTGTCTGAAAAAAGAGTTTCTTCAATTGAAGAAAAGACTTCTGAAACAACTTCTTGAGCTGTCTCTACAGCTTGCGCAACTGCTGAGCTTGATTCAACTGTTTCAACTGCTGCTTGAACGTCTTGAGCAACGTTTGCTTCTACAGCTTCTGTTGTTTGCAATTCAGTGTAGTTTTCAATTTTTTCAGCAGCTTCTTCTGGTGTCATATTTGCAATCATTGTGCTGATGGTACCTTCTGATGCTACGTTTTCTACAACGTTGTGTATTTCTTCTACTAAAGCAATTACTTGTTCAACGGTTGACTCGTTGCTGTTTAAAGCTTGAGCAAGATTTTGAAGCATGTTTTTTGCTTCATTGTAGTTTGTTTCATCTGCTGGTTTTAAGCTTGCAATAGTATATGTTAAAACTGTTTGTGATTTTTCTGTGCTTGTTGTATCAATAGCGCTTTCTAAAGCAGCTTGCGCTACATCTGAAACGATTTCAAGAGGGCTTTCTTCTATTGTTGCAACAGCATTGAAAAGTGTAAGTCCTGCAGCGATAGCTTCTTTAAGTTCTTTAATAAATGAAGTTAGTTTTGAATAAAAGTTTGATGAACGATGAACGTTGTTCATCATGTTAACTAAAACATCACGTGATTGATCATTTGCATCTACATTGAGTGTATACGTCAAAGTAAATTTTTTTGGTGTAAAAGTTTCTTGAGCGCTGTATGCAAATTGTGTGCAAAGTAAAGTTACTAAAAAGAATGCATTTTTGTTCATAGTATTCCTATTTTTGTACGTTTAATAAATCATTGTTCAACACATGTGGGCAGATCAGTATGTTGGCACCTTTCTTGATGTATATATTTAAAACATGAAGAGTTGCACGCTGAAAAGAATAAGCCAAAGCATTGATTTAGTCAATTCTTTGGCTTATGTCACATATGTACTGTGTAGGAATATTTTATGAGTTTACAATGCTTACGCTTGCAAACCATTGCTCATTTTCTTGTACCAAACCTTGTGGTTTAGAGTCAGATATAAAGGTGATTGATTTAGCTTTACAAACACCTTTAATGATATTTTCTTGAGCTTTAATTGCATCAATATTTGCTTGGCTGATATCGGTCACTACTAAGTTTTCTAGTTCAGTTTTGAGTGACAATTGAGCAGCTGTTTTTAATTTTCTTACGTTACCAATGATAGTTAAAATGATCTGCATATGCGCTTGCACATCATCATGAGTTTGCTGCGGCGCAATCATTTGCGTTAGGTGTATTGATGACGTTTGATATCGCTGCTTGAAAATATGTTGGTACAAATATTCTGTGATGTGCGGCATATAGGTGCTATACATTTGCAGGAGTCTAAAACCAGTTTCATGCAGTGTCCAGCGAGTTGCTTCAATTTGCTGCGCGCTATAATGGTTTGGATTGAAAAATTGATCTTTAATAATTTCAAGATAGTTATCACAAAAATCTTGCCAAAATACTTTTTCTAAAGATTGAAGCGCTAAGCTAAACTCGTTTTTTGCGAAATAGGTGTGATAATCATTAAGCGCACTGTGCAATTGATCGATCATCCATTGGTTAATCAAATCAAGCTTTGGTTGCTCAGGAGCAATGGTATGTTCTTGTGTGTTCATTTGGACAAACTTCATAGAATTCCAAAGTTTGGTCATGAGTTTTTGACCAATACTCATTTGCTCAGGTGAAAAGGCAACGTCTTGACCAAGTGTTCCTGAAGCTGTCCAGAATCGAATAGCATCAGCTGGATATTGCGTTAACAATTTTTCTGGTTCTGTAGGAGCATTATTTTTTGATTTAGAAATTTTTTCTTTGTTTTCAGCAAGTACATATCCAGAAATGACGATATCGTTCCAAGGGATAGTTTGCTGGTGCATCCACGATTTAACAATGGTATAAAAAGCCCATGTGCGTATGATGTCATGCGCTTGAGGTCTCATGCTCATAGGAACAAATGATGTATCGTTAAATGGTGACAGAGCATTATTTTGAAATAGCTCTTTGCAAATGTAGGGCGTCAGTGATGATGTGTTCCATGTGTCCATGACATCTTGCTCAGGACGTATGTTTGTGCTTGAGCATGCATGGCATGGTTTGTTGTATGGTGTTTGCTGTGGGTCTACGGGGAGCATTGATGCATCAGCGAGCAGTGTCGCGTTACAATCATTGCAGTACCACACAGGGAATGGAATTCCAAATACGCGTTGACGAGAAACGCACCAGTCCCATGACAAGTTTTGAACCCAGTCAATGTAGCGAGATTTCATATGTTTTGGGTACCAGTTGATCTGATGTGCGAGCTCTATAAATTTTTCTTTGTTATCGACTAAGCGAACAAACCATTGAGGTAAAATTGCGTATTCGATTGGATTTTTACAACGTTCATGCACGTTGACCGTATTTTGAATTGCTTTTTGATTGAGTAGAAGTTGTTGCTCTTGAAGTGCTTTCAAAATAGTTGCGCGCGCTTCAGGTACTTTAAGTCCTGCTAAGATACCTGTGCTTGGTATAAATCTTCCATCAAAACCAAGTGATGGTACGTGTGGTAAACTGTGTTTTTTGTACCACTCAATATCTGTTTTATCGCCAAAGGTACATACCATAACAAGGCCAGAACCTTTTTCAGGCAGCACCGCTTCATCGGCAAGCAGCGGAACTTCTTGTCCAAATATAGGAACAATCGCTTTTTTGTGTGCTAAATGTTGGTAACGTGCATCATCTGGGTGAAAGAGTACCGCAACGCATGACGGCAAAAGTTCAGGACGCGTTGTTGCAATAATAATGTTTTGTCCATCAATTGTGGTGAACTGTATGTCGTTAAATTGTGTTGATTGTTCTACGTCGTCCAGATCAGCTTGAGCCACTGTTGTTTTGCACAGTGTACAAAATAAAGCAGGTTCATTTTTGCGGTACATATAATTTTGTTGTACCAGCTTGATGAATGATTCTTGCGCTATTTTTTGTACGTTAGGTGCAATGGTTGAATAAGTGTGTTCAAGTTCGGCTGAAAGTCCCATGGTACGCCAGAGGTGTACAAATTTGACCTTCATTTCTTCAGTAGTGCTCAGGCACAGATCGATAAACTTTTCTCGACCAAGTTTATACACGTTGGTGTTATGTTTTTTTTCTACAAAACGTTCAGTTGCAAGACCGTTACAATCAAAACCAAATGGATAAAAAACATTGTGACCATTCATACGTTTGTATCGTGCGATGATGTCTGTTTGTGTGTATGAAAAAATATGTCCAATGTGTAAAGATCCAGAGACTGTTGGTGGCGGAGTATCAATGGTGTACTGCACAAAGTTAGGCTGTGTTGTGCGATAGGTTTGTTGTTGTTGCCACAAAAGTCTCATTTGCTCATCGCAAATAGATGGATTATAACGTTGTTCCATAGTTAGAGTCTTTTTTTAAAATTAGGTTTTGTTAGATATAAAGCCTTATATATTAAGGTACTTTAAAAACAAAAATGCGTCAAAAAAGAGGACAACATATATTTATTCTTTTAGATCATTTGTGGGCTTGGCGTTACAGAGGTGTGACATGGTATCATGTAAATGCCATTTTGTAGTAGGATGATACAGTTGAGATATGCTAAAATCAGTATGAGCACCACGTTCGATTAAAGCAGTCAAAATTTTTTCTGTATCTTGAGTATCTTGTAAGTTTTGACCCATACAAAAATTAAACATGACGCTTAAAATATTTGTATCAAATTTTTCAGGTGTTATTTTGTCCAATATTTTTTTGAAGTTTTCATAATTATTTTGGCAAGCTACTTCGTGTAACAACCAAGAACTGCATTGATTAGGGTCACTGCCCAGCTCCAGCAAGCGATTGAGCATGGTTTCATATTGTTCAGTTGATAAAGATATGTCCCAGCGGCTGCTTGGTCCTGTGTTGTGATACACCAGAACTTCTAGCGGTGTGCGCGCAAAAGGGAAATTTGGAACAAGATCGTTAGCATGTTCTTTTGTTAAATTCATGACATAAGCAATAAACGTGTCTGTTCGTTTTTTTGTTAATCTTGCAATAATAGCACACTCTTCTGGGGTATTCTGCGTGGTCATATTATACCTAAAAGTTGGGTATGCATCTTCTTGATTTTGTGCGGTATATGCAAAAGATGATGTGAACAAAATATGTAGAAAGGATAATGCTAATGGTGTGTGTCGTTTCATTTTTGTAAACATATTTTTCCTTTAAAAAATAAGTTGCATATGATATAGCAGACGTTACTGGAAAAAATGAAGTAAGTAAACAGTAGCTAGCTTTGAAGATGTAAAAAATTGGCAAAGAAAAAAGCATCGTGGTACTATTTTAGTACATATATAATAGAAGGTTTATAAAGGTATGATGATGAGACTGGAAATGATTCAGATGTTACAGTACGCAATTATTGCATTGCTTTCATATTTACCAACGGTGGGTATAGCAGGATGGTTTGAAGCATGGGTTGCAAAAAAATGTGGTGATGATGTTCCTGAACAGCTTGGTTTTTTAACCGTAAATCCTTTAATTCATTTTGACCTGATTGGATTTGCGTGCATGTTGTTTTTCAAAGGTGTTCCAGGATGGGGTCGTTATGTGCCTATGAATCCTACGCAAACTCGTGGTTGGCGCGTTGAGCTGCAATTTTATGCACGTCCACTGTGTCATTTTTTTATGGCGCTGGCATCGCTTGTTGGTATGGTTATCATGCTTAAATCTGGCTACTTAATGGCGCCAGGTGCAGTAGGTGCGTTTGCAAAATTAATTACTTTTTTTTATACACAAAATGCGTTGCTCAGCGTTATGTATTTTGCAATAGGAACATTTCGCACAATTGTGCATAGCTATTTCCCTGAATTTTATCCGTTTTTTTCAGAACATATCATTTGGGGTATGTTAATTTTATTTGGAGCAATGGTTCTTTTTGGTGAAGCATTCCGAATCATTGTATCTACTATGTTGTGGTATCCTGTGCAATATTTTATGACTGTATGATAAGGATACGTGACGATGAAAGATAAAGTACAAGCTATGATGCAAACTCTTACATCTGGTACTGCACAATGTATACCTCTTGAAGAGTTAGTTAAAAAATTAGAATCAGGTAAAAAATTAAAAATTAAACTGGGCATGGATCCGACAGCTCCTGATTTACATTTAGGACATGCTGTTGTACTGCGTAAGATGAAACAGTTTCAAGATCTTGGGCATGAAGTGATTTTTTTGATTGGTGATTACACGGCACGCATTGGTGATCCAACAGGTAAATCAAAAACACGTCCGCCACTCACTGATGAGCAAATTGAACTCAATTCAAAAACATATTTTCAGCAAGTGGGAAAAATTCTTGATGTTGCAAAATTGACAGTACGTTACAACTCTGAGTGGTTGAGTAAATTATCATTTGCAGATGTGATTAAACTTTGTAGTAAAATGACGGTTGCTCGTTTAATTGAGCGTGAAGATTTTTCAAAACGACTTGAAAACAATATTCCTATTTCGATGCATGAGCTTTTGTATCCGATTATGCAAGCGTATGATTCGGTATATCTGCAAGCAGACGTTGAGCTTGGTGGAACAGATCAGACATTTAATTTACTCTGCGGTCGTTTTTTACAAGAGCAATATGGCCAAGCGCCCCAAGTTGTCATGACCGTACCGCTTCTTGAAGGTTTAGATGGCGTAGAAAAAATGTCTAAGTCGCTTGGTAACGCTGTAGGGCTTTTTGATGAACCAACAGATGCGTACGGTAAGCTGATGTCGGTACCAGATCATATGGTTTACAAATATTTTTGGTTACTTTTAAATCGCTGCCAGCAAGATGTTGAAACTTTAAAGGCAGATGTTGCATCGGGTAAAATTCATCCTATGGATCTGAAAAAGCAGATGGCATACGAAGTAGTTGCTACATTTTGGTCACCCGTACAAGCCCAAGAAGGTCAGCAGCAGTTTGAAGCATTGTTTCAACGCAAAGATTTTTCGCAAGCAACAGAAGTCGCAGTCTCTGATGCATGCAAGCAAAATCCAGTATGGATTGTGACGTTGCTGCAAGAGCTGAAAGCTATTGCAAGTTCATCAGAAGCTAAACGACTGATCGAATCTGGCGCAGTGTTGATTGATGAGCAGCTAGTGCGTGAGTTTAAAGCTTTGGTGACAGTACGATCAGGTACAATCGTTAAGGTTGGAAAACATAGAATTTATAAAATAGCATAAGAATTTATTAACATGATGATAAAAACGCTGGGCATAAACCCAGCGTTTTTTTGTTTACAATATGCCTATTAAATATCTAGACTTGTACTGCAATCGTGGTACGTTGATTATTGTCAGTTAATGTATAAAAAATGGTAAGAGATAATGAAAAAAAACAAGCAGGTTATTGCTTATGAAGGCCAAACGTTTACCATTGAATGGTATACGAATGATGTTGGTCGTAGTGAAGCTTTAGATTATTATGAAAAATTGGATATTGATCGACAATTACAGTTAATGAAGTTGTTAATTTGGATGGGAGATTTAGGATCTATTAGAAACAAAGAAAAATTTCGACATGAGGGCAGTGGAATATATGTATTCAAACCACAGCCAGACAGATTTTTTTGTTTCTTTTTTAAGGGTGGAAAAATAATCATTACGAATGGTTACGAAAAAAAATCTGATAAAATGTCTAAAAAAGACTTTGATAAAGCTATGCGCATGCAACAAGATTATGAAGAGAGATATAAAAAGGAAACTTATTATGAAAAAAACAGTTAAAAAAGTTAAGCCTGAAAAAAAAATAAAAGAATTATCTACGGTTGAAAAAACTCTTGCAAAACTTACTGTACAACAACAGAAGGAATTTAATGACCAGATGCAAGACTTTGCAATTACGGAAATGCTTTTGGCTATTATGGAACAAGATAAAACGTCAGTGAGAAAACTAGCGGAACTGTCAGGTGTATCACCTACGGTTATTCAATCAATGCGATCTGGTACGAAAAAAGATTATAGCTTGACGGTGTTTTTAAAAGTTCTTAAAGGACTGGGTTGTAAACATTTTAAAATAGAACGAAATGGCAAATATCTTAATGTTCCTATACAGATTGATATACCCAAAGGCGTTAAAAAAATTAAATGAAGCGCTCTCCTGCTTAAATGTAGGAGTATTCAGCGAAGTAGAGTAAAAATATTGTAATAAAGAGGCATGTAAAAAATATGCCTCTTTATCTTTTAGTATCCAATTTCTTCTTGTGATGATGCAACTGAAAGAACTTCTTCAATTGTTGTCAGACCTAGTTCGATCTTTGCAATGCCATCATGCACGAGCAGTGTCATACCATCTTTGAGTGCTTGCTGTTTGACACGTAAAGCATCTGCGCGCTGTACAATCAGTTGAGCAATTGCAGGCGAGATGACCATGATTTCAAAGATAGGAATTCGTCCTGCATATCCAGAATCCATACATTTTGGGCAACCGACAGCTTTGTAAAAAACAATTTTTTGTGCTGCTTCTGGTTTGATACCAATTGATTCAAGAGCGCTTGGTGTTGGTGTGTATGTTTCTTTGCATGCATCACATAATTTACGCACAAGTCGTTGTGCCAAAATTGCGGTAACTGATGATGCTATTAAAAATGGTTCAATACCCATATCAAGCAAACGGGTAATGGTTGCTGGAGCACTGTTGGTATGAATGGTACTAAAAACTAAGTGACCCGTGAGCGACGCTTGCACCGCAATCTGAATAGTTTCAGTATCGCGAGCCTCACCGATCATGACGATGTCGGGATCTTGACGCAAGATAGAGCGAAGTGCAGCTGCAAAGGTGAGCCCGATTTTGTCATTTACCTGCACTTGATTGATGCCCGGTATTTGATACTCAACAGGATCTTCAACGGTGATCAGATTAACTTCAGATGAATTAACGCGTGATA